>NZ_CP146077.1:4605416-4927500 GCF_037023725.1 Pseudomonas bubulae
AGCTTTGAGAAACAACAAGGCCCGGATTGTACCGGGCCTTGGCAAAAACATCAGCCTTATGGCTAAAGGCCTTCAAGGGCCTCGTAAGCACGACGCACCGGACCAAACGAACGGCGATGTATCGGTGTAGGCCCCAGGCGCTCGAGGGCTGCAAGATGAACGGCCGTTGGGTAACCCTTGTGCCCGCCAATGCCATAGCCAGGGTACTGCAGCTCGAATGCAGCCATTTCGCGGTCACGGCTGACCTTGGCCAGAATCGATGCCGCGGCAATTGCCGGTACCTTGCTATCGCCCTTGACCACGGCCTCGGCTGGCATGGCCAGCTTGGGGCAACGATTACCGTCGATCATGGCCAGTTTCGGGGTAATGCTCAGTCCTTCAACAGCGCGCTGCATGGCCAGCATGGTGGCGTGCAGAATGTTCAGCTCGTCGATTTCTTCGACTTCGGCCCGGGCAATGCACCAGCTCAGTGCTTTTTCACGAATTTCGTCGAAGAGCTTTTCGCGACGGGCTTCAGTGAGCTTTTTCGAATCATTGAGCCCGGCGATAGGCCGATTGGGGTCGAGAATCACGGCGGCCGTTACCACAGCACCGCACAAGGGGCCACGACCCACTTCATCGACACCCGCCACGAGGTCTTCGACCAGATTGAAGTCCAAGCCGATTTGCATGGTTACTTTACTCATTTGGATTGTGCAATCAGGTCCAATACCGCTTTGGCGGCCTGATTGGAAGCGTCGAGACGCAAGGTGCGATGAATTTCGTCAAAGCCGCGGGTCTGCTCTTCACCACCCTCAAGCAAAGGCAGCAAGGTGCGGGCCAGTGCCTCAGGCGTGGCTGCATCCTGCAACAGCTCGGGCACCAGCATGCGCTGGGCCAGCAAGTTGGGCAGCGACACATACGGGCTTTTGACCAGACGCTTGAGAATCCAGAACGTGAGACGCGCAAGACGATAAGCCACCACCATCGGCCGCTTGTACAGCAAGGCTTCAAGAGTGGCCGTGCCCGATGCGATCAGGACCGCATCACAGGCCGCTAGCGCGAGGTGCGACTGGCCGTCGAGCAAGGTCAGCGGCAAGTCGCGCCCCACCAGCAACTGTTCGATCTGCTCACGACGCGCTGCGCTCGCGCAAGGCAACACAAAGCGCACATCAGGGCGAGCTTGGCGGATTATTTGCGCGGCATCGAGAAACAACCCGCCAAGCTTGCCAACTTCACCACCACGACTACCCGGCATCAAGGCGACCAACGGCCCGTCAGGCAGGCCCAACTCGGCGCGCGCACCGGCCTTGTCGGCCTCAAGAGGAATGGTGTCTGCCAGCGAATGCCCGACAAAACGCACGGGCACACCGTGCTCTTCGTAAAAGCGCGCCTCGAATGGCAGCAACGTCAGCATCAAATCGCAACCTTCGCGGATTTTCAGCACGCGCTTCTGCCGCCACGCCCACACGGACGGGCTCACATAATGCACGGTCTTGATCCCGGCACGACGCAATTGAAGTTCGATATTGAGGGTGAAATCGGGGGCGTCGATGCCGATAAACACGTCGGGCTTTTCGGCGATCAGGGTCTGAACCAACAGCTTGCGGCGCTTGAGCAATTCACGCAGGCGACCCAGCACTTCAACCAGGCCCATCACCGACAGACGTTCCATCGGGAAGTAGGAGCTCATGCCCTCTGCTTCCATCAATGGACCACCCACGCCGATAAATTCGATATCAGAATGCTGGGCCTTGAGTGCCCGCATCAACCCCGAACCCAATATGTCGCCCGAGGCCTCACCCGCTACCAGCGCGATACGCAATCTGGCCATGACTAGCGCGTGATGCCGCGAGTGGAAGAGCGAATGGACTCTACAAACATGGCAACTTCCGGGAACTGAGCAGCAGGCTCGGCCAATTCTGCAAGCGCCTGATCAACAGTCAACCCCTGGCGGTAAACCACCTTGTAGGCACGACGCAAGGCATGGATGGCATCGTCACTGAAGCCGCGACGACGCATGCCTTCGAAGTTCATGCTGCGTGCTTCGGCAGGGCTGCCAAACACGGTTACAAATGCAGGAACGTCCTTGCCAATGGCAGTGCCCATGCCCGAAAAGCTGTGCGCACCGATGTGGCAGAACTGATGGACCAGGGTAAAACCGGACAGGATGGCCCAGTCACCCATGTGCACATGGCCTGCCAACGCAGAGTTATTGACCAGGATGCAATGGTTGCCAATAACGCTGTCATGGCCGATATGGGCATAGGCCATTACCAGGTTGTGATCACCCAGCGTGGTTTCAGAGCGGTCCTGAATGGTGCCGCGATGAATGGTGACACCTTCACGAATCACGTTGTGGTCACCGATCACCAGGCGAGTTTCCTCACCCTTGTACTTCAGATCAGGGGTGTCCTCACCTACCGAAGAAAACTGGTAGATGCGATTGTGCTTACCGATCCTGGTTGGGCCCTTGAGAATCACATGCGGCCCAATCACAGTCCCCTCGCCGATTTCCACACCAGCGCCGATGATCGACCAAGGGCCGACCTCGACGTCGTCGGCCAAAATGGCCGTCGGATCGATGATTGCGCGAGGGTCAATCAAACTCATAGTTTGCGTTCCGCACAAATGATTTCAGCCGAGCATACCGGCTTGCCGTCAACCGTTGCCTGGCACTCGAACTTCCAGATGGAACGCTTGCAGCTCAAGAACTTGGCCTCAAGGATCAGTTGATCACCTGGCAGCACAGGCTGACGAAAGCGTAGCTTGTCGGAACCTACGAAGTAATAAAGTGTACCGTCAGCCGGCTTGAGGTCCATCATCTTGAAACCAAGGATGCCGGCTGCCTGAGCCATGGCCTCGATGATCAACACGCCCGGCATGATCGGGTGGGCCGGGAAGTGACCGTTGAAAAAAGGCTCATTGATGCTGACATTCTTGTAGGCACGAATGCGCTTGTTCTCGACATCCAGATCCACCACTCGGTCCACCAGCAGGAACGGGTAACGGTGGGGCAGATATTCGCGAATCTCGTTGATGTCCATCATTTCGTGGGGAAGCCTGTAATAAAGATTGGGCGCGCGCGACTAAGGCGCGCTCCTCTAGCAAATCAAGGAAGCAAACCAATGGCTCTGCACGCTTGATATGGAAATTGTATTAACCTTTTGAAGAAGCTTTACCGCCGGGGGTCACTTACCGACGTGCTTTTCCAGTTGTTTCAATCGCCGGGCGATATCGTCCAGCTGACGAATACGTGCCGCACTTTTGCGCCACTCGGCGGCCGGCTGCATCGCGGTACCGGAAGAGTAGGCGCCAGGCTCGGTAATCGAGTGGGTCACCATTGTCATGCCAGTCAAGAATACATTGTCACAAATTTCAATGTGCCCCACCAAACCGACACCACCTGCCAGCATGCAGTGCTTGCCGATCTTGGTGCTGCCCGAGATCCCGACACATGCGGCCATGGCCGTATGGTCACCGACCTGAACGTTGTGCGCGATCTGGATCTGGTTATCCAGCTTGACCCCATTACCGATTACGGTATCGGCCAGGGCGCCGCGGTCGATGGCCGTGTTGACACCGATTTCGACATCATCACCAATGGTCACACCACCGATTTGCGCGATTTTTTGCCACACGCCTTTTTCGTTGGCAAAACCAAAGCCTTCACCGCCCAGCACTGCGCCCGACTGAATAACCACGCGCTTGCCGATGCGAACATCGTGATAAAGCGTCACGCGTGGAGCCAGCCAGCCGCCTTCACCGATTTCGCAACGCGCCCCGATAAAGCAATGAGGGCCCACCGTGACACCGGCAGCGATGCGCGCACCGCTTTCGATGACGGCAAACGCACCAATGCTCGCCGCAGGGTCAACCACCGCGTCAGCAGCAATCACTGCCGATGGATGAACGCCGGCAGTGGCTTTGGGTTTGGGATCAAACAGATGGGAAATCCGCGCATAAGCCAGGTAAGGATCCGGCACAACCAGGGCATCACCGGGATACTCTTCGGCGTCAGCAGCCTTGAGCAATACAGCTCCGGCCTGGCAGTCGACAAGGAATTTTCGGTACTGGGGGTTGGCCAGAAAGCTCAACTGAGCTGGGCCAGCCTCTTGTAAAGTGGCTAGCCCAGTGATTTCTTTCTCCGCAGAGCCACGCAAGGTGGCCCCGAGGAACTCGGCCAATTGGCCGAGTTTTATAGTCGCAGTCATAATTACTTCAGCTGATTCATGCGCTCGATAACTTGGCGAGTGATGTCGTACTGAGGTTTAACATCAATCACAGCACCACGCTCGAACACCAGGTCAAAGGCGCCTTTTTTGATGACTTCTTCAACAGCGCTGTCCAGTTTCGGCTTCAGCTGTTTCAGCATTTCACGGTCAGCAACGGCTTTGGCTTCGTTCAGTTCCTTGGACTGGAACTGGAAGTCACGGGCCTTTTGCTTGAATTCAAGCTCCAGACGCTCACGCTCGCCCTGCTGCATCTTATCGCCGCCTTTTACCAGACGGTCCTGAATACCCTTGGCGCTGCTTTCCAGGCTTTTGAGCTTGGTCAGTTGCGGGCCAAATTTCTTCTCGGCATCTACGGCGTAACGCTTGGCGGCGTCCGATTCAAGCAATGCCATCTGATAGTTCAGCACGGCAATTTTCATGTCGGCGAAAGCCGGGCCAGCCACTAGAACCGAAGCCAGGAGAACCAATTGAGTCAACTTACGCACGATGCACTCCTAAAAAATCCGTTGTCTGTATCTGAAGTCAGGCTTTAGAAAGTCTGGCCGAGGGAGAATTGGAACACTTGAGTGTCGGCATCATCCGGTTTCTTGATCGGCATGGCCAAGCTGAAACTCAGCGGGCCAAGCGCAGTCACCCAGGTCACACCAACACCCACAGAGCTGGCCAGGTTGCTGAAGCCGATATCGCAATCCTTGGTATCGCCCTTGCAGTTGGTGTCGAACACGTTACCCACATCCCAGAACACGGAGGTGCGCAGGGAACGCTGGTCTTTGACGAACGGCATAGGGAACAACACTTCCACACCACCCTGGATCAGCACGTTACCACCGAATGGCAGCGGATCCTGGTCCGGGTCGGCAATGGTGCCTACGTTACCGGTTACACCAGCACCACGGCTTGGGGTGCTGCGTGGGCCCAGAGCGCTGTCCTTGAAGCCACGTACCGAGTTGAAGCCACCCGCGTAGTAGTTTTCATAGAACGGCAGGCCTTCGGTGGAACCATAGCCATCACCATAGCCCAACTCGGTGTGCAGGCGCATGGTGTAGGTGTCGGTCAACGGCTGGAACAGCTGGGCACGGTAGTCCAGCTTGTAGAACTGCAGGTCGCTGCCTGGAATGGTGGTTTCAAACACCAGGCTTTGCGAGCTGCCGCGAGTCGGCAATACGCCTTTGTTCAGGGTCGATTCAGACCAGCCGACCGATGCCTTGAAGTTGAGGTACTTGTCGCCTTCACGGTTTACGAAGTCGAAAATCTCGTCAACGGTGTACTGGCCGGTGCTGATTTCATCCTGCTGCACAGTCAGGCCATAGGTCAGGCGCGATGTGTCGCTGATCGGGTAGCCCATGGTGATACCAGCACCCAGGCTGTCCACCGAGTAGTTTGCTACGTCAACGTCCAGGTCTTTGTAGTCGGTAGTGCGGTAGAAAGCGTTGTAACCCAGGCTCACACCATCAGCTGTCCAGTACGGATCGACATAGCTGAAGTTGTAGCGGCTCTGGTATTCGCTGCGGGTCAGGCCAATGCTGACCTTGTTGCCCGTACCCAGGAAGTTGTTCTGGGTAATCGAACCGCCCAGGATCAAACCTGCGCTCTGGGCAAAACCGACGCTGGCGGTAATGGAACCCGACGCCTGCTCTTCTACTGCATAGTTCACGTCAACCTGATCGTCAGTGCCTGGCACTGCCGGAGTCTCGACGTTGACTTCCTTGAAGAAGCCCAGACGCTCAAGGCGGACCTTGGACTGGTCAATCAGGTAAGTCGATGCCCAGCCACCTTCCATCTGGCGCATTTCGCGACGCAGCACTTCGTCAGCCGACTTGGTGTTGCCGCGGTAGTTGATGCGGTTGACGTAAGCACGCTTGCCCGGATCGACCACAAAGGTGATGGCCACGGTGTGATCTTCAGGGTTTGGCTGAGGTACGCCGTTGACGTTGGCGAAGGTATAGCCCTCGTTACCCAGACGACGGGTGATCAGCTCCGAGGTGGTGGTCATCAGCTTGCGCGAGAACACCTGGCCCGGCTGAACCAGCAGCAGCGACTTGATCTGATCTTCCGGAACCTTGAGGTCACCGCTCAGTTTCACTTCGCCAACATTGTATTTTTCGCCTTCATTCACGTTAACGGTGATGTAGACGCTTTTCTTGTCAGGCGTGATCGATACCTGGGTCGAAGCAATATCCATATTGATATAGCCGCGATCGAGATAGTAGGAGCGCAGACGCTCAAGGTCACCCGACAGTTTTTCACGTGCGTACTTGTCGTCGTTCTTGAAGAACGACAGCCAGTTCGTGGTCTTGAGTTCAAACAGGTCAACCAGGTCGGACTCAGGGAAAACCGTGTTGCCCACCACGTTGATGTGCTGGATCGCGGCAACCGTGCCCTCGTTGATATTGACCTTCAAGGCAACCCGGTTACGCGGCTCGGGCACCACTTCGGTGTCTACCGTCGCCGAGTAGCGGCCCTGGGCAACATACTGGCGTTGCAGTTCGTTGCGCACGCCTTCAAGGGTGGCGCGCTGGAAGATTTCACCTTCGGCCAGGCCCGACTGTTTAAGACCTTTCATAAGGTCATCAGTGGAGATCGCCTTGTTGCCGTCAATGGTGATGCTGGAGACGGAAGGACGTTCGACAACCGTGATAACAAGCACATTGCCATCACGACCCAGTTGGATGTCCTGAAAGAACCCGGTTTTGAACAACGCACGAGTGGATTCCACCAGACGGCGGTCATCCGCTACTTCACCCACGTTCAGAGGCAACGCGCCAAACACGCTACCGGCGGAAACCCGCTGGAGGCCGTTGACACGGATATCAGAGATAGTGAAGGACTCGGCGTGAACTTCGGCGATCATCAGTACGGCGAGAACCGCAGTTAGCAGCAGACGTTTCATGAAGTCCTTTCTTATTCCAACTGGCAATAAACAAACTGCCGCAAAATGCGGCAGATTCGCAATTCAGCGAAGCGTTTACAGACGGCCCAGATCGTTGATCAAGGCAAGTAACATCACCCCGACCACCAAGCTGATACCGATCTGCATTCCCCAACCCTGCACCCGATCCGACAAGGGGCGACCACGCACCCACTCGATCAGATAAAACAACAAATGTCCCCCATCCAGTACAGGTATGGGCAACAAATTCAGAACCCCGAGGCTGATACTCAGATAAGCCAGGAAATTCAGGAAATCAGCAACACCCGACTGGGCAGAAGCGCCCGCCACTTTAGCAATGGTTATCGGTCCACTCAAGTTTTTTACCGAGAGCTCGCCGAACAACATTTTCTTGAGTGAGTCGAGCGTCAATATGCTCATGGTCCAGGTGCGTTTGGCCCCCTCCCCGATTGCCGCGAGCGGGCCATAGCTGACTTCACGGATCATCGATGGTGGCCAGTCGACACCTTTGACGCCGGCCCCCAGATAACCGGTTGCTGCCTTGCCTTCGCCACGCGCAGCCAGCGTGACCGGAATCTCTACCGGCACACCGTCGCGCTCGACATGCAAAACAATACGGGCTTGCGGATGTACCCGCACCCAGTCCACGACCTGCTGCCAGTCCTTGACCGGCTGATCGTCGATGGCCAGCAGCTTGTCACCGGTTTTAAGCCCGGCAGCCTGGGCAGGGCCTTTAGGGTCGAGTTCTGCCAGAACGGCTGGCAACTCGGGACGCCATGGGCGAATCCCCAACGACTTGATCGGATCCGGCTCATCAGCGCCCTTGAGCCAGTCTTTCAATACCAACTGACGGGACGTTTCAGCCGTTGTACCCGGCTCACGCACCACCACCTGCAACGAACCGCTTTCGCCCAGACGGCGAACCAGCTGCAGGTTGACGTTTGACCAGCCCGTGGTTGGCTCGCCATCGATGGAGACGATTTCCTGACCGGCAGTCAGCCCGGCCTGAGCCGCCAGGCTGCCGCTTTCCACTGCACCGATGACCGGCCGCACCTGCTGGCTGCCCATCATTGCCAGCACCCAGAAGAACGCCATGGCCAACATGAAGTTGGCAATTGGCCCGGCCGCAACGATGGCAATGCGCTGCCCTACGGTCTTGCGGTTGAACGATTGATCGCGCTGCTCGGCGGGCACTTCGCCTTCGCGCTCATCGAGCATCTTGACGTAGCCACCCAACGGAATGGCAGCAACTACAAACTCGGTGCCCTGGCGGTCATGCCAGCGAAGCAGAGGCGTACCGAAGCCCACGGAGAAGCGCAGAACCTTGACGCCACAACGGCGCGCCACCCAAAAGTGACCGAATTCATGAAAAGTGACCAGCACACCCAATGCCACCAGGGTGCCAACAATCATATAGAGCGCACTCATCTACTTTCTCCGCGATTCTGTCCGGTTCCGGCTCACATCACTTTCAGCCGTTACGACTCAACCACTGTTCAGCCAGCATCCGGGCTTTGCTATCTGCGGCAAATACCGCTTCCAATTCGTCGACGGCCACAACGGGCTCGCTGTTCAATACGTCTTCGATAATACGCGCGATCTGCGGATAACGGATTCGCCCGTCCAAAAAGGCGGCCACGGCAACTTCGTTTGCCGCATTGAGCATCGCTGGCGCGCTATTGCCCGCCATGGCAGCCTCGCGAGCCAGACGCAAACAAGGGAAGCGTTGCTCGTCAGGGCGCTGGAAGTCCAGCCGCGCCACTGCAAACAGGTCCAACGGCGCAACACCCGAGTCAATCCGCTCAGGCCAGGCCAGGGCATTGGCAATCGGCGTACGCATATCGGGGTTGCCCAACTGGGCCAGCACCGAGCCATCCACATAATCGACCAGCGAGTGAATCACGCTTTGCGGATGGATCACCACCTCGACCTGTTCCGGGCGCGCATCAAACAGCCAGCAGGCCTCGATCAGCTCCAGGCCTTTGTTCATCATGCTGGCCGAATCTACCGAAATCTTGCGCCCCATCGACCAATTGGGATGAGCACAGGCTTGATCCGGCGTGACATGCTCAAGCTCTGCCAGCGGCGTCTCACGGAATGGACCACCAGAGGCTGTCAGCAAAATCCGACGAACACCGACATTACCCAGGCCACGGGAAAAGTCCCGGGGCAAGCACTGGAAAATCGCGTTGTGTTCGCTGTCGATGGGCAGCAATACCGAACCGCTGCGACGCACGGCCTGCATAAACAGGTCGCCGGTCATCACCAACGCTTCTTTGTTGGCCAGCAGGATCTTCTTGCCGGCATTGACCGCCGCCAGTGTCGGGCGCAGGCCTGCGGCACCGACAATTGCCGCCATCACCGAATCCACTTCAGGAGCCGACGAAACCTGACACAAGCCCTCCTCACCTACCAACACCTCGGTATTGAGCCCGGCTGCGCGCAAATCCGCCTGTAACTGGCTGGCAGCACGCTCATCCGGCACCACGGCAACCTGCGGCCGGTGCTTGATGCACAAGGCCAGCAGTTCGGCGAGACGGCTGTAGCCTGTCAGGGCAAAGGCCTGATAGCGGTCAGGGTGACGCGCAATAACATCCAGGGTGCTCAGGCCAATGGAACCCGTAGCCCCCAGAACAGTAATCTGTTGTGGACGGTTCATGAAGCCGCCATCCACAGCAATACAGCAAATACCGGGATCGCCGCCGTCAGGCTGTCGATACGATCCAGTACACCACCATGGCCCGGCAGCAGGTTACTGCTGTCTTTGACCCCGGCCTGGCGTTTGAACATGCTTTCCGTGAGGTCGCCCACCACCGAAATCAGGACGATCACAGCAGCGCCCAGCAGTGCAACAAACATCTGCGAAGCGCTCCAGTCACGCACTATACCCACGACCGCGGTGATCAGCAGGCTGAGCAACAGACCGCCAAATACACCTTCCCAGCTTTTGCCCGGGCTGACCTTGGGGGCAAGCTTGCGCTTGCCGAATTTGCGCCCGGAAAAATAGGCACCAATATCTGCGCCCCATACCAGAACCATCACCGCCATGATCAGCCAGTTGCCCAGCGGCATCGCCTTGATCAGGACCAGCCCTTGCCAGGCCGGCAGCAGGATCAACAGACCGATCACCAGCCTGGCCGCCATACTCGACCAGTGCGCAGCCGATTGCGGAAAGGTCAGCACCAGAAAGGTCGCTGTCGCCCACCACAACACCGCCGCGCCCAGCACCCAGGGCGCCAGATCGGGGAATATATGCAGCCCCAACAGCAGCGCGGCCACTACTACAGCAAACAGCACCCGTGCACCTTGCGCCTCAAAGCCGGCAAGACGCGCCCACTCCCAGGCACCCAGGGTCACGACCAGGCCAATAAACAGCGCAAAGCCGCTGCCCTCGAGCAGGAAAAAGCCACACAAGGCAATTGGCAGCAAGATAAGTGCAGTGATGATTCTTTGTTTAAGCATTAAATCCGGGCTCCAGCCTCAACCTGCTCGCTCGTTTTACCGAAGCGGCGCTGGCGAGAAGCGAAATCAGCCAATGCGTGCTGCATGGCCTCGTGTTTGAAGTCCGGCCAGAACAGGTCGGAGAAGTACAACTCGGAATAGGCCAGCTGCCACAGCAAGAAATTGCTGATGCGGTGCTCGCCACCGGTGCGGATACACAGATCGGGCAATGGCAGATCACCCGTTACCAAACAGGTTTGCAGCAAACCCGGAGTGATATCCTCCGGCTGCAAGTGCCCTGTCTGGACTTGACGCGCCAACTGCTGCGCGGCCTGCGCGATATCCCACTGGCCACCGTAATTGGCGGCAATCTGCAAGACAAAGCGGCCTTCGCCCACTGTCATTGCTTCCGCTTCACGCATCGCCTTTTGCAAATCGGGATGAAAGCGCGAGCGGTCGCCAATGATCCGCAGGCTGATCTCGTTTTCGTTGAGGCGCTTGGCCTCACGACGCAGCGCCCTGAAAAACAGGTCCATCAAGGCACTGACTTCAGCGGCGGGCCGCTGCCAGTTTTCACTGGAAAACGCGAACAGGGTCAGTACCTCGACCCCGGCTCCGGCACACACTTCAATGACCGCGCGAACTGCATCCACACCCGCTTTATGCCCGGCAACACCTGGCAGAAAGCGTTTTTTTGCCCAGCGATTATTACCGTCCATGATGATCGCGACATGTCGCGGAACAGATGACGGGTCAGCCTGCTTCGTCTTTTCCATAAAACGCCCTGACCCTTATACGGCCATCAGGTCCGCTTCTTTCTGCTTGGTGGCAACTTCGATATCCGCCACGGCCTTGTCGGTCAGCTTCTGGATATCATCAGCAGCACGACGCTCTTCGTCTTCGCTGATTTCCTTTTCCTTGACCAGGTCTTTCAATTGGCTCAAGGCGTCGCGACGGATATTGCGCACGGCAATACGGGCATCTTCAGCTGCATCACGGGCCTGCTTGGCGAAAACCTTGCGGGTTTCTTCAGTCAGGGCCGGCATGGAGATCAGCAGCAGCTCACCCAGGTTGGTCGGGTTCAGGTTCAGACCGGCGCTCTGGATGGCCTTGTCGACTGCGCCCAGCATGTTGCGCTCGAACGCTACAACTTGAAGGGTGCGAGAGTCTTTAACGGTGATGTTGGCGACCTGGCTGATCGGAGTATCCGAGCCATAGTAAGGCACCATCACGCTGCCCAGAATGCTCGGGTGAGCCTTGCCGGTACGGATCTGGCCAAATGCATGGGCCAGGGATTCCAGCGACTTCTGCATACGCGTTTGAGCGTCTTTCTTGATTTCGTTGATCATTGTTGACCTTCCTCGATCAGAGTACCTTCAGCGCCGCCATGGACAATATTAAGCAGGGCGCCGGGCTTGTTCATATTAAATACACGCAATGGCATTTTGTGGTCGCGGCACAGACAGATGGCCGTCAGGTCCATAACACCCAGTTTGCGATCCAGTACTTCATCGTAAGTCAGATGATCGAACTTCTCGGCATGCGGGTCTTTGAATGGATCTGCGGTGTACACGCCGTCAACCTTGGTTGCCTTGAGCACGACATCAGCGTCGATTTCAATGGCACGCAAGCATGCTGCCGAATCCGTCGTGAAGAAAGGATTACCGGTGCCTGCAGCGAAAATCACCACATCCTTGGCATTCAGGTGGCGCATGGCCTTGCGACGATCGTAATGATCGGTCACACCAACCATGGAAATGGCCGACATAACGATGGCGGAGATATTCGCACGTTCCAGCGCATCGCGCATGGCCAGGGCGTTCATCACGGTAGCCAGCATGCCCATATGGTCGCCAGTCACACGATCCATACCGGCGGCGCTCAATGCAGCACCACGGAACAGGTTGCCACCACCAATCACCAGTCCTACCTGAACGCCGATGCCGACCAGTTGGCCCACTTCCAGCGCCATGCGGTCGAGCACCTTGGGATCGATCCCGAACTCTTCAGAGCCCATCAGGGCTTCGCCGCTTAGCTTGAGTAGAATGCGTTTATAGCGAGCTTGATAACCACTGCCCTGCTGAGCCATTGCGAATCTCTCCTGCCGCGTTTTATAGATAATCTGTGCGAGGTCATTTTTCAACCCGCGCTTGTTCTAGCTGTGGCACTGCACAGCAGCACCATCGGAACACGATTTTGCAAACCGGTTCCGCCGAGAAGGAAAAATCCCCTCCCATTTGAAAAGAGGCTGCGCGCGTGAGCGGGCAGCCTCTTCGGGTCGACAGTTTAGAACCGTCTTATTGCTTGCTTGCAGCCACTTGAGCAGCAACTTCAGCAGCGAAGTCGTCAACTGGCTTCTCGATGCCATCACCTACTTTGAAGTAAGTGAAGGAAACGATTTCAGCGCCGGCTTTCTTGGCCAGATCGCCGACCTTGATTTCCGGGTTCTTGACGAACGCTTGCTCAACCAGGCTGGCTTCAGCCAGGAACTTGCTGATACGACCGGCAACCATTTTTTCAACGATTTCGGCTGGCTTGCCTTTGATCTTGTCTTCGTTGAGGCTCATGAACACGGTTTTTTCGCGTTCGATGGCATCAGCGGAAACTTGCGAAGGCAGCAGGAACTCAGGGTTGCTTGCAGCTACGTGCATGGCGATGTCACGAGCCAGCTCAGCGTTGCCGCCTTTCAGAGCTACAACAACACCGATCTTGTTGCCGTGCAGGTAAGCATCAACAACGTCACCTTCGATGCGGGCCAGACGACGGATGTTGACGTTCTCGCCTACTTTACCAACCAGAACCAGACGATCAGCTTCTTGAGCAGCGATCAGCGGAGCTGCGTCGGTCAGTTTGTCAGCGAACGCTTTTTCAACGCTGTCAGCAACGAATTTTTTGAAGTCGTCTTGCAGAGCCAGGAAGTCGGTTTGCGAGTTGACTTCAAGAATTACAGCCGACTTGTTGTCGTCTGCAACTTTAACTGCGATAGCGCCTTCAGCAGCAACGTTACCTGCTTTTTTGGCTGCCTTGATGGCGCCCGAAGCACGCATGTCATCAATGGCTTTTTCGATGTCGCCGCCAGCCTTGGTCAAGGCTTTCTTGCAGTCCATCATGCCTTCGCCAGTACGCTCACGCAGTTCTTTAACCAACGCTGCAGTAATCTCTGCCATTTCAAAATTCCTCTTGGATAGGTTTTCAACCATTCCACCCGACCGAACGGGCGTTCAATTCGTTTGAAGCGCACCCCGAATCAACCGTGCAGGTCGCCATCTGATACAGATACAACAAACAGGGTTACAACAAATGGATTTCGAGGTGGCAAAAAGGGGGCCAAGCCCCCTTTTTGCGTACTGAGTAAACGCTAGGCGTTAATTACTCAGCCTTCAACTACCGCTGCAGCTGGAGCTTCTTCGACGAAAACGTCGGTGCCGCCAGCAACGTGGTTACGGCCTTTGATCACAGCATCAGCCATCGCACCCATGTACAGCTGGATAGCGCGGATTGCGTCATCGTTACCCGGGATGATGTAGTCAACACCTTCTGGGCTGCTGTTGGTATCGACAACGCCGATTACCGGGATACCCAACTTGTTAGCTTCGGTGATCGCGATACGCTCGTGGTCAACGTCGATAACGAACAGAGCGTCTGGCAGACCGCCCATGTCCTTGATACCACCCAGGCTACGATCCAGCTTCTGCAGATCGCGAGTGCGCATCAGCGCCTCTTTCTTGGTCAGCTTGGCGAAAGTACCGTCTTCTGCCTGGATTTCAAGGTCACGCAGACGCTTGATCGAAGCACGAATGGTTTTGAAGTTGGTGAGCATGCCGCCCAACCAGCGGTGATCCACGTACGGCGAACCGCAACGTGCTGCTTCTTCAGCAACGATCTTGCCAGCGGAACGCTTGGTGCCGACGAACAGAATCTTGTTTTTGCCCTGGGCCAGGCGCTCAACGAAAGTCAGAGCTTCGTTGAACATTGGCAGGGTTTTTTCAAGGTTGATGATGTGGATCTTGTTACGCGCGCCAAAGATGTATTTACCCATCTTCGGGTTCCAGTAACGGGTTTGGTGACCGAAGTGCACACCGGCCTTCAGCATATCGCGCATGTTGACTTGGGACATGATAGTTCCTTAATAAGTCGGGTTAGGCCTCCACGTATCCCAACGACCAACCAGCAGCTTCAAAGCTGAAGGCACCCAGGTCATCGTGTCGACACGTGTGTGGGTTTGTGCTCTGCGGGCTATACCCGCAAAGCGGCGCATTTTATACCACAAGATGCATTAAAAACGAAGTGTGAATTCAGACTTTATTGCTAAAGCGTTGCCCTGCAAGGGCTTACGCCTGGCTTGCTCTTGCTTCTTGTCCAACAATACCACTTCCACCAGCAAAATATTCCAAACACCGAGCAAGCCCATAACAGCGTCGGAGCCAGACGGCCGCACAACACAACAAGTCTGACACCTGGGCCAGGGCCGCTTCTGAATTGACCGAACAGGCCGGCCGGTCGGCCGCCTCGGGGCGCTGTGCACTTGATCTGCCCGCCCCTTCGGGAGGCCGAGAGGAGGTTATGGGGAGTGGGTCGACCGGCATGGATGCCGGGAGAGCCGCGATGGGCCATGGATGGCCCGTGGCGGCGGGCCCACGGAGCAGAGCCGGAGCGAGGGAACCTGAGCGCAGCGAAGGCCGTACGATGGGGCGAGGACCTTTTGGTTCCTTTTGGGTCCTTCCAAAAGGGACTCGACGTAAGGTCGAAACCATAGTCTCAGTTAGACACAAATGCTGGATATGTACGCGCAATGCCATTTAAAACTACCGAGTACATACCTATTCGGCCTCACGAAGGGCGAAAAAATCAAAAGCGCGGGCTTCGGCCGCTTACCTTATTCGCGCGGGGCCTTGGAATAGAACCAGGATGCTCCTATCTATTAAGAGAAGCGATGGCTACAGGCCCACGACTAACGCCGACCGTCTGTTAGAATCGTACTTTTATGACGGCGTGCCGCGATTCACAGCACGCCCGCAATCCTGATGATGAGCGCCAACGCGCGAAGAGAGCCCGAATGACCGTCACCCTCAAAACCCCAGAGGACATCGCAAAAATGCGTATCGCCGGCAAACTGGCCGCCGAAGTCCTGGAAATGATCGCCGAGTACGTAAAACCCGGCGTCACCACTGAAGAGCTGGATCGCATCTGCCATGACTATATCGTCAATGTGCAAAAGGCCATCCCTGCCCCGCTCAACTATAAAGGCTTTCCCAAGTCGATCTGCACCTCGATCAATCACGTGGTATGCCACGGCATCCCGGGCGACAAGGTGTTGAAGGACGGCGACACCCTGAACATCGACGTCACCGTGATCAAGGACGGCTACCACGGCGACACCAGCCGCATGTTCCACGTCGGCAAGGTTCCGGTATGGGCCGAGCGCCTGTCGCAAGTGACCCAGGAATGCATGTACAAGGCTATCGAAATCGTTAAACCGGGCTGCCGCCTGGGCGATATCGGCGAAGTGATCCAGAAGCACGCTGAAAAGAACGGTTTTTCTGTAGTACGCGAGTTCTGCGGCCACGGTATCGGCAAGGTATTCCACGAAGAGCCGCAGATCCTGCACTACGGCCGCGCTGGCACCGGTATGGAGCTCAAGGCCGGCATGACTTTCACCATCGAGCCGATGATCAATCAGGGCAAGGCCGACACCAAGGTGCTGGGCGACGGCTGGACCGCCATCACCAAGGACCGCAAGCTGTCTGCCCAGTGGGAACACACCCTGCTGGTCACCGACACCGGTTACGAAATTTTCACCCTGCGCAGCGATGACACCATCCCCCGCGTTTCGGCCTGAAACTTGCGTGTTTTCACCGTTTAGCCCGTAAAACCCAGCACAGGAATGCCAATCGATGCCGCAGGTGGATCCAGAACTTTTTGACCGCGGCCAGTTCCAGGCCGAGCTGGCATTAAAGGCGAGCCCCATTGCCGCTTTCAAAAAGGCGATCCGCCAGGCTCGGGAGGTACTCGACGAACGCTTCAAAAAGGGGCGTGATATTCGCCGCCTGATCGAAGACCGTGCATGGTTCGTCGACAACATCCTGCAACAGGCGTGGGACCAGTTCAGCTGGAGCGCTGAGGCCGACATCGCGCTGGTCGCCGTCGGCGGCTATGGCCGCGGCGAGTTGCACCCTTATTCCGATATCGATTTGCTGATACTGCTGGACAACGCAGATCACGAAGTTTTCCGTGATTCCATTGAGCGTTTTCTGACACTTCTATGGGACATAGGCCTAGAAGTAGGTCAGAGCGTGCGCTCGGTGGATGAGTGCGCAGAGCAGGCCCGCGCCGACCTGACCATCATCACCAACTTGATGGAAAGCCGCACCGTGGCGGGCCCCGAGCATTTGCGTCAGCGCATGCTGGACGTCACCAGCACCGCCCACATGTGGCCCAGCAAGGAGTTTTTCCTGGCCAAGCGCGCCGAGCAAAAGGCCCGCCACCACAAGTACAACGACACCGAGTACAACCTGGAGCCTAACGTCAAGGGTTCGCCCGGCGGCCTGCGTGATATCCAGACCATTTTGTGGGTAGCCCGCCGCCAGTACGGCACCCTGAATTTGCGCGCCCTTGCCGGCGAAGGCTTTCTGGTAGAAAGCGAGCACGCCCTGCTGGCCTCGTCCCAGGAATTTTTGTGGAAGGTGCGCTACGCCCTGCACATGCTTGCCGGGCGTGCCGAAGACCGTCTGCTGTTCGACCACCAGCGCAGCATCGGCGAACTGCTCGGCTTTGCCGGCGAAGACGCCAAGCAGACCATCGAAAATTTCATGCAGCAGTACTACCGGGTGGTCATGAGCATTGCCCAGCTCAGCGACCTGATCATCCAGCACTTCGAAGAGGTGATCCTCGCTCCCGAGGACGAAGCGCCGCCAACCCCGTTGAACTCGCGCTTCCAGTTGCACGATGGCTATATCGAAGCCACCAGCGACCACGTGTTCAAGCGCACCCCCTTCGCCATGCTGGAAATCTTCCTGCTGATGGCACAGCACCCCGAGATCAAGGGCGTGCGGGCCGACACCATCCGCCTGCTACGCGAACATCGCTACCTGATCGACGAAGATTTCCGCAAAGACATCCGCAACACCAGCCTGTTTATCGAACTGTTCAAGTGCAAGATCGGCATCCACCGCAACCTGCGCCGGATGAACCGTTACGGCATCCTGGGCCGTTACCTGCCCGAGTTTGGTTTTATCGTCGGGCAAATGCAGCATGACCTGTTCCACATTTATACGGTCGATGCCCACACCCTGAACCTGATCAAACACCTGCGTAAGCTGCAATACACCCAGGTATCGGAGAAATTCCCGCTCGCCAGCAAGTTGATGGCCAAGCTGCCCAAGCCCGAGCTGATCTACCTGGCCGGGCTGTACCACGATATCGGCAAGGGCCGCCACGGCGACCATTCCGAAATCGGTGCCGTGGATGCAGAAGCGTTCTGCATCCGTCATCAGTTGCCGCAGTGGGACACGCGCCTGATCGTGTGGCTGGTACAAAACCACCTGGTGATGTCCACCACCGCCCAGCGCAAGGACCTGTCCGACCCGCAGGTCATCCATGATTTTGCCCAGATTGTGGTGGACGAAACCCACCTCGACTACCTCTATGTGCTGACTGTCGCCGATATCAACGCCACCAACCCGACGCTGTGGAATTCCTGGCGCGCCAGCCTGTTGCGCCAGCTCTACACCGAGACCAAGCGTGCCTTGCGTAGAGGCCTGGAAAACCCGGTGGACCGCGAAGAACAGATCCGCCAGACGCAAAGTGCGGCGCTGGATATTCTGGTGCGCGGGGGTACCGACCAGGATGACGTGGAACAGCTCTGGTCACAGCTGGGCGACGACTATTTCCTGCGACACTCCTCTGCCGACGTGGCCCTGCATACCGAAGCCATCCTGCAGCAGCCTGCCGATGGCGGCCCGCTGGTGCTGATCAAGGAAACCACCCAGCGGGAGTTCGAGGGCGGCACGCAGATCTTCATCTATGCACCCGACCAGCACGACTTCTTCGCCGTGACAGTGGCCGCCATGGACCAGCTCAACCTGAACATCCATGACGCACGCATTATCACCTCCAGCAGCCAGTTCACCCTCGACACCTATATCGTGCTCGACAACGATGGCGGCTCGATTGGTAACAACCCGGCGCGTATCGAAAAAATCCGCAAGGGGCTGACCGAAGCCCTGCGCAACCCGGACGACTACCCGACCATCATCCAGCGCCGCGTGCCGCGCCAGCTCAAGCACTTTGCCTTTGCGCCCCAGGTCACGATCCATAACGACGCCCAGCGCCCGGTGACCGTGCTGGAGCTCAGCGCCCCCGACCGCCCGGGCCTGCTGGCTCGCATCGGAATGATCTTTCTGGAGTTTGATCTGTCGCTGCAGAACGCCAAGATTGCCACCCTGGGTGAACGCGTCGAAGACGTCTTTTTCATTACCGATGCAAACAACCAGCCGCTGTCCGACCCGCAGCTGTGCATGCGTTTGCAGGAAGCGATCGTCGAGCAACTGACGGTCAATCAGGATTCAACCCCAGAACCGTGGCGCCTGAGCATTTAACCGCCGCCGAGTGAGACCCGCACCCCATGAACAACGCTCTAAACCAGCTGCAGCCTTACCCGTTCGAAAAATTGCGCGCCCTGCTTGGCAGCGTGCAGCCCAACGCCGACAAGCGCCCGATCGCGCTGTCGATTGGCGAACCCAAGCACCGCTCGCCGGACTTCGTGGCCAAGGCACTGGCTGACAACCTCGACCAGATGGCGGTCTACCCGACCACCCTGGGCATCCCGGCGCTGCGCGAAGCTATCGCCGACTGGGCCGAGCGTCGTTTCAACGTGCCAAAAGGCTGGCTTGACCCGGCGCGCAATATCCTGCCGGTCAACGGCACCCGTGAAGCCCTGTTTGCCTTCACCCAGACCGTGGTCAACCGTGGTGACGACGCTCTGGTGGTGAGCCCGAACCCGTTCTACCAGATCTATGAAGGGGCCGCCTTCCTGGCAGGCGCTCAGCCGTACTACCTGCCGTGCCTGGCCGAGCATGGGTTCAACCCGGATTTCGACGCCGTATCCGTCGACACCTGGAAACGCTGCCAGATCCTGTTCCTGTGCTCGCCGGGTAACCCGACCGGTGCGCTGATCCCGCTTGAAACCCTGAAAAAATTGATCGCACTGGCCGACGAACACGACTTCGTGATCGCCGCAGACGAGTGCTACAGCGAGCTGTACTTCGACGAGAAGACACCACCGGTCGGCCTGCTCAGCGCCTGTGTGGCCCTGGGCCGTGAAGACTTCAAGCGTTGCGTGGTGTTCCACAGCCTGTCCAAGCGCTCCAACCTGCCAGGTTTGCGTTCCGGTTTTGTGGCCGGCGATGCCGACATCCTCAAGGCGTTCCTGCTGTACCGCACGTACCATGGCTGCGCCATGCCGGTACAAACTCAGCTGGCAAGCATTGCCGCCTGGAACGACGAAGACCACGTACGTAGCAACCGTGACCTGTATCGCGAGAAGTTTGATGCGGTGTTGGAGATTTTAACCCCGGTACTGGATGTGCAGCGCCCGGATGGCGGCTTCTACCTGTGGCCCAGGGTTGAAGGCGACGACGCCGAATTCTGCCGCGACCTGTTTGCCCAAGAGCACGTCACCGTAGTGCCGGGCTCTTATCTGTCCCGCGAAGTAGACGGTTTCAACCCCGGCGCTGGTCGCGTACGCATGGCCCTGGTTGCGCCACTGGCTGAGTGCGTGGAAGCCGCCGGGCGGATCCGCGACTTTATTCAGCGTCGCGGCTAAACCGCCCCTGTGGGAGCGGGCTTGCTCGCGATGCAAGCGATGCGGTCTGCCAGACGAACCGCTGCGATGCCATCGCGAGCAAGCCCGTTCCCACATAAAGCTGGGTTATTTCACCGTTCCCAGGTTGGCCTCGCTCAAGTCCAGGTCCTTGAGGATTTCGCTCAGGGCGTCGTCGCCGATTTCGTGATGGCGGCGCAAGCTGTACAGTTCCAGCCGCTGCGCCCGCAGTGCCTTGAGCCGCAAACGGCTTTCCAGCTGGTCCATTTGCGAAGCCAGTGCCTGGGCCTCCGCCGAGTCGTTGTACACCTCAAGCTGATGCCGGTACTCAGACATGATCCGCGCCTTTAGCTCAGCCGCCAGAGCCGCCTGGGCCGCATCCTGCTGACCATCGGCCTCCACCACCTCTTCTGCTTCCAGCGCGTGAATCGCCGCTTCTGCGGTGCGCCGCCAGGCTTCGCGCACTTCTTTGCGCATGGCATCGTCCGGGCTTTTTGGAATACCGCGCAACAACACCGGCAAGGCGATGCAGGCCGCCACCAGCGATAGCAAGATCACCCCGGCAGCAATAAAGATCAGCAAATCACGCTCAGGAAAATTCAAACCCTCGCTGACCAGCAGCGGTACCGACATCACGCCCGCCAGGGTCACCGCACCGCGTACCCCGCCCACGGTCAGCAGCCAGCAGGAGCGGGCTGTCGGCACCATCGTCAGCTCGCCCTTGCCACGCCAGCGGCGCAACAGGCCGGACAGCCGCCAGATGCTCTGCACCCAGATGAAGCGCAGCGCCAGCAGCACCAGGAAAATCGCCACCACATCCAGGCAGCGATACATCAAGGTCGGCCACAGAGTCGTTTCGTGGCTGACCACCGCCTTGATGATGTCCGGCAATTGCAGGCCCAACAGCAAAAAGATCAACCCGTTGAAGGCAAACTCCAGCAGCGACCACACACTGCGATTAAGCAGGCGGGTGCTGGTCTGACGCGGCAACAGGTCCAGCCAGCTCTGCATCATCCCCGCCGCCACCGCCGACAGGATGCCCGAAGCCCCCAAGCGTTCGGCCAGTACATAGGCGGCAAAAGGCAGCAGCAACATAAACACCACATGGGTGGCCGGGTCATCCCAGCCACGGGCGATCATCCACGCGCGCAAACGCCCCACCAGCCAGCTCAGGGCGACGCCAATGGCCAGCCCGCCACAGGCCACCAAGATGAAGGTCAGGCTGGCATTGGCCAGGGAAAACACCCCGGTAATGGCAGCCACCAGGGCGAACTTGAAGGTCACCAGGCCCGTGGCGTCATTCATCAGCGCCTCGCCTTGCAGCATGTGCATCAAGGGTGCGGGCAAGCGATTCTGTGCAATGGCCGATACCGCCACCGCATCAGTGGGTGACAGTACTGCTGCCAGGGCAAATGCCACCGGCAAGGGGATGGTCGGCAACAGCCAATGGATGAAATAACCCGCACCCACCACCGTAAACAAAACCAGCCCTACTGCCAGGGTCAGAATCGGCCCGCGCAGGCGCCAGAACTCACGCTTGGGCATGCGCCAGCCATCCGAGAACAGCAGCGGCGGCAAGAACAGAAACAGGAACAGCTCAGGTTCCAGCGCCACATGCAGGCCCAGTGTCGGCCAGGCCAGTACGGCACCGGCGGCAATCTGCACCAGCGGCAAAGGCAGAGGTATGACACGCCCCAACAGACGCGAAATCCCCACCAGCATCAGCAGGATAAGGACGGTATAGGCGGTTTGCATATCAGCAGAGTTCCCGAACGATCAGTTTTAAACTAAATAAATAGCAACAATTTCCCATTGCGCTCCATAGTAGCGTCTAACCGTAAAAGCCGAGCCTGAACAAAAGTAGCAGTGCGACGACATGTCACAAGTCTGTGCCAAGCTCGCAGCCAATCACGCCCAAGGGCGCTGCGCATGGCATAATCCGCGACTGCTCATTTACCGCATCTCCAAAGGGGGGGCAATTTCCGTGACCGATTCAAGCAAGACGTTGCACCTTTTCGGCATCAAAGCCTGCGACACCATGAAAAAGGCTCGCACCTGGCTCGATGAACATGCAGTGCACTACGATTTCCATGACTACAAAAGCAGCGGCATTGACCGTGAACACCTTACCCGCTGGTGCAATGAGCACGGCTGGGAAGTGGTGCTCAACCGCGCCGGTACAACCTTTCGCAAGCTCGACGACGAATGCAAAGCCGATCTCGACCAAGCCAAAGCCATTGAACTGATGCTCGCCCAACCCTCGATGATCAAGCGCCCGGTGCTCGATCTCGGTGACAAAACCCTGATTGGCTTCAAGCCAGATCTTTATGCGGCGGCCCTTCTGTAAGCGCCCGCCCATTTATTTTTGTAAGAGGTAATTGCATGTCTACTACCCTGTTCAGCGCAGCCTTCGGCGTCGGCACCCAAAACCGCCAAGGCGCATGGCTGGAAGTGTTCTACGCACAACCCCTGGTCAATCCATCGGCCGAGCTGATTGCAGCCATCGCACCGATTCTGGGCTACACCGGTGGCAATCAGGCAATCACCTTTACTACCGCCCAAGCCGCACAGATGGCTGAAGCCGCCAAACCGGTCGACGCCGCCCAGGCTGCCCTGCTGACCCGCCTGGCCGAAAGCCACAAGCCGCTGGTTGCCACCCTGCTGGCCGAAGACGCCACTCTGACCTCGACACCAGAGGCCTACCTCAAGCTGCACCTGCTGTCCCATCGCCTGGTCAAGCCCCACGGCCTGAGCCTGGCGGGCGTGTTCCCGCTGCTGCCAAACGTGGCATGGACCAGCCAGGGCGCCATCGATCTGGGCGAACTGGCCGAGCGTCAACTCGAAGCGCGCCTGCGTGGCGATCTGCTGGAAGTGTTCTCGGTCGACAAGTTCCCGAAAATGACCGACTACGTGGTTCCGGCCGGTGTGCGCATCGCTGATGCGGCGCGTATTCGCCTGGGCGCCTACGTCGGCGAAGGCACCACCGTGATGCACGAAGGTTTCGTCAACTTCAACGCTGGTACCGAAGGCCCGGGCATGATCGAAGGCCGTGTATCGGCAGGCGTGTTTGTCGGCAAAGGTTCGGACCTGGGCGGCGGTTGCTCGACCATGGGCACCCTGTCGGGTGGTGGCAACATCGTGATCAAGGTCGGCGAAGGCTGCCTGATCGGCGCCAACGCCGGTATCGGCATCCCGCTGGGTGACCGCAACACCGTCGAGTCCGGCCTGTACGTGACCGCAGGTACCAAAGTGGCCCTGCTGGACGAAAACAACCAGTTGGTCAAAGTGGTCAAGGCCCGTGACCTGGCTGGCCAGCCTGACCTGTTGTTCCGCCGCAACTCGGAAACCGGCGCTGTGGAATGCAAAACCCACAAGTCGGCCATCGAGCTGAACGAAGCACTGCACGCTCACAACTAAGCGTCTGTCTGCAACTGACGGGGCCGGCTTCCGGCCTCGTCAACAGAGCCCGAACACCATGCTTTTGCCTTCTCCCTGGCGCGCTGACTTTCCCGCCATCGCCGCCTTGCAACGTCAGGACCAGACGTATCTGGACAGCGCTGCTACCACGCAAAAACCCCAAGCCCTGCTCGACGCACTGACGCATTACTACGCCAACGGCGCAGCCAATGTACACAGGGCCCAACATCTGCCGGGCGCCCACGCGACCCAGGCATTCGAAAACACCCGCCACAAAGTGACGCAATGGCTCAATGCCGGCGAGTGCGGGCAAATCGTGTTCAGCCACGGCGCCACGTCAGCGCTGAACCTTCTGGCCTACGGCCTGGAGCACCAATTCAATACGGGCGATGACATTGTTATCAGCGCCCTGGAACACCACGCCAATCTGCTGCCATGGCAGCAGCTCGCACAGCGTAAAAAGCTGAATCTGGTGATCTTGCCTCTGGATGCCGACGGCGTGATCGACCTCGTGGCCGCCGCACGCCTGATCACCCCGCGCACCCGCCTGTTGGCCGTAAGCCAGCTATCCAACGTCCTTGGTGTGTGGCAGCCCCTGCCCGAACTGTTGGCGCTGGCCAGGGCACAGAATGCACTGACCGTGGTTGACGGCGCCCAGGGTGTTGTCCACGGTCGCCAGGACGTTCAGGCGCTGGGTTGTGACTTCTATGTGTTTTCCGCCCACAAGCTCTATGGCCCCGACGGGCTGGGCGTGCTGTTTGGCCGTCATGAAGCCCTGGCCCGCTTGCAACACTGGCAGTTTGGCGGCGAGATGGTGCAGGACGCCGACTATCAGCACGCCACCTTTCGCCCGGCACCGCTGGGATTTGAGGCTGGTACCCCGCCGATTGCCAGCGTGATCGGACTGGGGGCAACCCTCAACTATCTGGCCAACCTCAACCAGGGCGCAGTCCAGGCCCACGAAACAGCACTGCACCGATTGCTCGTCGAGGGTTTGCAGCAGCGCCAGGGCATTCGTCTGCTGGGCGCCCCGCAACTGGCCCTGGTCAGTTTTGTAGTCGAGGGCGTCCACAACGCCGATCTGGCCCATCTGCTGACCGAACAGGGGATTGCCGTTCGCGCCGGGCATCATTGCGCCATGCCACTGCTTAAAAGCCTTGGCCTGGCTGGTGCCATCCGTGTTTCGCTGGCGCTGTACAATGACTCAGAAGATCTGGAGCGTTTTTTCCTCGCCCTCGATCAGGCGCTGGAGTTGCTGCAATGACCCTGCCCGCCGACGCCCAGGCGGCGCTCGACAGCTTTGAGCATTGCACCGGCTGGGAACAGCGTGCACGCCTGCTGATGCAATGGGGCCAGCGATTGCCGGAACTCAGCGAGGCCGACAAAACCGACGCCAACCGGGTGCATGGCTGTGAAAGCCAGATGTGGCTGGTGGGCAAACAGGTCGATGGCCAATGGCAGTTTGCGGCCAGCAGTGAAGCGCGACTGATTCGCGGGCTGGTGGCGTTGCTGCTGGTGCGGGTGAACGGCTTGACCACGCAAGAGCTGCTGCAGGTCGATTTGCCAGGATGGTTCGAGCAATTGGGGCTTAGCCGGCAGTTGTCGCCATCGCGCAGCAATGGGCTCAATGCGGTGCTGGTGCGGATGCGGGAATTGGCAGCCTGACCATTGCCGCCCCCTGGGGAAGCGGGCTTGCTCGCGATGCGGGCGATTCGGTTCATCTGAAACACCGCGCCGGTGCTATCGCGAGCAAGGCCGCTCCCACAGGCCAGGTCCGAGGCGAGCCTTATTCCTGTGGTGCAGGCTTTACCTTCTCCGAAGGCCGGCGCACGCCCGCCACGATCTTGTCCACCGCCTTGGTCGCCGCCACCATGCCGAAGGTGGCCGTCACCATCATCACTGCGCCAAACCCGCCAGCACAGTCCAGCTTCACCCCGTCACCGACAAAACTCTTCTGCAGGCAAATGCTGCCGTCCGGCTTTGGGTAGCGCAGCTGCTCGGTGGAGAACACACACGGCACGCTGTAGTGACGGGTCATGGTGCGCGAAAATCCATAATCGCGACGCAAGGTCGAACGCACCTTGGAGGCCAGAGGGTCATTGAAGGTACGGTTCAAGTCACAGACCTGAATCAGCGTCGGGTCAATTTGCCCGCCCGCGCCACCGGTGGTGATGATCTGTATCTTGCGCCGCTTGCACCAGGCAATCAGCGCCGCCTTGGCATTCACACTGTCGATGCAGTCGATCACGCAATCAATATCGGGGGTGATGTAGTCGGCCATGGTTTCGCGCGTCACGAAATCGGCCACCTCATGAACCTTGCAGTCAGGATTGATCTGACGCAGGCGTTCGGCCATCACCTCAACCTTGTCCCGACCAATGGTCGTACTCAAGGCGTGTAACTGGCGGTTGCTGTTGCTAACGCACACGTCATCCAGATCAAACAGCGAAATTTCGCCGACGCCGCAGCGCGCAATCGCTTCCGCTGCCCACGACCCGACGCCGCCTACACCGACGATCGCCACATGCGCCGCCTTCAGTCGCTCAAGGCCTTCCAGCCCATATAACCGGGCTACACCGGCAAAACGTGGATCTTCTGTACTCATGACCAACACCCCAAAAACCGGCGCGCATTATAGGGTTCTTACATTGCATTGAGTATCTTTCCTACAAGCTATGCGACCAAGCCTGCTTTAATAGCCTGCTACGGAAGAAGATAAGAGCTACAACTAATAAAGAAAGAACTTAAGTCGGCTGTAAGTGCCAAACGCCCGACTCAATTCCGTCCGCTATACGATTGGTCAAAGCACAGTGTAGGATGCGCGCCGTTTGGCACCCGCCGACCGATCTTCGTTCCACTCCCTTTGGAACCCGAAATAGTTATGTCATCGCGTAAATTTGGACTCAATCTGGTGGTGGTCCTGGCCATCGCCGCGCTCTTCACAGGCTTCTGGGCGCTGATCAATCGCCCGGTCTCTGCGCCCAACTGGCCCGAGCAAATCTCCGGTTTTTCGTACTCGCCGTTCCAGCAAGGGCAGTACCCACAGAAAGACCAGTACCCGACCGACGACGAAATGCGTCGCGACCTGGAAATCATCAGCAAGCTGACCGACAACATCCGGACTTACTCGGTTGACGGCACCCTGGGCGACATTCCCAAGCTGGCCGAAGAATTCGGCCTGCGCGTGACCATCGGGATCTGGATCAGCCCTGATCTGGAGCGCAACGAGCGGGAAATCCAGAAAGCCATCGAGCTGGCCAACAACTCACGCAGCGTGGTGCGGGTTGTGGTGGGCAACGAAGCCCTGTTCCGCGAAGAAATCACGCCCGAAGACCTGATCGTGCTGCTGGATCGGGTGCGCGCCGCGGTCAAGGTGCCGGTCACCACGTCCGAGCAATGGCATATTTGGGAAAAGTACCCGCAACTGGCCAAGCACGTTGACCTGATCGCCGCGCACATCCTGCCCTACTGGGAATTTATCCCGGTGGATAAGGCCGGCGAATTCGTCCTGGACCGTGCCCGCGACCTGAAAAAAATGTTCCCGAAAAAACCGCTGCTGCTGTCGGAAGTTGGCTGGCCGAGCAATGGCCGCATGCGCGGTGGCGCTGACGCTACCCCGGCCGACCAGGCGATTTATCTGCGTACGTTGGTCAATACCCTCAACCGCCGGGGCTACAACTATTTTGTGATCGAAGCCTTCGACCAGCCGTGGAAGGCCAGCGACGAAGGTTCAGTGGGCGCGTACTGGGGCGTGTACAACGCTGCCCGCCAGCAAAAATTCAATTTTGAAGGGCCGGTGGTGGCGATTCCACAGTGGCGCGTACTGGCCATCGGCTCGGTGGTCATGGGCCTGCTGTCACTGGCACTGCTGCTGATCGACGGTTCCGCCCTGCGCCAGCGTGGCCGCACCTTCCTGACCTTTACCGCTTTCCTCTGCGGCTCGGTGCTGGTGTGGATCGCCTATGACTACAGCCAGCAATACAGCACCTGGTTCAGCCTGACTGTGGGCTTTCTGCTTGGCTTAGGTGCGCTCGGGGTGTTTATCGTGCTGCTCACCGAGGCCCATGAACTGGCCGAAGCAGTATGGATTCGCAAGCGGCGAAGGGAGTTTTTACCGGTAGAAGCCGACGATGCCTACCGTCCGAAAGTCTCGATCCATGTGCCGTGCTACAACGAGCCGCCGGAGATGGTCAAACAGACCCTCGACGCCCTGGCCAACCTCGACTACCCCGATTTCGAAGTGTTGATCATCGACAACAACACCAAGGACCCGGCAGTCTGGGAGCCGGTGCGCGATTACTGCGCCACCCTCGGCCCGCGCTTCAAGTTCTTCCACGTCGCGCCCCTGGCCGGTTTCAAGGGCGGCGCGCTGAACTACCTGATCCCGCATACCGCGCCGGATGCCGAAGTGATTGCCGTGATCGACTCTGATTACTGCGTGGACCGCAACTGGCTCAAGCATATGGTGCCGCACTTTGCCGACCCGAAAATCGCCATCGTGCAATCGCCACAGGACTACCGCGACCAGAACGAAAGCACCTTCAAAAAGCTCTGCTACTCCGAATACAAGGGCTTTTTCCATATCGGCATGGTCACCCGTAACGACCGCGATGCGATCATTCAGCACGGCACCATGACCATGACCCGCCGTTCAGTGCTCGAAGAACTGGGCTGGGCAGACTGGTGCATCTGTGAAGACGCCGAACTGGGCCTGCGGGTATTTGAAAAAGGGTATTCCGCCGCGTATTCCCACAACAGCTATGGCAAGGGCCTGATGCCCGATACCTTTATCGACTTCAAGAAACAGCGATTCCGCTGGGCCTACGGTGCGATTCAGATTATCAAGCGTCACACCTCCAGCCTGTTGCTGGGCAAAGACACGGAGCTGACCCGTGGCCAGCGCTATCACTTCCTCGCAGGCTGGCTGCCATGGGTGGCCGACGGCATGAATATTTTCTTCACTGTCGGTGCCCTGTTGTGGTCGGCGGCGATGATCATCGTGCCAACGCGGGTCGACCCGCCACTGTTGATTTTCGCCATTCCGCCACTGGCGCTATTTGTGTTCAAGGTGGGCAAGATCATTTTCCTGTACCGCCGTGCAGTGGGGGTCAACCTCAAGGACGCCTTCGCCGCGGCACTGGCCGGGCTGGCGTTGTCCCACACCATCGCCAAAGCCGTGCTGTACGGGTTCTTCACCACCAGCATCCCGTTCTTCCGGACGCCTAAAAACGCCGATAACCACGGCTTTTGGGTAGCGATCTCGGAAGCCCGCGAAGAGGTGTTCATCATGCTGCTGCTCTGGGGCGCGGCTGTGGGGATTTTCTTCGTACAAGGCCTGCCGAGCAACGACATGCGTTTCTGGGTGGTGATGCTGCTGGTGCAATCGTTGCCGTATCTGGCAGCGCTGATCATGGCCTTTATGTCTTCGTTGCCTAAACCGGTCGAAGAAGCACAAGAGCAACCCGCTGCATAAATCGACTGCAACCACTAAACGGCGGCCTCTGGCCGCCGTTTTGCTTTAAGATAACCGCCCTTTTGTGCCTTGTGTCCCGCTTCGGAGTCCCTACCATGACGGCCCACGCCGACCTTTCGCCGACCCTGCAACTCGCCTGCGATCTGATCCGTCGCCCTTCCGTGACGCCGATCGACGCTGACTGCCAGAAGCTGATGATGCAGCGCCTGGGCGATGCCGGCTTCATGCTTGAGCCGATGCGCATCGAAGACGTCGACAACTTCTGGGCCACCCACGGCAAACACGAAGGCCCGGTGCTGTGCTTCGCCGGCCACACTGACGTGGTACCGACCGGCCCGGTACAGGCCTGGCAGAACGACCCGTTCGACGCGCTGATCGATGAGCACGGCATGCTCTGCGGCCGTGGCGCGGCCGACATGAAAGGCAGCCTGGCAGCCATGCTGGTGGCCGCTGAACGCTTTGTCTGCGACTACCCGGACCACAAGGGCAAGGTCGCATTTTTGATCACCAGTGACGAAGAAGGCCCGGCCCATCACGGCACCAAGGCCGTGATCGAACGTTTCGCCGCACGTAACGAGCGTCTGGACTGGTGCATCGTCGGCGAGCCGTCGAGCACTTCCCTGGTGGGTGATGTGGTCAAGAACGGCCGTCGCGGTTCTCTGGGGGCCAAGCTCACCGTTCGCGGCGTTCAAGGCCATGTGGCCTACCCGCATCTGGCCAAGAACCCGATTCATCTGGCCGTGCCTGCGCTGACCGAGCTGGCCGCCGAGCATTGGGACAACGGCAATGCCTTTTTCCCGCCAACCAGCTTCCAGATTTCCAACCTCAACTCAGGCACAGGCGCGACCAACGTCATCCCGGGTGATCTGGTTGCAGTGTTCAACTTCCGCTTCTCCACCGAGTCCACCGTTGAGGGCCTGCAAAAGCGCGTCGCGGACATCCTGGACAAGCACGGCCTGGACTGGCACATCGACTGGGCGCTGTCCGGCCTGCCGTTCCTGACCGAGCCGGGGGCGCTGCTGGATGCCGTGTCGTCGAGCATCAAGCAGGTGACCGGTCGCGAAACCAAGGCTTCCACCAGCGGTGGCACATCCGACGGTCGCTTTATCGCGACCCTGGGCACCCAGGTGGTAGAACTGGGGCCGGTCAACGCGACCATTCACCAGGTCAACGAACGGGTGCTGGCCAGCGATCTCGACGTGCTGACCGAAATCTACTACCAGACCCTGATCAAGTTGCTCGCCTGATGCTCGCCTGCCCGATCTGCTCCGAGCCGCTCAACGCGGCAGACAATGGTGTGGTGTGCCCTGCCGGCCATCGCTTTGACCGTGCCCGCCAGGGCTACCTGAACCTGCTGCCGGTGCAACACAAGAACAGCCGTGACCCAGGCGACAACCAGGCTATGGTTGAAGCCCGCCGCGACTTTCTTAACGCCGGGCATTACGCCCCTGTGGCCAAACGCCTGGCCGAACTGGCCGCCGAACGCGCGCCGCAGCGCTGGCTCGACATCGGCTGTGGCGAGGGTTACTACACCGCGCAAATCGCCGACGCGCTGCCCAACGCCGATGGCTACGCGCTGGATATCTCCCGCGAAGCGGTCAAGCGTGCCTGTAAACGCAGCCCGCAACTGACCTGGTTGATCGCCAGCATGGCCCGCGTGCCACTGGCTGACGCCAGCTGCCAGTTCCTGGCCAGTGTGTTCAGCCCGCTGGACTGGCTCGAAGCCAAGCGCCTGCTCACCCCCGGTGGCGGCCTGATGCGTGTAGGCCCGACCCGCGGTCACTTGATGGAATTGCGCGAACGCCTGTACGACGAAGTCCGGGATTACGCCGACGACAAGCATCTGGCCCTGGTGCCCGAAGGCATGTCGCTACAGCACAGTGAAACACTGGAGTTCACCCTCAGCCTGAGCGAACCCCAGGATCGCGCCAACCTGCTGGCCATGACCCCTCACGGCTGGCGTGCCAGTGCCGAGCGGCGCGCCGAGGTCATCGAGCACCCCGAGCCTTTAGTGGTGACCGTGTCGATGCGCTACGATTACTTCGTACTTCAATAACCCATTTTACGGCCAGGGGCACATGCCCTTGGCCCGACTAATCCGCGAATGGATTTTTCAGACACGCAGTGAGGACATCCATGCGCCAACCCGATATCGAGATTTACCTGAAAGAAGCCGTCACTTACAAAGACGTCGAAGCCTGGCTGGCAAACGTGCTGGGACCGTGCACGGAATGGAAAAAGAAAGGCGAAACCTGGAAGTGCATGGCCGGCAACGTGCCCGTAACCTGGATGCCAAAAGCTGTAGGCAAATGGAATAGCCTGTACCTGGACAGTGACCAGACGCCGTGGGAAGACGACATCGCCTGCGCCAAGGCTGCTTTTGAGGCATTGCACATCGAAGTGCGCTGCGCGCCGGGCAGCTGGGTTGAAGAACAGGGCGAGGCAGACGCCGACCGCTGGATCCGCATCAGCGAAGACGGCCAGGAAGAAATCACCTGGAAAACCGGTTCCTGATTCGGACCGGCCATAGATCCCTTGTGGGAGCTGGCTTGCCTGCGATGCGACCGACGCGGTGTCTATGTGCACATGCGCTGATGCAATCGCGAGCAAGCCCGCTCCCACAGGGAGGGCAAGCAGTGCCTTACAACCCCACTACATCCTCGGCCTGCAGGCCCTTGGCGCCCGAGACCTGGGTGTATTCGACCTGCTGACCTTCGGCCAGGCTGCGATGGCCTTCACCGCGAATGGCACGGTAATGCACAAACACATCAGCCCCGTCTTCGCACTGGATAAAGCCGTAGCCCTTTGCGTCGTTAAACCACTTCACATTGCCCGTTACACGTGCAGTCATGGAACTTCCCCCCTTTTTATTATTGATCGGGCTCGTTAACTGGCCCTTTGAGAACTATCGTTTGAACCTGACTCTGCAAAACTCTGTCTGACGCAGTATCGCGAAAGACCACCGAGTATAGGTCAGGCAAAAAAACACTCAATCAATATTAGTTCAGCGCTTTTTTGCCGATTTTGCGCTGATACTGCAAACTACCCGACCGAGTAAACGCTCGTTTAATTCACTAACGCAGAAGCCGTATGACCCCCTCCCCATTCCGCCGCCTTGTATTTGGCGCCCTGCGTCGCTTGCTGTACCTGTGGGTGCGCTCGGAGACCATCAACCAGTCTTCGCTGACCCTGAACCTGGATCGCAGCCGACCGGTGTTCTATGTACTGCAATCGCCCTCGCTGACCGAGCTGGCCGTTGTCGACGCCGAGTGCTCCAAAGCCGGCCTGCCGCGCCCGGTGCTGCCAGTTGCCGTAGGCGAGATGATAGAGCCAGCTGCCTTCTTCTACCTGACCCCCGAGCCGGACTGGCTGGGGCGTCAGGACAAGCGTGGCGCACCGCCGGTATTGACCCGACTGGTTGACGGCTTGAGCCAGCACCCGGGGGAAGACGCGCAAATCATCCCGGTCAGCGTATTCTGGGGCCAGTCCCCCGACAGCGAGTCCAGCCCCTGGAAACTGCTGTTCGCCGACAGCTGGGCCGTGACCGGGCGTTTGCGGCGCATGCTGCGCATCCTGATTCTGGGCCGTAAAACCCGCGTGCAGTTCTCGGCCCCTATCCATATGCGAGAGCTGGTCGACCTCAACAAGGGCCACGAACGCACCGTGCGCATGGCCCAGCGCATTTTACGGGTGCACTTTCGCAACCTGAAAATCTCGACCATCGGCCCCGACCTGTCGCACCGGCGTACGCTGGTAAAGGGCCTGGTCAACGAGCCTTCCGTGCGCCAGGCGATCCTCGATGAAGCCGAGCGCGAGAATATTTCACCCGACAAGGCCCGTGCCCTTGCGCTGCGCTACGCCAATGAAATCGCCTCGGACTACACCTACACCGCGATCCGTTTTTTTGAAGTACTGCTGAGCTGGTTCTGGAACAAGATTTACGATGGGGTCAAGGTCAACCAGATCGAGAGCGTGCAAAAGGTCGCCCAGGGCCATGAGATCATTTATGTGCCGTGCCACCGCAGCCATATCGACTACCTGCTGCTGTCCTATCTGCTGTTTCGCAACGGCCTGACCCCGCCGCACATTGCCGCCGGGATCAACCTGAACATGCCGGTGCTGGGCCCGCTGCTACGCCGTGGCGGGGCATTTTTCATGCGCCGCACCTTCAAGGGCAACCCGTTGTACACCTCGGTGTTCAACGAATACATGCACACCCTGTTCACCAAGGGTTTCCCGGTTGAGTACTTCGTCGAAGGTGGCCGCTCGCGCACCGGACGCATGCTGCAACCGAAAACCGGGATGCTGGCCATCACCGTGCGCAGTTTCCTGCGTTCATCACGCACGCCGATCGTGTTCGTACCCGTATACATCGGTTACGAACGCGTTCTTGAAGGCCGTACCTACCTGGGTGAGCTGCGCGGCGCCAGCAAGAAAAAAGAGTCGATTTTTGACATTTTCAAAGTGATCGGTGCGCTGAAAAAACAGAAGTTCGGTCAGGTCGCAGTCAACTTCGGCGAGCCGATCAAGCTGGCCGAGTTTCTTGAGCAGGAGCAGCCGGGCTGGCGTCAGCAGGAGCTTGCACCGTCCTACCGCCCTGAATGGCTGAGCCAGACCACCAACCGCCTGGGAGAAAAGGTTGCCCGGCATCTGAATGAAGCGGCGGCCATCAACCCGGTAAACCTGGTGGCACTGGCCTTGCTGTCCACTACCCGCCTGGCCCTGGATGAGCAAGCCATGGCCCGGGTACTGGACCTCTATCTGGCCCTGCTGCGCCGTGTGCCTTACTCGCCGTACACCACCTTGCCCGAAGGCGATGGCCCGGCGCTGATCAAGCATGTCAAAGACATGAATCTGCTGGCCGAGCAAAGCGATGCGCTGGGCAAGATCCTCTATCTGGATGAGCAGAACGCGGTACTGATGACTTATTACCGCAACAACGTGATGCATATCTTTGCCTTGCCATCATTGCTCGCCAGCTTCTTCCAGAGCACTTCGCGCATGAGCCGCGAACAGATCCTGCGCTACACCCATGCGCTGTATCCGTACCTGCAATCGGAACTGTTTATCCGCTGGTCCGAGCAAGAACTCGACGGAGTGGTCGATCAATGGCTTGAAGCCTTTGTCGAGCAAGGGTTGCTACGGTTCGAAAAAGACGTGTACCTGCGCCCTGCGCCAAGCTCGCGACACTTTGTATTGCTGACGCTGCTGTCCAAAAGCATTGCGCAAACCCTGCAGCGCTTTTACATGGCCATATCCCTGCTGCTCAACAGCGGCCAGAACACCCTGAGCGCCGAAGAACTGGAAGACCTGTGCACCATGATGGCCCAGCGCCTGTCGATTCTGCATGGGCTCAACGCCCCGGAATTCTTCGACAAGAGCCTGTTCCGGCACTTTATCCAGACCTTGCTTGAAGAGGACGTGTTGCGCCGCGATAGCAATGGCAAGCTGAGCTACCACGAATTGCTCGGTGAACTGGCTGAAGGGGCCGCCAAGCGCGTGTTGCCTGCGGAAATCCGCCTGTCCATTCGCCAGGTGGCATTGCACCGCAGTGAAGATGCCGCGGATATTTCCGAGAGCGTGGGATAATCCTGCAAAGTTGAGTTGAAACGTCTCAACCGGTTTCAGCCTTCCAATCCGCGACTAGCCTTGGATGTGTGCCGAAGATTTCGGCACACATCCAAAGCAAACCAACGATAAGGAAGTCTGGAAATGACCCAAGACAACAAAACCCCCTCCGAACACCCCTTTCCTGAAACCAGGGGTAATGCTGGCACGCCCTGGCATGTTCAGAATCCCGATGGCAGCGTCCACGGTGGCAACGGCATCCAACCCGCCAGCCACAACAACCCCCCTGACGAATCCCAGGATGAACCTCTGACTGAATAACCCACTGAAACAGCAGCGGTTGTCAGGCACAGGTTTGCCGCTTCAAAGGCAAGTTCATTGCTAGAATCCCTTCCATTCTCCAGTGTGAAATGTCTTACACAGGAAAAGAAACGGAGTCTGCCCTATGAAAAAGTTACTTTTACTGAGCCTGACCGCCCTGCTGGGAGCCTGTAGTTCCATGACCTCGACCCCGCAAGCGTCCCTCGACGGTGAAGTGTTCTACCTGCAACGTATCGCCCTGCCACCTACCGCTACACTGGAAGTGAGCCTGCAGGATGTGTCTCTGGCCGACGCGCCAGCGGTAACGCTGGCCAAGCAGAGCGGCCCGGTAAAAGGCCAGGTGCCACTGCCTTTCCACCTGACCTATGACCCGGCGCAAATCAAACCTGGCCACACCTACGCAATCAGCGCGCGGATTGAAGAGAACGGCCAGTTGCTGTTTATCAACACCGAGCGCAACAGTGTCGACCTGACGGCCAAGACCCAGCAGCCGATCCGTGTGCGCGTGGATCAGATTCGCTAATCCGCAGGCTCGCCCTCACCCCAACCCTCTCCCGAAGGGAGAGGGTTGGGGTGAGGGCTTTGGCTCCTAGACCTTCTTCACCTTGAACCAAGCCGCATACAACGCAGGCAAGAACAGCAACGTCAGCACAGTCGCCACGATCAACCCGCCCATAATGGCCACCGCCATCGGACCGAAGAACACGCTGCGTGACAGTGGAATCATCGCCAGTACCGCCGCCAGCGCGGTCAGCACAATCGGCCGGAACCGCCGCACCGTCGCTTCAATCACCGCCCGCCACGGATCCAGCCCCGCCGCCTTGTCCTGCTCGATCTGATCCACCAGGATCACCGAGTTGCGCATGATCATCCCCGACAACGCAATGGTGCCCAGCATCGCCACAAAACCGAACGGTTTGCCAAACAACAACAGGAACAATGTCACCCCGATCAAACCCAAAGGCGCCGTCAGGAATACCATCACCATGCGCGAGAAACTGCGCAGCTGCACCATCAGCAACGTCAGCACTACCACGATAAACAGAGGTACACCGGCCTTCACCGAGTCCTGGCCGCGGGTGGAGTCTTCCACCGTGCCACCCACTTCCAGCAGATAGCCATCTGGCAGCTCGGCACGCACACCTTCCAGGGTCGGCAGAATCTGCTGCACCAGGGTCGCCGGTTGCTCCTTGCCGTAAATATCCGCCCGCACCGTCACGGTCGGCAGACGATTGCGGTGCCAGATAATGCCTTCTTCAAAGCCGTACTCCAGGGTCGCAATCTGCGACAGGGCAACGCTCTGGCCATTATCGGTCGGTACCGCCAGGCTCGGCAGCAGCGCCAGTTCGGTACGTTCCTGGGCTGTGCCGCGCAGCAGAATTTCGATCAACTCGTTATCTTCGCGGTACTGGCTGACCGTCGAGCCCAGCAAGGTACTTTGCAAGAAGCGCGACAGGTTGGCCGTACTCACCCCCAGGGCACGCGCCCGGTCCTGATCGATATTGAGGTTGACCACCTTGCTCGGCTCTTCCCAGTCCAGGTGCACGTTAACCACATGGGGGTTGCCCCGCACCTGGGCTGCGACCTTGCGCGCCAGCGCCCGTACCTCTTCGATATGCTCGCCGGTCACCCGAAACTGCACCGGATAGCCCACAGGCGGGCCGTTTTCCAGACGCGTCACCCGCGAGCGTATCGTCGGGAACTGTTCATTGAGCGTGTCGATCAACCAGGTGCGCAGGCTTTCCCGGTCCTCGATGGTCTTGGCCAACACCACAAACTGGGCAAAGCTCGCCGCGGGCAGTTGCTGATCCAGTGGCAGGTAATAGCGGGGCGAACCGGTGCCTGCGTAAGCCACATAGTTCTCGATGCCCGGGTGATCCTTGAGCAGTGCCTCGAGCTGCTTGACCTGGTCGGTGGTGTTGCTCAACGAAGCACCCTCGGCCAGCTTCATATCGACCATCAGCTCCAGTCGGCTGGACGCCGGGAAGAACTGCTGCGGAACAAACTTGAACAGCACCACCGAGCCTATAAACACCAACGCGGTCAGGGCAATCACGGTTTTGCGCCGGGTCACGCACCACTCCACCAACCGACGTACGCGCTGGTAAAATGGCGTTGCATAGGGGTCAGGCACGCCAGCCCCTGTGCCGTGTTTGGCCGCATGAATCTTCGCCAGGTCCGGTAACAACAGCGCGCCCAAATACGGCACAAACACCACCGCAGCCACCCACGACGCCAGCAGGGCAATGGTCACCACCTGGAAAATCGAGCGGGTGTATTCGCCGGTGCTCGACTGCGCCATGGCAATCGGCAAAAAGCCCGCAGCCGTTATCAGCGTACCGGTGAGCATCGGGAACGCGGTGCTGGTCCAGGCAAAGCTGGCGGCCTTGAGCCGGTCGTAGCCCTGCTCCATTTTGATCGCCATCATTTCCACGGCGATGATCGCGTCGTCGACCAGCAGGCCCAGCGCCAGCACCAACGCGCCCAGCGAGATCTTGTGCAGGCCGATGCCAAAGTAATGCATGGCGGCAAAAGTCATGGCCAGCACCAGCGGAATGGTCAGCGCCACCACCATGCCGGTACGCACACCCAGGGAGAAAAAACTCACCAGCAAAACGATGACCAGTGCTTCGACCAGCACCTGCACAAACTCACCAACGCTGGTTTTCACCGCCGCAGGCTGGTCTGACACTTTGCCCAGTTGCATCCCCGCCGGAAGGTTTTTCTGGATCCGCTCAAACTCGGTGTCCAGTGCCTTGCCCAGCACCAGAATATCGCCACCGTCCTTCATCGCCACGGCCAGGCCAATCGCGTCCTGGCCCATAAAGCGCATGCGCGGTGCCGGAGGATCATTAAAACCGCGACGCACATCCGCCACGTCGCTGATGCGCAAGGTGCGCTCGCCTACGCGAATGGGGAAGCGCTCGATCTCTTCGACCGTCTTGAAGTTACCGCTCACACGCAATTGCACGCGCTCGGTCGGGGTTTCGAAGAAGCCCGCCGTCGATACTGCGTTTTGCTCTTCAAGGGCTTTTTGCACGGCAGCCAGCGGCAAACCCAGGGTCGCCAGCTTGAGGTTGGACAGTTCGATCCAGATTTTTTCGTCCTGCAGGCCCAGCAACTCGACCTTGCCCACATCCTTGACCCGCTGTAGCTGGATCTGGATACGGTCAGCGTAGTCCTTGAGTACCGCGTAGTCGTAACCTTCGCCGCTCAGGCTGTAGATATTGCCAAAGGTCGTGCCAAATTCATCGTTGAAGAACGGCCCCTGAACATCCGGTGGCAAGGTGTAGCGGATATCACTGATCTTTTTGCGTACCTGATACCACAGCTCGGGGATCTGGTCGGAATGCATCGAATCGCGGGCCATAAAGGTCACTTGCGATTCACCCGGGCGCGAGAACGAGACAATGCGCTCGTACTCGCCGGTTTCCATCAGTTTCTTCTCGATTCGCTCGGTGACCTGACGCGAGACTTCTTCAGCCGTGGCGCCCGGCCACAGGGTGCGGATTACCATCGCCTTGAAGGTAAACGGCGGGTCTTCGCTCTGCCCTAATTTGGTGTAAGAAAGCCCGCCAACGATTGCCAGCAACAGCATCAGAAACAGGACGATCTGGCGATTACGCAATGCCCATGCGGACAGGTTGAAACCCATGGGGATCACTCCTTGGCCGCAATATTGATTGCCCGATTGGAGCGATCAATCGGCCGCACCTCCTGGCCGGGATGCAACACATGCACACCGGCGGCGACAATCCAGTCCTCGGCCGTAAGGCCTTCGAGCACCGGCACGCTGCTTTCGCCAAACGGCCCCACGCGCACGGGCACCTGCTCCAGCTTGTTGCCCTGGCCCACCCGCCACACATAGGACGCACCATTTTCCGCCGTCAGGGCCGACAACGGCACCGACAGCGAGCTGACACCTTCACTCTGAATAAACACCCGGGCACTTTGTCCCAGTTCGGCAGGCACTTTGCCAGCGGTGAAAGCGATACGGGCAGCAAAGGTGCGCGATTTAGGATCAGCTGAAGGCGACAGTTCGCGGATGCGACCGCTGAAGCGCTGGCCAGGCTGCGACCACAACTCGACCGCTACCGGCATGCCTATCTTGAAACGGCCAAAATCCTGTTCCGGCAAGCTGATCAACACCTCACGCTCGCCATCGGCAGCCAGGGTAAACACCGTTTGCCCGGCATTGACCACCTGCCCCACTTCGACCTGACGCTGGGCAATCACACCGTCTTGCGGCGCACGCAACACCGCATAACTCGCCTGATTGCTGGCCACGTCCTGCTCGGCCTTGAGCTGTTGCAGCCTGGCTTCGCCTGAGTGGAAGAGGTTTTCGGCGTTGTCGAACTGCGAACGGCTGACCATCTGCCGGTCCAGCAGGGTCTTGTAGCGGTCGCGCTCGGCACGCACCAGGTTCAGGTTGGCCTGCCCGGCGGCGACCTGGGCGCGGGTGGCGTCCAGTTGCAGGCGCACGTCCTGCGGGTCCAGCTCGGCCAGCGGCTGATTAGCCTTGACCCGCTCCCCCTCGTCCACCAGACGCTTGGTAACTTTGCCGCCAATGCGAAACGCCAACTGCGGGTCAAAGCGTGCCCGCACTTCGCCGGGGTAACTCTGGCTGGCCAGTGCCGAAGGCTGCGGTTGCACCACCATCGCCGGGCTGATGCTGATTTTTGCGGGCTCCTGCTGCCCACACCCAGACAATAAAAACAGCAGACACACAGGCACAGCGCGGGGCAAGGCATGGCGCAACATGGTGATGACCTTTCGCTAATGGGGCTTGGAATATTTATACTGGCAGCATGTTATTAATACTAAACTCACCAGTCCAGTAATAAACGGATATGTCTGACAATCCTTTACCCCCCAATGCCCTCGGGCGCCCCAAGGACCTGGCAAAACGCCAGTCGATCCTCGACGCCGCCAAAACCCTGTTTTTGACCAAGGGCTATGCCAACACCAGCATGGATGCGGTTGCGGGTCTGGCAGGTGTGTCAAAACTGACGGTCTACAGTCACTTCACCGACAAGGAGACCCTGTTTTCCTCGGCCATCATGTCCAAATGCACCGAACAGTTGCCGGTACTGTTCTTTGAATTGCCTGCAGGCAAGCCGATCAAGGATGTATTGCTGAACATTGCCCGTGGTTTTCAGGTGCTGATCAACAGTGAAGAGTCGCTGAACCTGCATCGCCTGATGGTTGCTCTGGGCAGCCAGGACCCGAAGCTGTCGCAGATTTTTCTGGAGGCCGGGCCGGAGCGCGTGGTGCACGAGATGGAGGGGCTACTGCGCAAGATGGATCAAAGTGGCGCGCTGCAGATCGACAACCCCCATTATGCGGCGGAGCACTTCTTCTGCATGCTCAAGGGCGCGCCGAACTTTCGCCTGCTGTTTGCTGGCGGTGAACCGCCGGGGCCTGAGGAAAGCGAGGCCCATGTGCAGGAAGTGGTGGGGATATTTATGCGGGCGTATCAGCCATTGTCGTGAGACCGCGGCGCCTTTTAGCCTCACCCCAACCCTCTCCCGGAGGGTGAGAGGGCTGATCTGTGGTGTTACGCAGATTTGCTTTTACCTTTTAGGCCCCTCTCCCTCCGGGAGAGGGCTAGGGCTAGGGGCTTTTAAGGTTTCAACGCTTTTTTCGGATAAATATCGTAACGGCTCGACTTACCATCCAGCGCATGGCTCGGCTTGGGCCCGGCAATGCACGGTGCCTTGCGCGGGCGCTTGACCACCACCCGGTGGCTGGCCAACGCCAGCGCAGCTTCCAGCAACGCCGGGGCATCGTTGTCATCACCCACCAATGGCCGGAACAAGCGCATTTCCTTTTTCACCAGGGCGGTTTTTTCGCGATGGGGGAACATCGGGTCCAGGTAAATCACCTGCGGCGGTTCGCCTTGCCAATTGCGCATCACTTCGATCGAATTGCCCTTGAGCAAGTGCATACGCGACACGATCGGCGCCACCTCAAAGTCATCCAGACCACGGGCCAGCCCGTCTTCGAGCAAGGCACCGATCAGCGGCTGGCGCTCGATCAGGCTCATTTCACAGCCCAGGCTCGCCAGCACAAATGCATCCTTGCCCAGGCCCGCCGTGGCATCCAGCACCCGCGGGCGCACACCCTGCTGGATGCCCACGGCCTTGGCGATCATCTGCCCCGTGCCGCCGCCAAACAAACGGCGGTGGGCCGCGCCACCTTCGACAAAGTCGACCCGCACCGGGCCCGGCGCATCTGCGCCCAACTGCTGCAGCTGCAAACCCTGGGCGCTCAATTGCAAGGCGAACTCGGCGTCCGGTTCGTCCAACGACAAACCCAGACGCTCGGCCCATTGCTCGGCCAGGGCCTGATAAGCCTCGTCCAGTGCCTCGACTTTGATACGACAGCCCGCTGTTTGCTCAATCATCTAAAAACACGCTCAAAAATTTAATGATCGGCAAAGACTGCCGATAAATGAAATATCCGGCATTTTGCCAGAGCTGAGCGCCAACCGAGAGTTATGTCAGACATTCAATCCGCATCTATCGGCTTTATTGCGCCCATTGGTGACTTTGGCCGACACAATTCCCAGATCACAGGAAGCGTCAACCACCTGTGGAAGGACTTCTACGCCCAGGCATTGGCCGAGCAGTCCGGTACTGAAGGCTATGCGACGGTTGATACAGCGCCGACAGCCAAAAATGAAAATGCCGAGCCCCGTGGCGGCAGTGAGGTTTTGGGCACTATCGTGACCCAGCGCCACTGCGACGTTCAGGACACTGAACTGCGCCCGCCTGAAGCCCTGTTTTTGCCCATTGCCGAATTTGAACTGGACCTGCTGCCACCGCCCGCCGTGCCCTACCCGCCTGAGGTCATTGTCGAGCAACAACACCAGCAGGATTTCAACACTACGTGGGTGCGCCCAGTAGTCATGGCTCAGGGTCATCCGCTGCCTGAGCCGGGCCCTGCGCCTGAACCTCGCGCGTTGCATCTGCCCATTGCCGAGTTTGAGTCTGACTTGCTGCCGCCGCCTGCCGAGCCCTTCGATGCCATGACCCTGATCGAGCAACAACGGGCCATGGATTTCGATCTGGGCTGGGCACGCCCGCTGGTGGTCAACAACTTGCGCCTGGCGGCTTAAAGCAGGCCTAGTTGTTCGCGACTCTGGGGGGGATGCAGCTCGGGCAATGCCGGCAACCCAGGTAACCTTTCACTCAGTTGAAGATGAAAACGCCGTGCCAGTTCCGGAGCACGGTGATTGTCCGGCGTGTGCAAAAAAACATAGGGAGTGCGCCCTTCTTCGATCCAGCCCGCGACTTTTTCAACCCAGGGCACCAGGTAAGGATCGTTGGCCTCAAGCTCCGGACGGCCAATAAAACGCACCTGCGGACATTGCGTGAAAGCCGCCGGACGTGGGGGCACCCTGGGCTTTTTCGATTGTGCGTGAAGCACGGCAGGGTCGCCCGAATCACAACTGAACAGTGCCCGCGAATCAAGGCAGATACGCTCAACCCCTCGATCCATCAGCAGACGATTGAGCAGGCGCTCGGCATCGCCCTTGGCGAAGAACTCCGGATGCCGCACCTCAACGGCCAACGGCCTCTGCAAGGCGTCCACAAAGCTCACCAGCTCCGCCAGGCGCTGTGGCCCGAAGCTTGCCGGGAGTTGTAGCCAAAATGGCGCTACACGCGCTCCCAAGGGCTGCAACAGTTGCAGGAAGTCTTCGGCTGCATGCAATTGCTCGCGCAAATCACCGCCGTGACTGATATCCCGAGGGAACTTGGCCGTCAGCCGAAAGTGTTCAGGCAGGCTTTGTGCCCATCGGACCACCGTGGTCGGTGCAGGCCTGGCGTAAAACGTGGTGTTGCCCTCGACCGCATTGAACACCTGCGCATACAGGCTCAGAAAATCCGCCGGGCGGGCGTTTTGCGGATACAGCCCTTCGCGCCAGGCGTTTTCACTCCAGGACGGACAACCGAGGTAGTAAGGAAGGTCAGTCATGTACTCAGATGTAAAGATCCAGGCCCAGCACTTCCTGTTCCCAGTCGACGAAGCCTGCGGTGGTCAGGTAGCTGGCAAGGGCACTGGCCGCGCTTTTGCTCATGGCGCGCTGGAAGATCATGTCTTGCGAGCGCACCGGCAACTGGCTGATGCGCTCGGCGCCGGAGGATGTGCGGGGGGTGTTTTCGGGCGCAGCCTCAGTGTCTTCAACCGACTCATCAACCACCGCCTGACCATTACGCGGCTTGCGCTTGATGGGGTATGACCGGGGAGAAAAGCTGTCAATGCGCATGGCTGCATGCTCTGTAACGATAGATACAATTTAGCGGCGCAGGGCAGACTAAGCAAATGGGCCGGCCATTTTGTAGCAGCAGCCTCGCTCCGCTCGGCAGCTGCTACAAAAGTGGATCAAACGCCACGTTCGGCTTTTGTAGCCGCTACCTTGTCGCGCAGGTACACAGGCTGGGCGTCATCGGCACGGATGGCTTCGCCGCGGGCCCAGGCAAAGCGGGCCAGGGTCAGCAGGTCTTCGGCGTGGGGCAACATGCCTGCGTCCATTGCATACGGCTTGACGTTCAAGCGCTCGGCATAGCCCCAGCCAGTGCCCGCGCCATACCAGTCGCCTGTAGCACCATCGGGCAAGGCCGCAGCCTCAGGCGCCAATACCGCTTCAGCGCCTTGCAGGCGCATCTCACCCGCTTCTTCGCGGTAGCAGCCCCAATACACCTCGTCCATGCGTGCATCGATCGCCGACACCACCTGGGTTGCGCCGTGCTCACGGTGAGCACGCTGGGCCAGGACCGCCAGGTTGGAGATCGGCAACACCGGGCGCTCCAGTGCAAAGGCCAGGCCCTGAACCACGCCAATGGCAATACGCACACCGGTAAAGGCACCAGGCCCGCGACCGAAGGCAATGGCCTCAACCGCCGACAGCTCGACACCGGCCGCGGCCAGCAGCGCCTTGATCATCGGTAACAGCTTTTGCGCATGCAGGCGCGGGATCACCTCGTAGTGGCTAGTAACCTTGCCATCGTGCAACAAGGCAACTGAGCAAGCTTCAGTCGCGGTATCCAGGGCCAGCAAGGTGGTCATCGGTGTTCCCGTCAGAATCAGAATTGAAAAAAGTGCAGCAGTATAAACAACAACAGCCCGCAAGCGGGCTGTTGTCATGACGCAAAATCGACTTATCAGCTCAGTGCTTCAAGCACCTTGGCCGTGATCGATTCGACCGAGCCAACGCCTTCAACGTGGCTGTACTTGGGCTTGCCCTGAGCAGCGGCCAGCTTCTGGTAGAAGTCCACCAGCGGCTTGGTTTGCGAATGGTAAACAGACAGGCGGTGACGAACGGTTTCTTCGGTGTCGTCCTTGCGCTGTACCAGATCTTCGCCGGTCACATCGTCCTTGCCTTCAACCTTTGGCGGGTTGTAGACGGTGTGGTACACACGGCCCGAGGCTTCGTGTACACGACGGCCAGCAATACGCTGGACGATCTCTTCGTCTTCAACGGCGATTTCCAGCACGTGGTCCAGCTCGACACCGGCTTTAACCAGCGCTTCAGCTTGCGGAATGGTGCGCGGGAAACCGTCGAACAGGAAACCGTTTACGCAATCCGGCTGAGCAATGCGCTCTTTGACCAGATTGATGATCAGGTCGTCGGAAACCAGGCCACCGCTGTCCATCACGCCTTTGGCGATCAGGCCCAGCTCGGTGCCGGCTTTTACGGCTGCACGCAACATGTCGCCGGTGGAGATTTGCGGGATGCCAAATTTTTCAGTGATGAACTTTGCCTGAGTACCTTTACCGGCCCCGGGAGCTCCCAGCAGAATTACGCGCATCGATGTGCTCCTCAAATTTTTTATTTAAATGACAACAAACTCGCCTCTTTGGGCCAGTCTCAAAATCGGGTTATGGCCATCAAAACGGCCAAGGGCTGATCAAGATACACAGCAGGCCCGGCCCACACAAGCCGCCCAAAGTAGGAAAAATTACAGCCAAACGGGCCTGTGCGGCCGGGTGTCACAGGTCGCAACCCCACAATAAAGTGTCGCGCCCGCGCAGCGATCGGCATCCAGTCTGCCGTGTCCCCGCCCGCTCTGGCGCGACATTTGCCGCTGTTTTGCCTTAGCCGGTGTTGCGCAAGCCGGCCGCGATCCCGGCCACAGTCACCAGCAACGCTTGTTCCAGAGGGCTGTCCTGCGCCGCTTGCTGGCGACGCGAGCGTGCCAGCAGCTCGGCCTGCAATAGATGAAGAGGATCAAGGTAAGTGTTGCGCAAACGGATGAACTCGAGCGTCTCCGGGCTATGTGCCATCAACTGCGCCTGCCCGGTCAAGCCCAGCACCACTGCGCACGCCTGCGACAATAAGTCGCGTAAGTGCGCACCCAATGGCAGCAGTTCCGGGCTCACCAGGCGCTCGTCGTAAAGCCGGGCGATATCGGCATCGGCCTTGGCCAGGACCATTTCCAGCATGTCGATACGGGTGCGAAAGAAGGGCCACTGCTCACGCATTTGTGCCAGTTGATCACCTTCACCGCGTTCCAGCGCACGACGCAATGCAGTTTCCCAACCCAGCCAGGCGGGCAACATCAGGCGGGTCTGGGTCCAGCCAAAAATCCAGGGGATGGCCCGCAGGCTTTCAATGCCCCCTGCCCGGCGCTTGGCCGGCCGACTGCCCAGAGGCAAGCGGCCCAGCTCCTGCTCCGGGGTGGACTGGCGAAAGTACTCGACGAACTGCGGATTATCCCGCACTACGCCACGGTAGGCAGCGACCCCGTCTGCCGCCAGCTCATCCATCAGTACCCGCCAGCCCGGCTCCGGCAGGGGCGGTGGCAGCAAAGTGGCCTCCAGCACGGCGGCCAGGTACAGGTTGAGATTTTGCTCGGCAATGTCCGGCAGGCCGAATTTGAAGCGAATCATTTCGCCCTGTTCAGTGGTGCGGAAACGCCCCGCCACCGAGCCCGGCGGCTGCGACAGGATGGCCGCGTGAGCCGGGCCACCGCCGCGCCCCACGGTACCGCCGCGACCATGAAACAACAGCAGCTCGACGCCTTGCTCACGGCAGATATTGACCAGGGCTTCCTGCGCCCGGTACTGCGCCCAGGCGGCCGCGGTGGTGCCCGCATCCTTGGCCGAATCGGAATAGCCGATCATCACTTCCTGCGGGCCCTGCAGGTGCGCGCGATAACCCGGCAACAGCAGCAGGCGCTCGATCACCGGCCCCGCATTGTCGAGGTCGGCGAGGGTTTCGAACAGCGGTACAACCCGCATCGGCCGCTCCAGCCCAGCCTCCTTGAGCAACAGTTGCACCGCCAGTACATCCGAGGCAGCACCGGCCATCGAGATCACGTAGGAGCCCAGCGAGGCGCCCGGTGCGGCAGCGACTTCGCGGCAGGTCGCCAGCACTTCGGCGGTGTCGGCACCCGGCTTGAAATAACCGGGCAACAACGGCCGACGGTTGTTCAATTCGCGCATCAGAAAGCTAAGACGCGCATCTTCGTCCCAGTCCTCATAGCGGCCCAGGCCCAGGTAATCGGTGATTTCAGTCATGGCCGAGGCATGGCGTGCAGCATCCTGGCGCACATCGAGGCGCACCAGGAACAGGCCGAAGGTTACAGCCCGACGCAGGAAATCGAGCAGCGGGCCATCGGCAATTACGCCCATGCCACAGGCATGCAGGGACTGATAACACAGCTGCAACGGCGCCAGCAGTTCGCGATTGTCCTGCAGCACTTCAGGCGGCGCGGCCTGGGTGCTGTGCAAGGCTGTATGCGCCCAATTGCGGGTGGCCCGCAGGCGTTCACGCAATTGTTTGAGTACGGCGCGATACGGCTCGGCGCTGTCGCCTGCGGCGGCCAGCAGTTGCGCCGAGGCCTGTTGCATCGACAGATCGGCCGCCAGTTTGTCGATATCGCGCAGGTACAGGTCCGCCGCCATCCAGCGCGCCAGCAGCAGTACTTCACGGGTAACGCTGGCCGTGACATTGGGATTGCCATCACGGTCGCCGCCCATCCAGGAAGCAAAGCGGACCGGTGCGGCCTCAAGCGGCAAATGCAGGCCGGTCGCGGCATGCAGAGCTTTGTCAGCCTTACGCAGCATATGCGGCACGGCGTGCCATAACGAATGCTCGATCACCGCAAAACCCCACTTGGCCTCATCCACAGGGGTAGGTCGGGTGCGACGGATTTCTTCGGTGTGCCAGGCCTCGGCGATCAACCGCTGCAAGCGCTGATGAATCTCGGATTTTTCCGCGAGGGTCAGGTCACGATGGTCCTGGGCCGCCAGTTGCTCGGCAATGGCATCGTACTTCTGGATCAGGGTGCGGCGAGTCACTTCAGTGGGGTGTGCGGTGAGTACCAGTTCAATTTCAAGACGGCTGACCTGGCGCGCCAGCGACTCGGGGTCATGGCCTTCGGCGAGCAGGCGCGCAAGCAGTTGCGGCAACACCAGCGCCTCGAACGGCTGGGGCTGGCCTTCTTCACGGCGGTGGATCAGCTCGTACTGCTCGGCAATATTGGCCAGGTTCAAAAACTGGTTGAAGGCTCGCGCAACGGGCAGCACTTCGTCATCGCCCAGGGCGTCCAGAATGGCGCTTAACTCCTCGCCGGTGGTGCCGCGCCGGTCGGCTTTGGCCCCCTGGCGAATGCGCTCGATCTTGGCGAGAAAAGCTTCGCCGTATTGGTCACGAATCGTATTACCCAACAGCTCACCCAGCAGGTGAACATCATCGCGCAAGCGTGCATCAATATCGGTCATCAGCAGTTTCTCCAGCAGGATCCGGGGACAGCTCGTGCCCCAAGAGTGCGTTGCAAAGGCAGTTGGAGGCAAGCCATGGGAAGCACAGATTTAAAAAAATGCGCTGACCAATCGGTCAGAAAATCTTTTAGGCCAAATGCCATCTTTTTTTGAACTATTCAAAAAACGCTTCGGTCACAGCCATTAACCATCACCGCTGGAACTCGTGTTCCAACACTCCGGGTGACGTCGCCAGTCGTGATGGAATTTGCTTTTTTAAGGAGCTTCCCAATGGAGTTGAAGACCATGATGACCCGCACTGTCAAAACCACCTCACCTCGCCTGCGCGGGCTAAAACTGGCTGCGCTGGCAATCGGCACCAGCTTCGTTCTGGCCGGTTGTGCTGGCAATCCACCTTCAGAGCAGTACGCCGTGACGCAATCGGCGGTGAACAACGCCGTGAGCGCAGGTGCCACTGAATATGCACCGGTGGAAATGAAGTCAGCCCAGGACAAGCTCAAGCAGGCCGAGCTGGCCATGCATGACAAAAAATATGACGAGGCCCGCCGCCTGTCCGAACAGGCTGAGTGGGATGCTCGCGTAGCAGAGCGCAAGGCCCAGGCAGCTAAAGCAGAGAAGGCTGTTCAGGATGCTCAGAATGCCGTTCAGCAATTGCGTCAGGAAGGCATGCGCAGCGTTCAGTAAACGCTGCCCTTTTTTGACTGCATCTGACGACACAGCATTCCTAATCGATAGAAAGGACGACATATCATGCGCAATACAGTAATGATCCCTGCCCTGTTGGCCCTGAGCGTTGGCCTGGCGGCGTGCTCGCACCAGCCCAACGTCAACCTGGAAAACGCCAAGACCAACTTCTCGGCCCTGCAAACCAACCCTGAAGCGACCAAGGTTGCAGCGCTCGAAACCAAGGACGCCAGCGAATGGCTGGACAAGGCTGAAAAGGCTTACCTGAACAAGGAAGACGAGTCCAAGGTTGACCAGCTGGCTTACCTGACCAACCAGCGTGTGGAAGTGGCCAAGCAGACCATCGCGTTGCGAACCGCTGAAAACAATCTGAAAAACGCCGGTGCGGCGCGCAACCAGGCCTTGCTCGATGCCCGTGATGCGCAGATCCAGCAACTCAAAGGCATGAACGCCAAGCAAACCGAACGCGGCACACTGGTGACCTTTGGTGATGTGCTGTTCCAGTTCGGCAAATCCGAGCTGCAACCCAACGGCATGCGCAATATCAACACCCTGGCCGAATACCTGCTGCAGAACCCGGACCGCAAGGTGATTGTCGAGGGTTACACCGACAGTGTCGGTTCGGCGGCTTTCAACCAGACCCTGTCCGAGCGCCGTGCCGAGTCGGTGCGTAATGCACTGGTGCGCAAAGGCGTAGACCCTACCCGCATCGTGGCGCAGGGCTATGGCAAAGAATACCCGGTGGCCAGCAACAGCACCGATTCTGGCCGCGCCCAGAACCGCCGCGTTGAAGTGACCATCTCCAACGACAACCAGCCGGTTGCTCCGCGTTCAACCATGAAGTAAGACATGAAAAAGCCCCGCCTGAGTAATCAGGCGGGGCTTTTTTTTGCGCAAATATATCTACAACTGTGGGAGCGGGCTTGCTCGCGATGCAGACAGCGCGGTTCGTCAGGCATACCGAGGCGATTCAATCGCGAGCAAGCCCGCTCCCACAACAGAACGTTACTGCTCCAGCTTCGGCGTTTCCTGGCCCAGGCAACGTACGGCCTGTTTCTTGTTGTTGACCAGCACACCGGTCAGGCCTTTTTGCTCGGTATCGAACAAGACGATGATGCCGTCGATGCACTGCGCCACCTGGTTGGCCGGCGTGAGCGAAACCTTATAGTCCTCCCCCGGGATAGTCTTGAGCATGGTGAAGTCGCTGAGCAGCAAGGCGTCCTCGGGCTTGGCAAAATGCAGGTAACCGTAGTACCACAGGGCGCCCACGGTGCCGATGATGCTGCAGATACCGGTGATGATCAGGGGGATGGCGTTGCGTTCTTCACTCATTGTTGGCTCTCGGATTCAAGTTCGGTGTTCGGTGACGCGGGGTAATTGGCAATTTCGCCCAGGCGCCGCACGCCATTGAAATGTTGCGGGTCATCCAGGTAACGCAGCATTACCTGACGCCAGGTCGGGTCGGCAAACGTCTGAACATGGCCGCCACGGGTCAGTTGCAGCACCTTGGGCGGTGGCGCAGCCTGGTACAGGCGCAGGCCATTGGAAAGCGGCACGATGGGATCATCGAGGCTGTGGAAGATCAGCATCGGCGTGTCGCCCATGTTCGGTATCGCGTAAAGAGCACTGTCGGCATCCGGTACCAGCCAGGACAGCGGCACCTGCAGCGGCCAGGTCAGCCAGGACGTACTCAGGGCAAATTGCCCCACTTCGCGGTAACTGGCCGGCACGCCATCGAGCACCACCGCCTTGACTCGCGCGCGCTGCTGCGGGTGCTCGCTCAGGTAGTGGATGCCCATGGCGCCGCCCAGGCTTTGCCCCAGCACAATCAGCGGCAGGCCCCGGGCTTGCGGCTCATGCTGCAACCAGTCAAAAGCGGCATCGATGTCCTGATACACCGCCGGCAGCCCGGGCTCTCCTTGGGACAGGCCGTAACCGCGATAGTCGAGCATCAGCACTTGATAACCCTGCTCCGGCAACCAGGCAGTGGCGCCGAGATGGTAAGCCAGGTTGCCGCCATTGCCGTGCAGATGCAGCACCGTGCCCTTGAGCGGCACGCCTTTCTTGGCCGGTAGCCACCAACCGTGCAGGCGCGTGCCATCGGCGGCAGTCAGGGTGACATCGCTATAATCCAGGCCAGCGGCCTTCGGGGTAACCGGCTGGCCGGGCTCAGGGTAGAACAACAGGGAACTGCATCCGCTGAGGGTCAACAGCAGGCAGAGTGCAGCCAGGGTTTTCATCAGAACGATTCGCCTGAACGAGTGAGTGTGGGAGCGGGCTTGCTCGCGATGGCATCGACGCGGTTCAACTGAAACACCGCAGCGCCTGTATCGCGAGCAAGCCCGCTCCCACAGGGTTCACAAAATGTTGGAGTAATCCGCTTCGATACGGTCAAGGCTCAAATGGTTGAGGAAGTTGCTGAAGCACATCCAGGCCGAGAGCGCGTTCATGTCGCGGAACTGGTCCGGCAGGTACTTGGGCGCTACCACCAGGCCTTCATCCACCAACTGACGCAGGGTTCGCATGTCCTCCAGGGTGGTCTTGCCACAGAACAGCAGCGGCACTTGTTCCAGCTTGCCTTTACGTACGGCCAGCTGAATGTAGTTGTAAACCATGATGAAGCCCTTGAGGTAGGACAAGTCTTTGGTGAATGGCAGTCCATTTGGCACCGACCCACGGAAAACCCGACTCGCGTTGCCATAACTTTCTGGCATCTCGAAGCCTTGCTCGCGGAAAAACTCGTACACCTGCATGAAATCTGCGCCCTCCTCCACCATATGGATGGCGCGGGTTCGGTTGGTCAGTTTGCGCAGGCGACTGGGGTAGGAGGCAAAGGTGATGATTTCCATCAGGATTGCCAGGCCTTCCTGGGTCACGGTGGAAGAAGGCGGCCCCTTGGACAGGAAGGTGCAGATCGGCTGGTTCAGGCCATTGAGCGTGGTGCCCACATGCACCAGCCCTTCGTGGACTTCGAGGGCGCGCACGTCGCGTTCGTTGAACATCGCATCGGTACGGATCTTGATGTAATCGGCACCCGCCGCCGCATCTGCCACGATACCGTCGGACTCGAACACGCGGATGGTTTCTTCAGCCTCGCCAAACACCTTGTTCAGGCGGCTTTGCAGCAGATTCACGGCATCCTTGGCGGTCAGGATCTTGGCTTCGTCCTTGAGCGCCCCGCGCCCGTCGATGTTGTCCAGGTAATCGGACATCATCAGGCCCAGGTCAGCCAGGGTCGGATCGCCAGCATGAAACGCATCGGAAGCGGCGCCATACAGCTCCTGGGAAATAAGCCCGAAATCCTCGGTGCCACGTGCTTCGAGCATGCGCACCACCATGCGGTATTCCTTGCACATGCGCCGCATGATCTGCCCGACCGGGTTGAATTGCCCCAACTGGCGGGTGATATCCCGCTCGATGTTCTGGAACTCGGACTTCACCGCCGCCGAATCAAAAGCCAGTGGCCGGCCCAGGTAATAGTCGCGATCAACTGCAGGCATGGCCTTGCCTTTGGCCTTTAAAAAGCCCTGGCGGATGCTGTCATCCCACTTCACCGCATCCAGCACGCGGATCGGTGTCTGTGCCAACACGATGCGGTCAGACAAGGTGCGTATCGTGCGCTGGTAGTCGTCCACCGGCAGCTTCCTTCAGTTAACAGCGTTATTTGGCCACACGTTTATAGCGGGCCGCTTCGACAAATACGTCGGAATTGGCCGGGTCATCCAGATAGGCAAAGACTTCAGCCGACGGGCTTTTGATCAGGGTACCCGTCCCTTCAGCGGTTTCCACCGGCTCACCGTTCAACGCGGACTGGCCAATGGCCTGCTTGATCTGATCCAGGTCAAGATCGTAGATCACCAGTTCGCCGTTATCGGTCAGCTCAAATCCGCTGAGGGTATGGTTGCCGCCCAGTTTGGCCGGTATCGCGGCCGAGGCATACCAGCGGCTGCCGTGGCGGGCGACGATAAAGACATAGCGCTCACGGGCCTTGGGTTCGCCCTTGGGGTAAACGACGGCCTGGTAGCGTGTTTTGTCGATGGCACTGATATCGAGATTGCGCGCCTGGCCCCAGGCATCCTTGCTGACCCATTTGCCCAGCAGCTGTTTGGGTGCCGGCTGCGCCTCGATCGGGGCCTGGCTGAAGGTCACGAGACAGCCGTTCAACATCAAAAACGACAATGCCATAAGCATCACGCGCCAAACTTTCATGCCTGCATCCTTCTATAGAGCGGCCAACACCAAGTGCATGTAACGCGTAAGAATAGCCAGACGGTCGTCATCCGCCTCGGGCTGCGCGCCATCAAGTAGGGCCTGATATTCCATCCGACCGATAATCGCCGTCAAGACTTTGGCATCCTGCTGAGGTTGTGTGGAGCCTAGCACTTCGAAGATCTGCCCGGCACCCTGCAGGAAAATCTGCTGATGGGCACGTACCAGCACCGCCAGCCGCGGGTTGATCAATGCGGCCTGATGAAAAGCTTGCTCGGCCATCAACTGGTCGCGGCGGGTGAGCAGTTGGCGCTGAAGGTAATCGGCGGTCATCCGTGCAATATCATCGGCCAGCAGCCCCCGCGCCCGGTGGCTGCCATCGCCCTGGGCCATCATTTCCCGCAACTTGCCTTCGGTGCCCTGCCACAACTTGGCCATAAAGGCCGCACTGCGCTCCACATACTGGGCGAAGGTGTCGTTGATCAGGTCATCGATATCCTTGAAGTAATACGTGGTTGCCGACAACGGCACCCCCGCTTCGGCGGCCACCGCCCGATGGCGCACGCCCCGCACGCCGTCGCGTATGACGATGCGCATGGCAGCATCGAGAATCAACTGGCGGCGCTGCTCGCTGCCATGCCGGCTGGCCTTGCGACCCTGGTATTCGACACTTTGGGCAAGCGCCACCGCAACATTTGCTGCGCCTTGAGGAGGCATCACAGATTCCTTCTGAATTGAGCGGCGTTACCGAAACTGTGGGAGCGAGCCTGCTCGCGAAAGCCACCTTCACGAGCAGGCTCGCTCCCACAAACTCTCCTGATTATTCTGCTGGCTGCATGCCAGGCAATAAAAAGCCGCCTTTAACGGCGGCTTCTTATTCTGCATCGTTACGCTTGCGGGCGCATATGCGGGAACAGGATAACGTCGCGAATCGACGGTGAGTTGGTCAACAACATCACCAGACGGTCGATACCGATACCTTCACCGGCAGTCGGCGGCATGCCGTATTCCAGGGCGCGGACGAAGTCGGCATCGTAGTGCATGGCTTCGTCGTCACCGGCGTCCTTGTCGGCTACCTGTGCCATGAAGCGCTCTGCCTGGTCTTCTGCGTCATTAAGCTCGGAGTAGGCGTTGGCGATTTCACGGCCACCGATGAACAGCTCAAAACGGTCAGTAACGTTCGGGTTCTCGTCGTTGCGACGGGCCAGCGGCGACACTTCGAACGGGTACTGGGTAATGAAGTGCGGTTGCTCCAGCTTGTGCTCGACCAACTCTTCGAAAATCATCACTTGCAGCTTGCCCAGACCTTCGAAGCCCAGCACCTTGGCGCCGGCTTTCTTGGCGATGGCGCGAGCCTTGTCGATGTCGTTGAGGTCGTCAGCGGTCAGCTCGGGGTTGTACTTGAGGATCGAGTCGAATACCGACAGACGCACAAACGGTTCGCCAAAGTGGAACACCTTGTCACCGTACGGTACGTCTGTAGTGCCCAGAACCAGCTGCGCCAGTTCACGGAACAGCTCTTCGGTCAGGTCCATGTTGTCTTCGTAGTCGGCGTAAGCCTGGTAGAACTCCAACATGGTGAATTCAGGGTTGTGACGGGTCGACACGCCTTCGTTACGGAAGTTGCGGTTGATCTCGAACACTTTCTCGAAACCACCCACCACCAGACGCTTGAGGAACAGTTCCGGCGCGATGCGCAGGTACATGTCCATGTCCAGGGCATTGTGGTGGGTTTCAAACGGCTTGGCCGCAGCGCCACCCGGGATGGTTTGCAGCATCGGCGTTTCGACTTCCAGGAAGTCGCGTGCCATCAGGAAGCTGCGAATGTGGGCAATCACTTGCGAACGTACACGGAAGGTGTGACGCACGTCTTCGTTAACGATCAAGTCAACGTAACGCTGGCGATAGCGCTGCTCGGTGTCGGTCAGACCGTGGTGCTTGTCCGGCAGCGGACGCAGGGATTTGGTCAGCAGGCGCACGCTGGTCATTTCAACGTACAGGTCACCTTTGCCGGAGCGGGCCAGGGTGCCTTCAGCGGCAATGATGTCGCCCAGGTCCCAGGTTTTTACTTCGGCCAGGGTTTCTTCCGGCAGGGTCTTGCGGTTGACGTAGACCTGGATGCGACCGGTCATGTCCTGGATCACCATGAACGAGCCACGGTTAAGCATGATGCGACCGGCAACCTTCACCGGAATGGCGGCTTCGGCCAGCTCTTCCTTGGACGCTTGCGCATACTTCTTCTGCAGGTCAGCGCAGAGGCTGTCACGGCGGAAGTCATTCGGGAAGGCATTGCCCTTGGCACGCACGGCAGCAAGCTTTTCCTTGCGCAGGGCGATCAGGGCATTTTCTTCCTGTTGCAGGTCTTGCGGGTCGAGTTGTTGGTCGCTCATGTCTTTAAAAATTCCATCACAGTTCTGTTGCCCCCGCCTTGCGGCAGGGGGAAGCGGGCTTTGGCGCACCCTCTGGGCATCGCACTGGCTTCGCACACGTTTTGTTGCCGACTTACAGCCCTTGTTTCAGGCTGGCTATCAGGTATTCGTCGATATCGCCGTCGAGCACCTTGTCGCAGTCGCTGCGCTCGATATTGGTACGCAAATCCTTGATCCGCGAGGCGTCGAGAACGTACGAGCGGATCTGATGACCCCAGCCGATGTCCGACTTGGTGTCTTCCAGGGCCTGGGAAGCGGCATTGCGCTTCTGGATTTCCTGCTCGTAAAGACGCGCCCGCAGCATTTTCATCGCGGTGTCTTTGTTCGCATGCTGGGAACGTTCGTTCTGGCAGCTCACCACGGTATTGGTCGGCACGTGAGTGATACGTACGGCCGAGTCAGTGGTGTTTACGTGCTGACCACCCGCTCCGGAGGAGCGATAGGTATCGATCCGCAGGTCAGAGGGGTTGATGTCGATTTCGATGTTGTCATCGATTTCCGGCGAAACGAATACAGCCGAAAACGAGGTATGACGACGGTTGCCCGAATCGTACGGGCTTTTGCGTACCAGACGATGGACGCCAATCTCGGTGCGCAACCAACCAAATGCGTATTCGCCTTTGATATGAACGGTTGCACCCTTGATACCGGCAACTTCACCGGCGGACAGTTCCATGATGGTGGCATCGAAGCCGCGCTTGTCGGCCCAACGCAAATACATCCGCAGCAGGATATTGGCCCAGTCTTGCGCTTCGGTGCCACCGGAGCCAGCCTGGATGTCCAGGTACGCGTTGTTGGCATCCATCTCACCACTGAACATGCGGCGGAATTCGAGTTTTTCAAGGGCTTCGCGCAGGCGTTCAACTTCAGCGGCCACGTCATCGACGGCGCCCTGGTCTTCTTCCTCGGCGGCCATCAACAGCAGGTCTTTGGCATCGGCCAGGCCTGTGTGCATCTCATCGAGGGTTTCAACGATCTGCGCCAGCAGGGAGCGCTCGCGCCCCAGTTCCTGGGCGTATGCAGGGTTGTTCCAGACACTCGGATCTTCAAGCTCGCGATTGACTTCGGTCAGACGCTCATGCTTTTGATCGTAGTCAAAGATACCCCCGAATGGTTTCGGAGCGCTCTGACAGGTCCTTGATGCTGTTAAGGATCGGGTTGATTTCCATGGCTGGCGGCACTCTCAGGCGATTTTTACAAAGCCGGGGAGTATACCGTAAACCGAGCGTATCAGCAGCCCGCCTGGCGGGGTTATGTGGCCAGTGACAACAGGTCGCAAGCCTTCTTCGATGAGCGATACGTCGCACACGATTATGGGCACAGAATTACATCTGAAAGACGAGGCCATCTCAGCCGTACGACAAGTTTGAATACTACATAGGAATAATTACCCAATTTGAGAGAAAAGTACTACACGCCAAATAATTGCACTTAAAAACCTGCACCGCTATACCTACAACACACTTACAACACCTGATTCCCTGATACCCACACGCCATATCCGAACAACCAATAATTAAATGGCAGCCCCATGTCGAACTTAGCGAACGGTCACTCATTCGGTATAGCGACCCCCCACTTCAAGTCCTCGATGATGGCCATGCAGGCCTATCTAACATCAGGGGCGACCCCGCATGCCTTATTAAGTGCAGCCGTGTCACTGACGTATAACCTCCCGCACTTATGCGGCCTGGGAGGCGACGCAATTATCATGCAATCAACCCCCCATAATCTGGCCATCTTCAACGGAACGGGCAGAACAGGTTTTCACCAGCATCACGACAACTACTTGCATAAAGGCCTTGTATCAATTCCTCGCAGAGGGATTTACAGCACCATGATCTATGGCTGCCCTTCAGCTTATGATCGTTATACACGCCTACATGACATCGACTTGAACGGCGTATTTAAACACCTGCACGACAATGACTTGAAACATGGCGTGGTGGCGTCCAGCAGTTTGATTCAGGCGTTTGATAACAGCACTAAAGACTCACTCAGACAGACACGGTTTTCACAATGGAACAAATACTTTATTCAACAGCAAGATCCAGCGCCCTTCTACCGTCAAACCCTGGCCACTTTGGCGCGTGAAGGTTTTGCATCCATGTACAGGGGGCAGTTGGCGGCGCAGGTATTTGACGCGCTGTCGACCTGCGACCCGCATTTGTATACACCTGAAGATTTTTCCGACTTTACCCCTAACCCCTCAGAAGTAAAAAAAACCACCTTCATGCACGCCAATGTCACGGCGCATGGCAGTAACAGCCCATGGAAAGAGCTGTTCCTGCTCTTGAAAGTCTACCAGTGGAGTGCCGAAGACACGGCCTTGCTCACACCGGCACAGCTCTGTACGGCAGCCGGGCTGATCGACAGCTGGGTGGCATCGCCGCTTTCTTCAGAGACGCACAGCGATGACAGCCTGAGCCAACAGGCCGCCCTGATCTATCAACAGCTCAAATTCGACAACCCCGAACCTGTGCCTCAATTGTCCAAACCCTCCCACACCATCTTTATGGCATGTGCCGAGGCCGACGGGACCCTGACCGGCATAACCAACTCGATCTTTACCCCCCTGGGGTCACTGTTCGAGATCGATGACACAGGCATTATCCTGAGCAACCGGGCATTCTCATTCAATGGCCCCCATCTGGGTTCGACCTTCAAAGGCAACACAGCCGCCAAACACACCACCAACTGCGTGCGCGTCACCACCGATCACCTGGAATTTATCATTGGTACATCCGGGGGGCCTGTGCAGTCCCAGACACTGGCGTACGTCATCTACAAAATTATCGCTGAGCAATGCCCGGTTCAAACCGCGCTGTCGAGCCCGCGCTTTGCCAATCTGGGCCGGCACCCGAAGACAAACGGCATTACCTATTTAAGCGAATCCGCACAAACGAACCCGATATTTACCTGTACTCACGGGCTATCCGATAAATTCGGGGTGGTACAGCTGGCTGGCATCAACACCCTGACCGGTCAGGTGTTCGCCGCTGCAGACCCTCGTGGCAGCGGTGTGGCGCTGGCGGTATGAAGGCTCACAGTTGCGGTTCAGGCCATGCAGCCATACTGACTGTCGCCAGTGCTTTCTTTCTGGAAGTACTGGATGCAACCATCATGCTGATGGCCATCATCCCCATGGCCAACGACCTGGGCGCCAGCATCAGCGGCGTGACACTGTCACTGGCCACCTATCTACTGGCCCTGGTCTTGTTCCTGCCCCTGAGCGGGCATTTGTTCAACCGTTTCGCGCTTGCCCAACAATTCCTGTGCGGCCTGGCGATTTTTTGCCTCGCCTCCCTGGCCTGCGCCATCAGCCAGAATATTTACCTGCTGTGCATCGCCCGCCTTGTCCAGGGCTTTGGCAGTGCGTTGGTGGTACCTGCCGGACGAGCCTTGATCCTGGCCAACACCCCGAAGATTGCCATTCCCAAAACCATGGCCTGGCTGATTGCGCCTGCGCTCGTCGCCCCGATGGTTGCCCCCTATATGGCCAACCTGCTGTTAAACATCGGCAACTGGCGACTGATTTTTGCCTCTATCGGACTCTTTGCCGCAGGATTGATTATTGCCTGCCGCATCACCCTGTACTCACTGCCTGCCCCTGAAACCCCGCGTTTACAGCTTGATAAACATGCCTACGCACTATGGGCACTGTCCTCATCGGCCTTGTTCATGATGTTTATGGCGGCTTCAAATAACTGGCTCTTCTGCAGCGTTCTGGCCGCAGGTGCAATGCTCTATGGCAGCAAACGACTTTGCACAAGGCTGCACCAGCACGCGAAGGCGCAATTGTTTGATCTGTCCTTGCTCAATGATCCAGCGTTCAAGTTCAACATTCTCTCCGGCAGTTTGTTCCGTATCAGCATTTATGCATTTCCAACGCTGCTGATTATTCACCTCATGAAAAATTCGAATTATTCGCCCGTTTCGATTGGCCACTGCCTGCTGTTTATCTTCGCCGGCAACCTTGTTTCAAAACCCGTGGCAGCCCGGCTATTAACAGGCTGCCGCTGCCTGAAACGCTATTTTATCTATTCGGCACTGACGACATCCGTCACGTTGGGCCTGTTTCTTTTCCCGCCACTGCTCAACCAACTACCGGCACTGTGGTTGATGTGTTTTCTACACGGTTGCGCACGCTCATTTCAATTTCTCGGCTACTCATCCACCGCACTGCGCAATGTGCAACAGCACCGCATGCATCACGCCAATATCCTGATCAGTTCGGTGATGCAACACAACGCCCTGATCGGCCAGGCACTACCTGCCCTTCTGAGTGCTTTCTTTATTCCCGAACACCTGCCGTTCTTCACGATCGGCATGTCCACCGTGACGCTTGCATCACTTCTTACCGTGCTGGGCGCACTGCGCCTGCCCAACTCAAACAGGAGCCATATCGACCCCATGCACTTCAAGTCCGATTAACGGAAAACCTGGGTATGTCCCGTACTCATGTGGTGTTACGCAAGGAGCTGAAGATGAAAGCATTGACGTTGAAAACCACCGTTGAAATTCCGATAGAGGGCGTTCCTCAACTCACCCGATTTGTGTCCTTTGAAGGTGTCGATAAAGAACACTTCGCGCTATTGATTGGTGACTGTCAAACCACTCCCGTACTCACCCGGGTTCATTCCGAGTGCCTGACAGGCGATGTATTCGGCTCAAAGCGTTGCGATTGCGGCGCCCAGCTCAAAGAAGCCCTGTCGCAAATAGCCGCGCGAGGGGGTGGCGTATTGATCTATCTGCGTCAGGAAGGGCGCGGTATTGGCCTGTACTCCAAGTTCGATGCCTACCTGCTGCAAAACCAGGGCATTGATACCTTCACTGCCAACGAGATGCTCGGGTACGCCGATGACTTGAGAGAGTTTGAAAGTGCGGGGGCCATGCTCAAGGCCCTGCATATTCATCACATCGACCTGATTACCAACAACCCGGCAAAAATCCTGGCCCTGGAAAATTGCGATATCACCATCAATACCACCCTGCCCTCCGGGGTTTTCCTGACCGTCGAAAACGAGGACTACCTGCGCAGCAAAATCAATAAAAAACACCATACGATCAACTTGAAAAACAAAAAATGGTGATCGCAATGAGCACTTACATTCTGAATTTTTCACCTACAGGCATGCTACCGACAAAGCAGATGAACCCCCACACACCCATCAGCACCTCAGAAATTATCGACGATGTATTGATGGCCGCCGAACTGGGTGCGTCCATTGCTCACCTGCACGCCAGGGATCAAAAAACCGGCGAACCGACCTGCGACCTCAACACATTTGCCACTCTCTTCGAAGGCATCAGAAAATATAATAAACAACTGATTTTATGCGCCTCACTCAGTGGTCGAAACATTTCCGATCCAACTCTCAGAGCGCTGCCCCTGTCATTGGACGGTGACGCAAAACCCGATATGGGTTCATTGACCTTGTCGTCCATGAACTTTTCCACGCAGCCCAGCATTAATGCCCCGGCGACAATCAACTACCTCGCCGAACAAATGGCGCTAAAAGGCATCTCGCCCGAGGTTGAGATATTTGATAGCGGCATGTCGAACTACCTGCATTGCCTGATCAAAAAATCGTTAATGCCGCCCACTGTCTACGCCAATATTTTGCTGGGCAATATTTTTGGCGCACAGCCCAGTTTTGCGCACATGGCAGCCATTACCAGCTCACTGCCGGGCAATGTCGTCAGTTCTTTCGCCGGGCTGGGCAGCTATCAACTGCGCAGCAATACCCTGGCTCTCGCCTCTGGTCACGGCATCCGCATCGGCCTTGAAGACAATATCTGGCTCGACCATAAACGCACCACCCTGGCGAGTAATCGCAGCCTGCTCGAGCGCATCACCGCCATTGCCAACCTGCAGGAGTTGACACCCGCCACCCCCAGGCAGGTCAGGGAACAACTAGGACTGCAACCTGGACAAGGTCGCTATGGCTTGCCCCCTATCGTTGACTGATACGAGGAAACAGAAAATGGAGAATGTCTGGTTTACTCCCGAAAATTATCAACGCACCTCCAAAAACCTGCAGAGACGCTGTTTGAAACTATTGCTGTCGTTCGCGCCCCCCCAAGGCACATTGCTGGATGTCGGGTGCGGAACCGGTAATACCCTGCTCTTCACGGACAAAGAAAAGATTGAGCAGTACGTGGGCATTGATATTTCCGCTGACATGATTGCGTACGCCAACCGCGCTCATGCAGCACCCAATATCAGATTTATGGTCAGCGACTTCCTGGACTGTCCCCTCGAACACTGGCCAGCGTTTGACGCAGCCGTCTGTGCCGCCTGCCTGCATTGGTTTATTCCCAACGAACAAACTGTTATCGATAAATTATTCAGGGCTTTGAAACCGGGCGGTTACTTATATTTATCCTGTGCGTTCGACTTCGATTATGTACAAGGTGAGCGATCGATCCAGGAGCGGGTGCTGACCGCTATCCGCCAGCAATACCCCTGTATTGCCGAGCCCGTGGTATTCGATGATTTCAGGTTCAACAGGCACTCCCTTGTCACGGCACTTCACGGTTTCGAGATCATTCGCTCGCACCGTATCGAGGAACCCGTGCACTTCAAGACGTTTGAAGATTTCAGGGATTGGCACCTGGGTAGCGGCTCCGTGGTCTATGGCCAGTTCGAAGAAAGCGTCCGCGACCTGGCAATCGCCGCTTACTATCAAAAACTCTATGAGCACTATTGCGCCGCAGAATACAAAACCGCGTATTCCACTGGCTTGATGCTGCTTAAAAGGAGGGCTGCCTGATGTATACCGGAATTGTTCAAGGCACTGCCCGGGTGCTGTCGGTGCACACGCAGGCTGGGCACAAACGTATCGTCCTGGCCCAGAAAGCGTCTCTATTCGAAAACGTTGATATCGGTGCCAGCGTGTCGGTCAACGGCACCTGCCTGACCGTCGTTGCCTACTCTGCAGGCACCGCGACGTTTGATATTTCTCACCGAACGGCCGAAATCACGACACTCAAACACTTGAGTATCGATGAGCAGGTCAATATTGAACGCTCACATCGAACTGGCGATGAGAATGGCGGGCACGCACTGTACGGCCATGTTGAAAGTACCGCGCAGGTCGTGTCGTGGCAGCCACTGGGCGAAACGGTGACTGCGCAACTCCAGCTGGATGCGTCGACCTTTGCCTACCTGTTCAAAAAGGGTTTTGTCGGTATGCATGGCTGCAGCCTCACCATCGATAGCCTGGACGAAGAGCGGCACTGGGTGACGGTCAACCTGATTGCGCAAACACTCGCCCTGACCAATTTGAGCAGCTTGCGGGTGGGTGACCGGGTCAATATCGAAATCGACCAGACCACCCGCACCCTGGTGGATACCCTTAGGACTACCCTGGCCCGCCTGCTCCCAGGAAACCTGTAGCGTACGGCAAAGCAGTCGTCGTTGATGCCATCGCGCGCAGGCTCGCTCCCACGACAGTGCTGTAAGCACTCCGGCTGTGTGAACGACACAAAACCTGTGGAAGCTGGCTTGCCTGCGATGCAAGCGACAAGGTCTTGAGAGCAATCACTCAATACCCACCTGATTACGCCCATTCTTCTTGGCCAGGTAAAGCCCCTTGTCCGCCGCCGAAATCAGCTCACGGCAGTTGCTACCCTGCTGCGGGGTCATGGTCGACAGGCCAATACTGATGGTCAGGCTGGAGCCTGCTGTCGGCGAAATATGCGGGATTTTCATCGCTTCAACCGCCATGCGCAGTTTTTCTGCCACCAGCCGCGCGCCGCCCTGGGAAGTGTTGGGCAGTACAATGGCAAATTCCTCACCGCCATAACGGGCCGGCAAGTCAGATGGCCGGCTGCTGGCATCACGGATGCCCGCCGCCACCTTGCGCAACGCTTCATCGCCGTCCAGATGGCCAAACGAGTCGTTGTATGATTTGAAGTAATCAACATCGATCATCAACAACGACAATTGGTTCTGCTCACGCATGGCGCGACGCCATTCCAGCTCAAGGTATTCATCAAAGTGACGGCGGTTGGACAGCCCGGTCAGGCCATCGGAGTTCATCAGCCGTTGCAGCACCAGATTGGTGTCCAGCAATTGCTGTTGGCTGACCCGCAGCGCACGGTAGGCAGCATCACGCTGCAACAGCGTCATGTAGGAGCGCGAGTGATAGCGGATACGCGCCACCAGTTCGATGTTGTCCGGCAGCTTCACCAGGTAATCATTGGCCCCGGCCGAGAACGCCGCGCTTTTGATCAACGGGTCTTCTTTGGTGGACAACACGATAATCGGGATATTTTGCGTCGCCGGGTGGTTGCGGTATTCGCGCACCAGGCTCAAGCCGTCCAGGCCCGGCATCACCAGATCCTGCAAAATCACCGTCGGCTTGATGCGGATAGCCTGGGCAATGGCCTGGTGCGGGTCGGCACAGAAGTGAAAATCAATGTTCTGTTCAAGGGCCAACCCTCGGCGCACGGCTTCGCCGATCATTGCCTGATCGTCTACCAGCAACACCATGGCCGCGTTTTCATCAGTTTTAACGTCGTCCAACTGCAAGTCGCTCATGCGCGTTCACCTGAATTACTGCCTTCAAGCCACTCTTGCCGGGTTCTACCAGTCATTTGGCAAATTTCTCCAGCAAGCGTGGCGCAATCTTGTCCAATGGGCGAATCTCGACTGCGGCATCGATGGCCGCTGCCGCTTTGGGCATTCCGTACACCGAGCTGCTCTGCTGATCCTGGGCAATGGTGAGAAACCCCTGCTGGCGCATGAGTTTAAGACCTTGAGCCCCGTCACGCCCCATGCCGGTCAACAGCACTCCCACCGCTTCACCATTCCAGTAGCGAGCAACACTTTCAAAAAACACATCGATCGATGGCCGATAAATCTCATTGACCGGCTCGGCGGTGTAAGCCAGCGTGCCATTTTTCAATAGCCTGATATGGTGATTGGTGCCCGCCAGCAGCACAGTGCCCACCTGCGGCGTCTCCCCGTCGCGGGCCAGGCGCACATCAAGTCCGCACGAAGTGCTCAGCCACTCGGCCATACCTGCAGCAAACACCTGATCAACGTGCTGAACCAGTACGATAGCTGCCTCAAAGTTTCTCGGCAGACCTTTAAGCAGGGTTTCAAGTGCAGCCGGACCACCTGCCGACGAACCGATGGCCACCAGCCCTGCCCGCACACCCGGTACACGAGCATGGGTCACTACCGGCTTGACCCGTTTCTCACTCTGCCCCATCAACCAGCCAACATTGAGTATCTTGCGCAGCAAAGGCGCCGCCGCCTCTCTGGGGTTGCTGCCGCCCAGCACGGGGGTATCCACCACATCCAGCGCACCAAAGCCCATGGCCTCAAAAACACGGTGCACATTCTGCTCGCGGTCGATGGTGACAATCACAATCGCACAAGGGCTTTCAGCCATGATCCGGCGCGTGGCCTCGACGCCGTCCATGACCGGCATGATCAAGTCCATCAGAATCAGGTCCGGGGTGTTCTCGGCGCACAGGCGCACCGCCTCCTGACCATCACCGGCAACCCAGATCACATGGTGCGCGGGTTCGAACGCCAGCGCCCGGCGCAAGGCCTCAACCGCCAGGGGCATATCGTTGACGATGGCGATTCTCATGTCTGGGCTCCACCAATGAGTTCAACCACTGCGTCGAGCAGGGCATCGTCATGGAAACTCGCTTTGGCTAGATAATAGTCGGCGCCTGCATCCAGGCCGCGCCGACGGTCTTCTTCACGATCTTTGTACGACACCACCATCACCGGCATTGATTGCAATCGGTTATCGCGACGCAACAGGGTAACCAGTTCGATGCCATCCATGCGCGGCATATCGATGTCGGTAATCAACAAATCGAAATGCTCGGCACGCAGCGCGTTCCAGCCGTCCATGCCGTCAACCGCCACAGCCACTTCATAACCACGGTTAATCAGCAACTTGCGTTGCAGTTCGCGCACCGTCAATGAGTCATCCACCACCAGAATACGTTTGCGGGTCAATTCGGCGGTGTGCCGGTTACGCCGGTCGATACGCTCAAGACGCCCGGTATTAAGCAGTTTGTCTACCGAACGCAGCATGTCTTCGACATCTACGATCAGCACCGGTGAACCATCATCCAGCAAGGCCCCGGCGGAAATGTCCTGGACCTTGCCCAGACGCGGATCAAGGGGCAGGACCACCAGGGTGCGCTCGCCGATAAAGCGCTCAACGGCCACGCCATAGACCGCGTCGCGTTCGCGAATCACCACCACCTTGAGGGTTTCGTCATCGCTCTGGCTGGCAGGGCGCTGCAACAATTGGCTGGCGGCAACCAGCCCCACATGGCGGCCTTCATGCCAGAAGTGCTGACGGCCTTCGAGCTGCACGATGTCGTCGGGCTCCAGGTCGCGCATGCGCTCGATATGGGCCAGCGGGAAGGCATAGGCTTCGTCGGCCACTTCAACCACCAGGCTGCGCACCACCGACAGAGTCAACGGCACTTCAAGATGGAAGCGGCTGCCATGCTGGGGGGTGTGCTCCAGCACAATGGCACCGCGCAACAGGCGCACCATATGCTGTACGGCATCCAGACCCACACCGCGCCCCGATACTTCGGTGACGGTGTCGCGCAGACTGAAACCGGGTAAAAACAGAAAGGTCAGCAGCTCTTCTTCGCTCAGTTGCGCCACCGTCTCCTCGGTGGACAACTGACGCTCGACGATGGTGCGACGCAAACGGTCCAGATCGACACCGGCACCGTCATCGCTCAACTCCAGCACCAGCAGACCGGCCTGATGGGAGATGCGCAGGCGGATCAGGCCTTCGGCCGGTTTGCCCGCCAGCAAGCGCTGTTCCGGGGTTTCAATACCGTGGTCGACGGCATTGCGCAATAAATGGATCAAGGGTGCTTCGAGCTTTTCCAGCACGTCGCGGTCAACCTGGGTTTTCTCGCCTTCGATTTCCAGGCGGATCTGCTTGCCCAGGGCGCGACCCAAATCACGCACCATGCGCTCCTGCCCGACCAGCACATCGGCGAAGGGCCGCATGCGACACGCCAGTGCAGTGTCGTAGAGCAATTGCGCACGCTGGCCAGCCTGCCAGCAAAATTCGTCAAGTTCGGCGGTCTGCTCGCTGAGCAGGTGCTGGGACTCGGCCAGCATCTGCCGGGCATCGACCAGTGCCTGCTCGGCTTCATGGCTGATGCCCGAGACCTGGAGGTGTTCATTGAGCGTGTCCATGGCCCGCAAGTTGGTGCTTTGCATGCGTTTAAGCCGTTGCAATGTCACCAGAAAGGGTTTGAGGCGCTGGGTTTCCACCAGGGATTTGCTCGACAGATCGAGCAGGCTGTTAAGGCGCTGGGCCGTGACCCGCAGTACCCGCTCGCCGCTTTCGGTCAGACGCTGGGGGCGACGTGCTGGCTCCGCTGCCGGCTCGGCTGGCACCTCGACCTGACGCTCAACCACAGGTTCTGGCGCAAATTCGGGTACAGCTGGCGAGGGCATCAACAACAGCTGCGACACGTCAAATTCGGGCGGCGCCACCCGCGCACCGGGGGCAGACGGATCCAGCAGCTCATTCATGTGCGCCACATAGGCGTCGATGTCGTGAGGCGTGACAGTGTTGCCGGGGGTGGCAATGCGCATCAGCAGGTCGGTACCTTGCAACAAGGCATCAATGTGTTCGCGTTGCAGGTACAAACGGCCTTCCTGGGCACTGACCAGGCAGTCTTCCATGACATGGGACACGCTGACCCCGGCATCCACCCCGACAATCCGGGCTGCGCCCTTGAGCGAGTGGGCCGCGCGCATGCAGGCTTCCAGCTGGTCAGCCTGGGTCGGGTTGCGTTCCAGCGCCAGCAGGCCTTCGTTGAGCACCTGGGTTTGCGCCTCGGCCTCCAGGCTGAACAGCTCAAGCAGCGAGGCGTCGCGCATTTGCTCGGGGGTCATGTCAGGCTCCAGGTGATTGCGCTCAACAGTTGCTCTTCATCCAGTAAACGCAGGCTGCGGGTTTTCCACTGCAGCACACCCCGGGTGTATTTGGCGCTGACATGCTCGCCGGAGAGCGATGCAGCATTGATGTCGCCCTCGGCAATATTATGAATGCCATCCACCTCATCCACCGGCAGTACCACGGCTCCACCGTGGGCGGCCACAATCAGCATGCGCGGCATCACCCGCTGCGATGAGGCTCCCGGCGTGGCTGGGTCAAGCCCCAGCAGTTCAACCAGCGACAGGCACGGCACCAGAGTACCGCGCACATTGGCCACACCGCGCAAGGCCCGGGAACGCTGGTGCGGCAGGGAGTGAATGGTTTGCATCGGTGCCACTTCATCCAGGCAACGCGTGGGCAGCCCCAGCCACTCCTCACTCAGGCGGAAAATCACCAGTGAGCAGGTTGCAACCTTTTGCTCATGGGCCTGCGGGGCATAAAGCTCCTGGCTTTGCTGCTCAAATGAATAGCGGTCGAGCAAACGGGTCGCGGCAGCAGCATACGTGTCGCAGTTGCGGCAATGGATATGCTGGGGCAGCAACGGGCAGCTTTTGTCACCGTAGATGCCAATGCGGTTCCAGCAGTCATCAATGGCCTGCGCTTCGGAGTGAATCAAGCTCTGTGCTGCTAAAGCGCTCATTGTTTACGCTCACTTTGAGTGGAACGCCCGTTACGGGCTGCGCGCTCGTGCAAGCGCCGGGCGCCTGCTTCATCGCCTTGTGAAGCCAACAGCGCTGCCAGATGGGCCAGCGCTTCCGAATGCTGGGGTTCCAGGTACAGCGCCTTGCGATAGAAGCCCTGGGCCTCTGAGGTCTGGCCCTGCACATCGCTGAGCAGGCCCAACCAGTAAAACACCTCGGCCTGCGGGTCATGCCGCTGCAAGAACTGTTCGCAGACCGCACGCGCCTCAAGGCTTTTGCCTTCATTGGCCAGGCTGGCAATCTGTTCAAGCAACAGACCCGGCCCATCCACTGGCGAAGCCGATTTTTGCCCGATCGGGGCTTGCGCGCGCGGGGCAAAAGGCCGGCTGGCCGGTGTCGGCACAGGCGCTGGCGCTTTTGGTCGTGCCAGTGGCTTGAGTTCGGCAAGCACAGGGCGCGCTGCCGGCAATGGCTCATGATTGTGGCAAAAGGCAAACGACTGCGGAGCACCGATCGAACGCATGCCCAGCCGGTTGAGCAAGCTGCCTTCGGCCGGACCTATAAATAAAACACCATCATCACGGGTCAGGCGCTTGAGCACATCCAGGGCCTGCTGCTGGGTTTTAAGATCAAAGTAGATCAACAGGTTGCGGCAGAACACAAAGTCATAAGGCTCGTGGCTGGCGAGCAGTATCGGATCCAGCAGATTGCCTGCGGTGAAGCTGACCTGCCCGCAGACCCGCTCCGACAACTGATAACCATCGCTCTCGACACAGAAGTAGCGCTCACGAAAATCTGTTGGCTGACCTCGAAAGGAGTTTTTGCCATACAGCGCGTTTTGCGCACGCTGCACCGAAAGCGGACTGACATCCAGGGCGTCGACCTTGAATTGGTGTGCAGCAAAGCCGGCATCGAACAGTGCCATGGCAATCGAATACGGCTCTTCGCCGGTCGAACACGGCAGACTCAGGATACGCAACGGGCGTCGGCTGCCGATTTCCGCCAGGCGCTGCCTGGCCAGGCGGCCCAGGGTGGCAAAGGATTCGGGGTAACGGAAGAACCAGGTCTCGGGCACGATCACCGATTCGATCAGGGCTTGCTGTTCATCCTGGGAACTGAGCAGGCGCTGCCAGTAGCGATCGTTATCAGCCATGCCCAATGCAATGCAGCGCTGGCGTACGGCACGTTCGATAATCGCCGGGCCGACCGATGCCACATCCAGGCCGATGCGCTGCTTCAAATAGTCAAAAAAACGCTGATCAAGACTCATGGCGCCACCTGGACGCAGGTGTCATCTTCGCCCTGGGCAAAAAGCAGAGCAGACACCGCAGGGCTGAGCAGATCGTCGACACTTAACCACTGCAACAGCCCGGCCTCATCTTTACGCACCGGTCCCAGGTAAGGCGCATCGCGGTTATCGACACCGTAGGGCTGAAACTCCGCCGGATGGCAGCGCAAAGTGTCACTGGCCTGTTCAAGCAGCAGGCCGAGCAATTGCCCGCGATAATTGACCAGCACCAGCCGGGTGCTGGTGCGGGCTACGGCGGCGGTGCCAAAGGTCATGGCACTGATATCGATCACCGGAACCATTCGATCACGATGAGCAAAAACCCCCGCTACCCACTCGGGGGCATGGGCTATGGGCTTGAGAGGCAAGCGCGGCAACACTTCGACCACATCGCCAGCGGCCAGTGCATAGCGCTCGTTACCAATATAAAACACCAGAAACAGGCGTTTTTGCGACACCTTGGCGCCCGGTTTTTTGGCTGAAAGCTCGCTCATCAGACTTTGAAACGCGAAACGCCGCTGCGCAACCCAACGGCAACCTGACTCAATTCGTCGATCGCGAAGCTGGCCTGACGCAGGGACTCGACGGTCTGGCTGCTGGCATCACCCAATTGCACCAGCGCAAGGTTGATCTGCTCGGCACCGGTAGCCTGAGCCTGCATGCCTTCATTGACCATCAGTACACGCGGCGCCAGGGCCTGAACCTGATGGATGATCTGCGACAGCTGCTCGCCCACTTGCTGCACTTCGGACATGCCGCGGCGTACTTCTTCAGAGAACTTGTCCATGCCCATCACGCCCGCCGACACTGCCGACTGAATCTCGCGCACCATCTGCTCGATATCGTAGGTAGCCACGGCAGTCTGGTCGGCCAAACGGCGCACTTCGGTAGCAACCACAGCAAAACCGCGGCCGTATTCACCGGCTTTTTCAGCTTCAATGGCCGCGTTAAGCGACAGCAAATTGGTCTGGTCGGCGACCTTGACGATGGTCACCACCACCTGGTTGATGTTACCGGCCTTCTCGTTGAGGATCGCCAGCTTGGCGTTGACCAGATCGGCAGCCCCCATCACCGAGTGCATGGTTTCTTCCATGCGGGCCAGGCCCTGCTGCCCGGAACCGGCCAGGATCGAGGCCTGGTCGGCTGCCGAGGTCACTTCGGTCATGGTGCGCACCAGATCACGGGACGTGGCGGCAATTTCCCGGGAAGTTGCACCTATTTCCGTAGTGGTGGCTGCGGTTTCAGTGGCTGTGGCCTGTTGTTGCTTGGAGGTAGCGGCAATTTCCGTAACCGACGTAGTGACCTGCACCGAAGAGCGCTGGGCCTGGGACACCAACGTAGTCAGCTCGGCCATCATGTCGTTGAAGCCGGTTTCCACCGCGCCAAACTCGTCCTTGCGCTCCAGATTCAAGCGCGAGCTCAGGTCACCGGAACGCATCACTTCCAGAATCGTGACGATACGCTGCATCGGCGACATGATTGCGCGCAGCAACAGGAAGCCACACAGCGCTGCTGCAAGTACGGCAATAACCAGGGAAATGATCATGCTGATCTTGGCAGTCAATACGGCGTGCCCAATATTGTCAGTGGCGAGCTTGGCCGACTCGCTGTTGCCTTCAATGATGCTGTTGAGCAACTTGCGGCCTTCCATCCAGGCTGGAGCCAGTTGCTCACTAAGCACCTTGTGGGCCTGGGCGTAATCCTTGTTCTGATAGAGATCAAGAATTTTCGCCAACACCACGCCGTACTCTCCATGCAGACGCTCGAAGTCGTCGAAGTGGGCCCTGTCTTCACCTTCAAAAATAGTGCCGCGATAGTTATCCAGTTCTTTGTTCAAGCGGTCTTCGTAGCTGGCGTACAACTTGCGGTCTTCGTTGGTCAGGTCACGCTGATTAAGCGAGCCCACCAGCTCCAGGGTCAGGACATAGCTGTCGACCCAGGCGCTACGAATCATCGAACTGTAATAGACCCCGGGAATCGAGTCGGTTTGCACCTTTTCTTCACTGGTTTCGATCGACAGCAGGCGCGAGTAAGACGCAACAACCATCAGCAGCATAATGGCGATGATTACAGCAAAGCTCGCCAAGATGCGTTGGCGTAACGTCCAGTTCTTCACAGTCGATCCTCGGGTGCCATTCAAATGAAGGTGAGTATAGCCGAGGGTAAGCAATGATTCGTACAGGCGTTGAGACAGATCTCACAGCAATAGACAAAAATTCCTACATGCAAAACTTCAAACCTGTGGGAGGGCTGTTGTCAGAACATCAATGCATTGGTCAGGTCGCCCATGGGCGCTTGCCCCCGCGCCTTCATGGCATCGTCACGTTGCTTGAGGCCATCCAGCACTTCCAGCTGATGCACCCGGCTAATCAGGCGCAGAATCGAAGCGGTGTCATACACCGTGTGATCCACCGTCCCCTTGCGTGCGAAAGGTGATACCACCAGAGCCGGAATCCTTGTACCCGGCCCCCAGCGATCACCTTTGGGCGGTGCAACGTGATCCCACCAGCCACCGTTTTCGTCCACGGTAAGCACGATCACCATGTTTTGCCATTGCGGGCTGTTGCGCAGCACCTTGAGCACACGGTCAAGGTGCCGGTCACCAGCAGCCACATCGGCATAGCCAGCGTGCAGGTTGAGGTTGCCCTGAGGCTTGTAGAAACTCACGGCTGGCAGGCTGCCAGCCTCGGCGTCAGCCAGAAAGCGGTTGCTGCCGGACTCATCGCCCAGGCCTGCGTCGCGCAGGCGCTTGCTGCGCTCCTGCGGGTTCTGCGGGCCTTGTTGAACAAAGTAGTTGAATGGCTGGTGGTGGTACTGGAAGTTGGGGATCTTGGGGATCCCGTCCGAGCCCTTGAACTGCTCCAGCGTGGCCTGCCAGGCCCCCGCGTACCAGGCCCAGTCAATGTTCTTTTTGCTCAGTTTGTCGCCGATATGCTCATGGCTTTGTGGCACCAGTACGCTTGGCAGGTCGGACTTGGCATAGTCGGGACGCTCGGGGTCGCGGATCCAGGTCGGCCAGTAAGGCGGCGCCATGGTGTTGACTGCAAAACCGTCCGGAGTAAGAGCGCTGGGACCGAACTGCGCGGCGCCGGTCATGGCGCTGGCCGGGGATTTGTCCAGAGCCTTCAAGCGTGTACCGGCAGGGTCATCGCCCTGCAAAACAGCAATCTGCGCCTCGGCAACAGAGGTATTCGCGTTCGGATAGAACGGCACCGCTGCGCTGATCAGGTATTGGTGGTTAAGGAACGAACCGCCAAAAGCCCCCTGGAAGAAGTTGTCGCACAGTACGAATTCACGGGCTACGTCCCACAGACGCAGCGAATACTGCGACTGGGCGTAGTAACCCATGGGCAAGCCGCCGGAATCCCCCCAGGCCACGAACTGGTCGTTCTTGCCATCGTTGATCTGCATCTGGTTCTGATAGAACACATGCCACAGGTCGCGGGTCACCAGATTCAACGGCAGATCTTGCTGATTCGGCCCTTTCAGCGCGAAGGGGGCGTTGGGCAGGTTCTCCTGAAACTGCTCACCCGGCGCATAGGTCACGCCATCTACCGTCTGCGGTCCCACTTGCAGCAGCCCGCCCCATATCGGTGGCAGGGTCTGTAGCAGGCTGCCATCACGGTCGCGTTGCTGGTAGTCGGCGGGTTTGAGGGCCGACAACGGCTTCTCGACACCGGGGAAATTTGCAAACAGGTTGTTGAAGCTGCGGTTCTCGGCATAGATCACCACGATGGTCTTGACCTGTTCGTGGAGCTTTTTGTCCAGCTCGGCCGGGGTCAGCGGTTGCGGCCTGACGGGGGGTTCATGCTGACTGCTGCCGCAAGCGCTCAAGGTGGCCGCGCCAACGCCCAGTGCGGCAGCACCGGCGAGGAAGCGACGGCGGCTGCTGTCGGCAGGGCATTGGGTGTCCTGGTCTTTCTTGTCGCTCATTGCGGCTTCCTGATTACACGTAACAAATTATTTCTGGCGGGCAGGCTAACAGGGGATTATGACGGGGAAGTTGCAGTGGATCGAAGCCACGAAGCATAAAAAAACGCCCCGGGCCGTTGCGGCTCGGAGCGTCTAAAACAAGCATGTTGCGGCGCCTGCATCGTGATGCAGGCTCGCGCCCACAGAGTGCGCTAGCCCTGCGCCTGCTTGACCTGGGCTTCCAGCTCGATCTTGAGCCCCGGGTCGAGCTTGAGCTGTTTGGCCAGCTCTTCCAGATAGGCGCGCTCCATGAAATGTTCTTCATCCACCAGAATCAGGCTGGCGATATACATTTCGGCCGCGATTTCCGGGGTGCTGGCAGCTCTGGCAACCTCTGCCGGGTCCAGCGGCTTGTTCAGTTCAGCTTGCAGCCATTGGCGCAATGCAGGGTCGCCATTGAGTTTGTTCAACTCGCCATCGATCAGTTGGCGCTCACGCTCATCCACATGCCCATCAGCCTTGGCAGCAGCCACCAGGGCCTTGAGGATCGCCTGGCTGTGTTGCTCCACTTGCGGCGCCGGAACACGGTCAATGGTTTGCGGCTCGGTCTGCGGTGCCGTGCCCTGATTGGCCTGCCAGTTGCCGTAAGCCTTGTAGGCCAGAACGCCCAGGGCGGCAAGGCCGCCATAGGTCAGTGCCTGACCACCGTATTTGCGCGCACTCTTGTTGCCCAGCAGCAGCCCCAGGGCACTGGCTGCCAGAGCGCCGCCACCCGCGCCGGAAAGCAGGCCGCCCAGACCACCAGACCCGAGCAGGTCACCCAGGCCGCCTTTATCGTCACGGGAGGCGCTGCCTTGGGCGCCGGTTTTTTTCGCCAGCATCTGTTGGCCGGATTTAAGCAGTTGGTCGAGCAAACTCATAAGCATCCTCTCTTAACAGGGTCAGGGGGCGCCAGAAAACCCGCCCGCAGGCAGGTTTATCGTAAAGAGCACTGGCTATCAGTCGCGCAGGTCGGACTCATGAATCGGTTGGTCGCGATGGGTCGCGCGCTGGTACTGGGCTGGCCAGATGGCCTTTTTACCGCCCAGGTCATCGTCTGCATGCAACGGCCAATACGGGTCACGCAACAGTTCACGCGCCAGCAGGATCAGGTTGGCCTGCCCGGTACGCAAAATATGCTCGGCCTGGGCCGGTTCGGTGATCATGCCCACCGTACCGGTGGCAATGCAGGCCTCCTTGCGCACGCGCTCGGCAAAACGGGTCTGGTAGCCAGGCCCCACCGGAATCTCGGCATTGGCTGCGGTACCGCCCGAAGACACGTCGATCAGGTCCACGCCCAATGCCTTGAGGCGTCGTGCCAGTTCGACGGTTTCGTCAGGGTTCCAGCCGTCTTCCACCCAGTCGGTGGCCGAGACCCGCACAAACAGCGGTAGCTCCTGCGGCCATACACCGCGCACGGCCTCGGTGACTTCCAACACCAGACGGATGCGATTCTCGAACGAACCGCCGTATTGGTCACGTCGCTGGTTGCTCAACGGTGAAAGAAATTGATGCAACAAGTAACCATGAGCAGCATGTACTTCAACCACCGAGAAGCCAGCCTCCAGCGCTCGCTTGGCGGCAGCCACGAACGCCTGGATAACCTCTTTGATCTGGGTCTCGTCCAGTTGCACTGGCGCAGTGTGCTGTGGGTCGAAGGCAATGGGGGACGGCCCGACAGGCACCCAGCCGCCCTCCTCCACCTTGACGCTGCCATGCTTGCCCAACCAGGGGCGGTGGGTGCTGGCCTTACGCCCGGCATGGGCCAGTTGGATGCCGGCTACAGCGCCCTGGGCGCGAATAAAGCGGGTGATGCGTTGCAGGGGTTCAATCTGCTCGTCGTTCCACAGGCCCAGATCCTGGGCAGTGATACGGCCTTCGGGGGTGACGGCAGTGGCTTCGGTAAAAATCAGCCCGGCGCCGCCAACGGCACGGCTGCCCAGGTGGACCAGGTGCCAGTCATTTGCCAGTCCATCGACGCTGGAGTACTGGCACATTGGCGAGACCGCAATGCGGTTAAGAAGGGTCAGTTGGCGCAGGGTATAGGGTTCGAGCAGCAGACTCATGGGTCACCTCTAATTCCAGTGGGCAGGCTCCAAGTACTTCTGAAGAGCCTAGTCGACAACACTGGATGAGGGGGAGTTCATATCGCAACGGGACGTGGTGGTTTTGGTGGGAGCGGGCTTGCTCGCGATGCGGGCACCGCGGCCTGTCAGGCCAACCGCGGTGATAGCATCGCGAGCAAGCCCGCTCCCACAGGGGATTGGCGGATTAGCGCGGCTCGATATGGGCAATCATCAACTGTACGGTTTCGTTGCCGCGAAATTCGTTGAGGTCAAGCTTGTAGGCCAGTTCCACCCAGCGAATGGTCGGGTTCGGCCACACTTCGCGATCGATCCCGAAAGCAATGCCGTCGAGCTTTACGCTGCCGCATTCGGTCTTGAGCACGACTTTCAAATGCCGCTCCCCCACGATGCGTTGCTCCACCAACTGGAATACCCCGTGGAACAGCGGTTCGGGAAAGTGCTGCCCCCATGGCCCGGCATTGCGCAGGGCACGCGCCAGCTCCAGGTGAAACTCTTCCACTGCCAGGCTGCCGTCAGACAGCATGCGCCCGGTCAGGTCTTCTTCACGCAATTGACGCCGCACTTCAGCATCAAAGGCCTCACAGAACAGCGGGAAGTTAGCCTCAGGCAAAGTCAGCCCGGCCGCCATGGCATGGCCACCGTATTTGCTGATCAAGTCCGGATGCTGTGCAGCCACCACACTCAGTGCATCACGAATATGAAAGCCCGGCACCGATCGGCCGGAGCCCTTGAGCATGCCATCCCCGGCATCGGCAAAGGCAAAAGTCGGGCGGAAGTAACGCTCCTTGAGCCGCGAAGCCAGAATTCCGATCACCCCCTGATGCCACTCGGGGTCGAACAGGCACAGGCCAAACGGCATGCTGTCGATGGTCAGATCCTTGAGCTGGGCCAGCGCTTCACGTTGCATGCCCTGCTCGATGGATTTGCGGTCCTGGTTCATTTCGTCCAGTTGCGCAGCCATTTCCCGCGCCGCATTGGCGTCATCGGTGAGCAGGCATTCGATACCCAGGCTCATGTCGTCCAGGCGCCCGGCGGCATTCAGGCGCGGCCCGAGGATAAAACCCAGGTCGGTGGAGGTGATTTTCGCATGGTCACGCTTGGCCACTTCCAGAATAGCCTTGAGCCCGGGCCGGGCACGCCCGGCACGGATGCGCTCAAGCCCCTGGTGTACCAGGATGCGGTTGTTCGCATCCAGCGGCACCACGTCCGCGACGCTGCCCAGCGCCACCAGATCCAGCAATTCGGCAATATTCGGCGCCTTGCTGTTCTGGTACCAGCCCAGGCTGTTCAAGCGCGCGCGCAAAGCGATCAGCACATAGAAGATCACCCCTACCCCCGCCAGCGCCTTGCTCGGGAACTCGCAGCCGGGCTGGTTGGGGTTGACGATGGCATCCGCGGCCGGCAATTCACTGCCCGGCAAGTGGTGGTCGGTAACCAGCACGCTCAAACCAGCTTTTTTGGCTGCGGCCACACCTTCGATACTGGAGATTCCGTTATCGACCGTGATCAACAAGTGCGGCGTGCGGGTCAGCGCAACTTCGACGATTTCCGGGGTCAGGCCGTAGCCATACTCGAAGCGGTTGGGCACCAGGTAATCGACATGGGCCGCCCCCAGCAGGCGCAGACCGAGCATACCCACGGTGCTGGCCGTGGCACCGTCGGCGTCAAAGTCGCCGACGATCAGAATGCGTTGGCGCTGCTCAAGCGCGACCACCAGCAAGTCCACCGCTGAATCAATGCCCTTGAGCTGCTGATACGGGATCAACCGCGCCAGGCTCTTGTCCAGCTCAGCTTGCGACTGCACACCCCGTGCGGCGTAAAGGCGGGTCAGCAGGGTTGGCATTTCGCCCAGAAAAGGCAGGGGTTCAGGCAATGGACGAGGTTCGATGCGCATAAGCAGGTGAAGAGTCTCTAAGCGTAAAAAAGGGTTGGAACTTAGCCGCGTTCGCCTTGCAGCCACTGCAGTTGCACTTCGTGCTGGCCGCGATCATCTGTCACGAAAATCGTACCCTCGCTGATCATCACGTCCCACTTGATAACCCGTGGCATATCTTTGGCCAGCACCTCAAGAATCTCTTGCGGAACGGCTGCGATATTGACGTTCTTCAGGTTCTTGATTGCAGGAATCACCTTGCCTTCCCACACACGCAAGCTGCCATAGGCCAGCAGGCTGGTGCGCTCGGTACGGCGCGAGCACCAGGTCAGACGGTCGGCATCGGGCTGTCCGACTTCGATCCAGTGCAGAACACGGTCATCCAGGCTTTTTTCCCACAGGGCCGGTTCGTCTACATCTGACAGGCCTCGACCAAAAGACAGCTGCTCGTTGTACCAAAAAGCGTAGGCCAGAAGGCGCACAGTCATGCGTTCTTCGGTCTCCGAAGGGTGGCGGGCGATGGTCTGCTTGACGCTTTCATAGACCCCGCGATCGAGATCGGTAAGGTTGAGTTCAAACTTGTAGGTCGTGGACGGCTGTGCCATGAACGGGCTTCTTGATACGGAGAAAGGCGACAAGTCTAACCGATACACCGTGATTGAACGAATCGGCCAGCTTCTTGCCAGCCGCCAGCTATGTTAAAAGGCTGTACTCGCTCGCCCTTGGACAAGGATTCCACATGCCGCTCGCCACCAAACCCCTTTCAGGCCTTAAAGTTGTTGAATTGGGTACCCTGATCGCCGGGCCATTTGCATCGCGCATTTGCGCCGAGTTTGGCGCCCAGGTGATCAAGGTCGAATCTCCTGACGGCGGCGACCCGCTGCGAAAATGGCGCAAGCTGTATGAAGGCACATCGCTATGGTGGTTCGTCCAGGCGCGCAACAAAAAATCCCTGACCCTGAATCTAAAACACCCCGACGGTCTGAGCATTCTCAAGGAGCTGCTGACAGACGCCGATATTCTGATCGAAAACTTTCGCCCCGGGGTTCTGGAGAAACTCGGACTGGGTTGGGATGTGCTGCATGCACTGAACCCCAAGCTGGTGATGGTGCGCCTGTCCGGCTTTGGCCAGACCGGCCCGATGAAAGATCAGCCGGGGTTTGGTGCGGTCGGCGAATCCATGGGCGGGCTGCGTTATATCACCGGTTTCGAAGATCGTCCGCCAGTGCGCACAGGCATCTCGATTGGCGACTCGATTGCCGCGCTGTGGGGTGTGATCGGTGCCCTTATGGCTTTGCGTCATCGCGAGGTCAACGGCGGCCAGGGCCAGGTGGTAGACGTGGCGCTCTACGAAGCGATTTTTGCCATGATGGAAAGCATGGTGCCCGAGTTCGATGTGTTCGGTTTCATCCGTGAACGTACCGGCAATATCATGCCGGGAATTACGCCCTCTTCCATCCATACCAGCCTGGACGGCAAGCACGTACAGATCGGCGCCAATGGCGACGCCATTTTCAAGCGCTTTATGCAGATTATCGGGCGCGACGATCTGGCCAACGACCCGGAGCTTGCACACAACGATGGTCGTGACGCACGCCGTGACGAACTGTATGGCGTGATTGACCGCTGGGTCGGCTCGCTGCCGCTGGCCACGGTACTTGAACAACTGGGCGCAGCGCAGGTGCCTGCCAGCCGTATTTTCTCGGCAGAAGACATGTTCAGCGATCCACAGTTTCTGGCCCGTGAAATGTTCCTGCAGGCCAAACTGCCTGACGGTAAAGACTTCAAGATGCCCGGTATCGTGCCAAGGCTCTCCGATACTCCGGGCACGGCAGATTGGGTAGGCCCCGAACTGGGTGCACATAATATCGAGGTGTTGAACGACCTGGGTTACGACGCTGCAGCAATCGCCAACCTCAAGCAAGCGGGCGCCATCTAGGCGTGTTGCCCATTTTTAGTGGCCACCCAAGGAGATCAGCAGCATGACCCAGCGTTCGACCTTGCGAAGACTTTGGGCAGGCCTGATCACCGCATTGTTTCTGGCCTGGGCCCCTGGCAGTCAGGCAGCACCCACACTCATCTGGTTGTTGCGCGACCTGCCACCGTTAACGGTGTTTCATGGCCCGCAAAAAGGTAAGGGGATAGTCGACCAGGTGATGCCAGCCCTGATCGCAGGCATGCCGCAATACCAGCACGTGATAATGCGGGTTAACCGGGCTCGGGCCCTGCAGATGCTTGAAGAACCCTCGCTGACCTGCGATCCGGCGCTGATCTGGAATCCCGCCCGCGCCCTCTCGATCGTTTACTCCGAGCCCGTTGCGATCATGCACAGCAATGGCATGGCCATACTGCGTGAGAATCAGCATTTGATCGAACCCTTTGTCCATGACGACAAGGTAGACCTGCCGGGGCTGCTCAAGGCGCAAACCCTCAAGCTTGGAGTCATTGCCAAACGCAGCTACGGAGTATTGATTGATAGCCAGCTGAAGCTGAGCCCGCCAGGCCAGATTGTCATGCATTACGGTAACGATCCGTTGGGCAGCCTGCTGCAAATGCAACATGCAGGCCGTATGCCGACGCTATTGGGCTACTGGCCAGAAATCCAGGCCAAGGCCAGTCAGCAAGGTTTGTCATCCGACGAACTGCTGTTTTATCCGATCCAGGGCGCCCCGGAATATCAGTCGATTTACGTTGGCTGCTCGGACACTGCGCAAGGACGTGAGGTCATTAGCAGGGTCAATTCGATACTCACCACATTGGGCTCGCCATCCCTGTCTTACCTGGATGAGCAATGACACGTACGCATAAAAAAACCCCGAGCAGTGGGGAGGCTGCTCGGGGTTTAACAGGGTCATGATAACCCGCTCAACAGGCTACAAGTATCGGAGCAATAAACTTGCTCCTGCTGATGAAAAATCTGACAAACCAAACCTGCTGGAAGTTCCCCCGGTACTGGCAATTAATCTGCATTCGCGCCATCAGCACTTATCTGCTGTAGCTCGAAGGCACCCAACAATTGCCCCAGCGCCCCTATGGTCACGGGTTTTGACAGACACCCCAGCACCCTGAGACCTTGACTGCGGGCCACTCTGGCCGCCCTCTCGACCACCGGAGGTGCAGCAGCACTCAAAATGATCAACGCTGCAGCTTTGCGTTCAAGGGCCAACTCGCTGATCAGCTCCTGCCCTGATGCCCCTTCCATATACAAATCACAAATGGCCACGTCTATGGCACCGCGCCTGAGCAAGGACTCGCGGGCGCAATCAACGCTTTCGGCCGTCAACACGTCAAAAATGCGGAAGGCGTTCAACATCTGATGCAACACCATTAATTGAAACGGGTTGTCTTCAAGAATCAATACTTTCAAAGATCGCATCATGGGCCTTCAGGCATAAACCTAGCGCTACAGAGGAGGTAAACCTTAGTGGGCTCAACACTCAATACACATAGGACATATCTGTAAATACCATAGGAATCCACAACGCCTTTCATTTACTGGATCAAACCAGCTTACTGATCCCACTTTTTAGCTTCAGATTTGTCGAACCATCCTCCTACCAGCCCCTCCAGACGCCCAGTCTCTGAATAAAACGGAACAACCCACTGATAGATTTCCATGCCTCCGGACTTAAACTCCACCCAACGTTTTTGGTAACAGGGTTTGCGGCTTTGAATCATGCGCATTATTTCCCGCTGGAGCTTCTCGGCCAGCTCCTTCGAAAACAAATCAACATCAGTCACCTTTAACCCGCGAATCCGTCCCAACTGGACAGATAAACGCTGCTCATAGCTTTGATTGCAGGTAATCAGCTCTCCCTCCAGGCCAACCACGAAAATCGGGCTGGGAATGCCATCCAGAAAGCGGTGACTGAGCCCCAACTGCTCATTCAGGGTTTTCTCGGATTGACGCGCAATAATCAGTTGCCTGCGCAGAAACCAGTTGTACACAAACAACATAAGCCCGGCCGCAATCAAGACCGCTATCGCCCAATAAAGACGGGCTGAGTGATACAGGCCACTCTCGATGATCAGCGGTTTGCCCACCCCCCCCAGCCACTTGGTTCTCAGCGCCCGAATCTCGGCCATGGGCATGGCTTCCAACGCCTTGTTCATGATGCTGAAAAGCTCCGGGTATAGAACAGGGACCGAAAAGCTGGCGGCAGCCCATTGCCCGTCAACACTGCGTCCGACCTTGAGGCGCCCCGGTGGGTAAAGATGAGCCTGTGTCTCTGTTTGTATCGTCGCATCTGCCTCGCCATTGGCGACCGCGTGACGTGCCTGGGCGTAGGTATCAACCAGATGCAAGGTGATTGCGGGGTATTCACGTCGAATCAAGTCTTCGAGGGCGTGCCTGGCTGGAAGCGCCAGAACCTTGCCGGCCAGTTCGTCCAATGAACCCAGCCGGGAATCATTGACTCGTACAACAAACACCCAGGGTGCCCCACCGTAGGAATAGGTGAAGTTCAAAAAAGCTTTGCGCTCACGACTTCTGGAGAGGCTTGAGTTCATCAGTGCCTCGCCACTTTTGAGCATGTCGAGGATTTGTACCGTTGAAAACGCTTCTGTATGTACAAACTGCAACCCGGTCATGCGAGAAATTCGCGCCAGAATATCCACACTCAGCCCTACCCAACGACCGTCCCCGGTCTTGAATGCGTACAAGGGGAACTGCTGGGTCGCCAGGGCTACAACCGGATTGCGCTGGATCCACTCAAGCTCGCCAGGCAGCAGGTTGATATGCGATTGAACAGCGTGCCCTTCAAGCCCGATGATCCAGCGTGAAAGCACCATGCGCGATGTATTGTCATCAAGGCTGCCCAGCGCGCGGTTGATCAGCAACCCAAGTTCGGGGTCAGAGAGGCGTGTAGCAAATGCAAAACCGGAGGATGGCAAGGCGCTATCACCGATAATGCGCACCCCCGAATGAGGCCGGACACTTTTGAATGACTGCACGATAAGTTCATTGCCGATAAACCCGTCGATATCCCCCTCAACCAGCGCGTCCATTGCATTATGCAGGTCACTGATGGTGGTGATTTCACTGTCAGGGTAAAACGCCTGGGCGGTATGAATATCGACGTAGCCCTCCATAAAGCCGATTTTTTTCCCGACCCAGTTTTTGACCGGCTCTTCCTCACATGAGCGACAAACGATAACCAGTCGATCAGTCATGTACTCCCGGGAAAAAGCTACACCTTCAATCCCTCGCTCAAACCCGCTGGCGCTGGCCAGAATATCGATATTGCCGGCCAGCAGCTCTGCAACGGCCTGATCACGACGCCTGTAGCCCAGGACTTCAACAGGCACGCCCAACGTGTCTCGAACGATGCTCAGGTAATCTGCGCTGATGCCCTGATAGTTATTGCGGTCGTCGGTGATGTCGACCGGTTCGTAATCACCGATGGCGATACCAACCCGTAGCGTTCCATGATTGGCCAGCCATTGCCGCTCCGGGGCATCCAGTTGCAGAGGCTGGATATCCACAAAGCGTGTTGCGAGCCTGAAAGGCGTTCCGGAAGCGCCCATCACCGGCAGGGCCAGGCTCAACAAGGCCATGCCCAGCACTATGCGCATCCATGATTCAAATGTCTGGTGAATACGTGACATGACAGCATCCTTGACCGGGTATTCGCCAGCACAGAAGGGGCGAAGACCTGGCAAGTTTGCCATGCACCAATAAAAAAGCCCGTCAGATGACGGGCTTCAAATTACGTAAGACGAATGCCGTTAAAGCGGCTTGCCACGGTTGCCATGCTGGCTGACAAAGCCCTGGACAGCCTTGAGGTCATTAGCCAGTACGGTGTAACGCTCCTCTCGCTCAAACAAGTCAGAAAGGTGAGACGGCAGTTCGAGCGCTTTTCCTATGCCGGCTTTTTCAACCGCTTCAGGGAACTTGACCGGATGTGCCGTGCCCAGAATGACCATCGGGATATCCAGACTGCGACGGCATTCACGGGCCGCACGCACACCGATAGCGGTGTGCGGATCGAGCACTTCGCCGCTTTCGACAAATACCTGAGCGATGGTTTCGCAGGTTTGCTCATCATCAACCGCCAGCGAATCAAACAGACGACGCGCTTCGGTCCAGCGATCTTCATCAACGCTGAAATTACCGGTTTGCTTGAAGGTATCCATCAGACCGGCAACGGCTGCGCCATTGCGACCATGAAGGTCGAACAGCAAGCGCTCGAAGTTCGACGACACCATGATGTCCATCGACGGCGACAGAGTCGCGTGCAAGGTGTCCTTGGCGTACTGATTGCCGCTCATGAAGCGGTGCAGGATGTCGTTGCGGTTGGTGGCAACGATCAGCTGGTTGATCGGCAGGCCCATGTTGCGTGCCAGGTAGCCAGCAAAGATGTCGCCGAAGTTGCCGGTAGGCACCGAGAACGACACGGAACGGTGTGGCCCGCCCAGTTGCAGGGAGGCATGGAAGTAGTAAACGATCTGGGCCATGATCCGCGCCCAGTTGATCGAGTTTACGGCGACCAGGCGTGTACCCTTGAGGAAACCCTGGTCGGCGAAGCTGGCCTTGACCATTTCCTGGCAGTCATCGAAGTTGCCTTCGATGGCGATGTTATGAATGTTGTCACCGAACAGCGTGGTCATCTGCCGACGCTGGACTTCCGATACCCGGTTGTTGGGGTGCAGGATAAAGATGTCGACGTTTTCGCAATGCTTGCAGCCTTCGATCGCCGCCGAACCGGTATCCCCGGAAGTCGCGCCGACAATCACCACACGCTCGCCACGCTTGGCCAGCACGTAGTCGAGCAAGCGGCCGAGCAGTTGCAGGGCAAAGTCCTTGAACGCCAGGGTCGGACCGTGGAACAGCTCAAGTACCCATTCATTGCCGTTTAGCTGACGCAGTGGCGCTACAGCTGCGTGGGAAAACGCGCCGTAGGTTTCTTCGAGAATCTTCTTGAAGTCAGAATCCGGAATGCTGCCGGTGACAAACGGGCGCATGACCCGAAAGGCCAGCTCGTGATACGGCAGGCCGGCCCAGGAGGCGATTTCTTCCTGGGTAAAGCGCGGCAGGTTTTCCGGTACATACAAACCGCCATCACTGGCCAGACCGGCCAGCAACACATCTTCAAAATTCAGGGCCGGTGCCTGGCCACGGGTACTGATATAGCGCATGGGTTCAAACCTTCGGTTTGAGCGCCAAGCGGTTTAGCGCCAGGCAACAAGTAAAAGCCGATGTGCTCTTGCTTGCCGCTTGCCGCTGCCGCTTGCCGCTCTTAATTAATTAAGATGCTCAACGCGGATGCGAACGACCGGACCCACAACGCCCTGCAATGCTTCAAGCGCGGCAATGGCATCGTTGATGTGCTGTTCAATTACCCGATGGGTCAACAGGATCATTGGCACCAGGCCGTCATGCTCTTCGACTTCTTTCTGCATGATCGATTCGATGTTGATGCCGCGCTCGGACAAGATGCTCGCCACCTGGGCCAATACGCCCGGGTGATCTTTGGCCTGGATGCGCAGGTAGTAGGCGCTTTCGCACGCTTCGATCGGCAGGATCGGATGGTCGGAGAGCAGATCCGGCTGGAAGGCCAGGTGCGGTACGCGGTTTTCCGGGTCGCTGGTCATGGCACGCACCACGTCTACCAGGTCGGCAACCACGGACGAAGCCGTTGGTTCCATACCGGCGCCAGCACCATAGAACAGGGTCGAACCGGCAGCGTCACCGTTGACCATGACTGCGTTCATTACGCCGTTGACGTTGGCGATCAGGCGGTCAGCCGGAATCAGCGTCGGGTGAACCCGCAACTCGATGCCGTTGGCCGTGCTGCGTGCAACACCCAGATGCTTGATGCGATAACCCAGCGCCTCTGCGTAATTCACATCAGCGGTTGTCAGCTTGGTGATGCCTTCGGTGTAGGCCTTGTCGAACTGCAACGGGATACCGAAAGCAATCGACGCCAGAATGGTCAGCTTGTGCGCCGCATCGATACCTTCAACGTCAAACGTCGGGTCTGCCTCGGCATAACCCAGCGCTTGTGCTTCAGCCAGCACGTCTTCGAACGTACGGCCTTTTTCGCGCATTTCGGTGAGGATGAAGTTACCGGTACCGTTGATGATGCCCGCCACCCAGTTGATACGATTGGCCGAGAGACCTTCACGGATCGCCTTGATCACCGGGATACCGCCTGCAACGGCCGCTTCGAACGCCACGATCACGCCCTTTTCCTGGGCTTTGGCGAAGATTTCATTACCGTGAACGGCAATCAGCGCCTTGTTCGCGGTCACGACATGCTTGCCGTTTTCGATGGCCTTGAGCACCAGTTCACGGGCGATGGTGTAACCACCAATCAGCTCGATAACAATGTCGATTTCAGGGTTGGTCGCAACAGCGAATACATCGTTGGTAATGGGGGTACCGGTAATGTCGCACTGAGGGTTTGGCGTACGCATTGCAATTTGCGCAACCTGGATACCACGCCCGGCACGGCGGGCAATCTCCTCGGCGTTACGCTTTAGTACGTTGAAGGTGCCGCCACCGACGGTCCCGAGCCCACAGATACCTACTTTGACCGGATTCACGCTGAACTCCCCATAAAACGGCCGACTCAAGGTCGGCCGTGAAAAACAACCGTGGATTGCCACGGTTCTCTATTAATGGCCGGGCAACTGAACTGCCCCGCCATGATCGTCACAGGCTTATCGTGACGACACTGGATTATTTAACACTGAGTGCCAGCTTGCCAACCTGCGCAGCAGGCTGATAACCCGGAATCACCTGACCGTCAGCCAAAACGATGGCTGGCGTGCCATTGACGCCGATGGACTGGCCCATGGCGAACTGCTTGGCAACCGGATTGGCGCATTTTGGCGCCTCGACGGTTTTACCATCAGTCATCTTGTCCATCGCCGTTTTTTTATCCTTGGAACACCACACCGCCTGCAGCTGCTGGTCACCCGGTGAGCCGAGGCCCTGACGCGGGAACGCAACATAGCGCACTTCAATCCCCATCTTGTTCAGTTGCGGGACTTCGGCATGCAATTTGTGGCAATACGGGCAAGTGGTGTCGGTAAATACCGTGATATGGGACTTGGTTTCGCCGATGGCAGGGTAAACGACGGTCTCTGCCACCGGAATGCCATTAATCAACTTGGCCACGCCAACACGTTCGGCCTGCTCGGTCAGGTTCACCGGCTTGCCGTCCTTGAGCTGGAACATGTAGCCCTGAACGATGAACTGGCCATCGGCACTGGCATACAGCACGCGGCTGCCCTTGAGCTTGACTTCATACAGGCCGGCCATGGGGCTGGCACTGATGCTCTCGACCGGCACATCCAGTTGCAGGGTTTCGAGGCTCTTGCGGATTGCTTGTTCGGCGCCGGTATCGGCGAACGAGAAGGTGCTGACCAACGCAATGGCTGCGGCGGCGAAAATCTGGATCACACGCATGGGAACTCCTGAAGACGGGCAAAGCTGCCAACCCCGATACCCGTCCTGAAACAACGGGTTTGGGCGGCGCGCTTTCTAAACCGGCAAAGCCTACCACAGATGGCCTGCATGACCGACTCCGACTAGCCACGCGGGTGATGGAGGGCATGCAGGTCCTGCAGTCGGGCACGGGCAACATGGGTGTAAATCTGTGTCGTCGAGAGGTCGCTGTGCCCCAGCAGCATTTGCACCACACGCAAATCGGCGCCGTGATTGAGCAAATGGGTGGCGAAGGCATGGCGCAAGGTATGTGGCGACAGCGACTTGTTGATCCCGGCCACCCTGGCCTGATGCTTGATGCGATGCCAGAAGGTCTGGCGGGTCATCTGTTCACCGCGCTGACTGGGAAACAGCACATCACTGGGGCGACCGCCCAGCAGCTCATGCCGGGCATCGCGCATGTAGCGCTCGACCCGGACGATGGCCTCCTCCCCCATCGGCACCAGGCGTTCCTTGCTGCCCTTGCCCATCACGCGCAAAACGCCCTGGCGCAGGTTGACCTGCTCCAGGGTCAGGCTGATCAATTCGGTTACGCGCAGGCCACAGGCATACAGTACTTCAAGCATGGCCCGATCACGCTGGCCGATGGCCTCACTCAGATCAGGGGCGGCGAGCAGCGCTTCTACGTCTGCCTCTGACAGGGACTTGGGTAATGGCCTGCCCAACTGCGGCATATCGACCTGCAAGGTAGGGTCGACGGCAATCAGGTTTTCTCGCAGCAGATAACGATAAAAGCCACGCAAACCTGAGAGCAAGCGCGCAGTCGAGCGAGGCTTGTAGCCCTGCTCCAGGCGCCAGGCGAGGTGATCGAGGATCAACTCGCGCCCGGCGCTGGCCATAGCGATACCGCGCTCCTGCAACCAGCCATTGAATAAGGCCAGGTCACTGCGATAAGCACCGCGGGTGTTGTCCGACAGGCCTTTTTCCAGCCACAGGGCATCCAGAAAACGGTCGATAAGTGGGTCGTCTATAGCGGGCATTGGCTCTCGAAACGCACAGGCCGGAGGCTGCGCACAAATATAAAGTGAATTGCAAAAGTGAGCGCTAGTCTTTCATGGCTGGCGGATGCCATAAACCCCAAGTTTTCACAGGATGACCTTATGACCGAACAACAGATTTTGCTGTCTTTCGGCGGCATCGGCATCGCTGCCCTGGGCTCACAGTGGCTGGCCTGGCGACTGAAGCTGCCGGCCATCCTGTTTCTGCTGTTGAGCGGGATCCTGGTCGGCCCGGTATTGGGCTGGCTGGACCCGCAAGAATTGTTCGGCCCGCTGCTGATGCCGCTGGTCTCACTGGCGGTGGCGCTGATTCTGTTTGAAGGCAGCCTGACCCTGCATTTGTCCGAGTGGCGCGAAATCGGCACTGTGGTCCATCGGCTGGTCACTATCGGTGCGCTCTCGACCTGGGCCGTGATCACCTTGGCGACCCATTGGCTACTGGGCTTTGACTGGCTTCTGGCCTTGCTGTTCGGCACGCTGACACTGGTCACCGGGCCTTCGGTGATTGTGCCGATGCTGCGCGTAGTACGGCCCAAGGCATCGATTGCCAATATCCTGCGCTGGGAAGGCATTGTCATCGACCCGATTGGCGCGCTGCTGGCGGTGGTGGTCTACAGCTTTATCATCGCCAGCGCCACGGGCGAGGGCCTGAGCCACAGCCTGCTGACCTTTGCCGGGGTGATTGTATGCGGCAGCTTGTTCGGCATTGTAGGTGGCTGGATCATGGGGCAGATCGTACGCCGCCAATGGCTGCCGGAGTACCTGCACAGCCTGGCCACGCTGGCAGCAGTGCTGGGCGTATTTATTGGCGCCAATACGGTGATGCATGAGTCCGGACTGCTGGCGGTCACCTTGATGGGCATGTGGATGGCCAATATGAAGGGGGTGGATGTACGCAACATCCTGCACTTCAAGGAAAACCTGAGCATCTTCCTGATCTCGGGGCTGTTTATCCTGCTGGCGGCGCGCCTGGACTTGAACGCCATGATCGGCCTGGGGCCTGTGGTGCTGGTGTTGCTGCTGATTATTCAATTTATCGCCCGGCCGCTGAACGTGGTGATTTCGACCTTTGGCTCAAAACTGAACTGGCGCGAACGCGCCTTGCTCGCCTGGATCGCCCCACGCGGGATCGTCGCGGCAGCCGTTTCAGCAATTTTTGCGATCCGCCTGGACGAAGCAGGCCATGACGGCGCGCTGCTACTGGTGCCCCTGACCTTTGCAGTGATCATCGGTACGGTGGTGCTGCAAAGCGCGACGGCACGGCCCCTGGCCCGCCTGCTCAAAGTGGCGGAGCCGGCCCCCAGCGGTTTTTTGATCGTTGGCGCCAATGGCCCGGCCCGGGTTATTGGCAAGGCATTGCAGCAACTGGGCAGCCGCGTACTGCTAACCGATTCCAACTGGGAACACATTCGCGCCGCGCGCATGGACAACTTGCCCACTTACTTTGGCAATCCGGCTTCAGAGCATGCCGAGAGTCACCTGGATCTGGTGGGGCTGGGGCATTTGCTCGCACTGTCACCCTCTGGCGAGTTGAATACCCTGGCAGCGGCACGCTTTCATCACGAGTTCGGGCTGCAGCGCTTGTTTACACTGACCAATGGCCAGGAAATTCGCCGCACTGACAAGCATCGCGCCAGCCACGAGTACCGCGGTCAAGCCCTGGGCAACCCGGCGCTGACCTACGGCCAGCTCGCCAGTGAGTTGAGCCAGGGAGCCGAGCTGTACAGCACCACACTGACCGACAACTTCACCTGGGCGGACTACCTGGCCCTGCATGGCAAGCGCGTCACCCTGCTCTTCGCCCGCGACAACACTGGCTGGGTGCATGTAGTGACACCTGACAGTGAATTGAAACCAGGCTCCGGGTGGACGCTGCTGGCGTTGATCAGGCACCCGTAGCAGCTGTTACGAGGCAAACCCTGGCAACACCGGTACCGGGCGCTTGTCATCATCGATGGCGACAAAGCTGAACAAGCCCTGGATCGCCAGTTCGCGACCATCGCAGCTCATGCTTTCGACATACACCTCGACCTCAACCTTGAGGCTGGTGTTGCCAACTTTAACCACACGCCCCACCAGCTCAACGATGGAGCCAGCCGCGATCGGATGGTTGAAATCAATACGGTCCGTGGACACAGTCACCAACGGCAGACGACAAAAACGCGTTGCGGCAATAAACGAAACTTCGTCCATCCACGCCAGCGCGGTGCCGCCAAACAGGGTGTTGTGGTGATTGGTGGTAGAGGGGAATACCGCTTTGGTAATACGGGTAACGGAGAGGTCGGTACGGCGTTGAATCTCTTGCTCACGCGAAGTCATGCTTTCTTACTACCTACAACTGGACAAAGGTCTGACAAATCTCAGGCAACAAAAAAGCAGCCCGAAGGCTGCTTTTTTCTGCATCGGGAAGCTGGACTTAAGCCAGTTTTTCCTTGATGCGAGCTGCTTTACCCGACAGGTCGCGCAGGTAGTACAGCTTGGCTTTACGCACGTCACCGCGACGCTTAACAGCCATGCTGTCGATTTGCGGGCTGTAGGTCTGGAAAGTACGCTCTACGCCAACACCGTTGGAGATTTTACGAACAGTGAAAGCACTGTTCACGCCACGGTTACGCTTGGCAATCACTACACCTTCGAAAGCTTGCAGACGCGAACGATCGCCTTCCTTCACTTTCACCTGAACGACAATGGTGTCGCCCGGGGCAAAAGGAGGGATCTCTTTAGTCATCTGCTCTGCTTCGAGTGCAAGGATGATTTTGTTAGTCATGCTGTGCTCCTAAGGTAGATCAACTGATCTACCATCGATACGTTGTTAACTATCGTCCCGCTCGCGGATGTATTCCTCGAGCAGCTTCTTCTCTTCTCCAGAAAGCGAGCGGCTTTCCAGAAGATCGGCGCGTCGTTCAAAGGTCCGCCCAAGGGACTGCTGTAAACGCCAACGCCGGATGTGTGCATGATTGCCACTAAGCAATACGTCGGGAACACGCTGATCCGCATACACCTCCGGTCGGGTGTAGTGCGGGCAATCCAGCAGACCATCCGTGAAGGAATCTTCCTCCGCGGAGTCCGCATGCCCTAAAGCTCCAGGCAGCAGTCGTGTAACCGCATCAATCAGAACCATCGCCGGCAGCTCGCCACCAGAGAGTACATAGTCACCAATTGACCACTCTTCATCGACATAAGCGTCTATAAAACGCTCGTCAATGCCTTCATAACGACCTGCAATAAGGATTAATGCTTCCTCATTCGCCAGCTCGCGTACCGCCGACTGATTCAGTTGACGGCCTTGGGGCGACAGGTAAATCACCTTCGCCGCCTCTCCGGCTGCTTCTCTGGCCTGAACCAGTGCATCTTCCAGAGGCTTGATCTTCATCACCATGCCCGGACCACCGCCAAATGGGCGATCATCCACAGTGTGATGCCGATCCGTTGTGTAGTCTCGCGGGTTCCAACAAGTCAGCTGCAAGAGCCCTTGTTTCACCGCACGACTAGTGATGCCGTAGTCGCTGATGGCGGAAAACATTTCGGGAAACAAACTGATCACTTCTACGCGCAATTTAGCCACGCTTAGAAGTCCGCATCCCAATCCACCTTCATCTCGCCAGCTGCAAGGTCGACGCTCAACACGCATTGCTCTGTATAGGGCAACAAGCGATCACGATCATCCAGGCTACCTGGGCAAGGTTTGACTTCCATGACATCGTTCGAGCCAGTTTCCATCAGGTCAACAATCTTGCCGAGCAATTGCCCTTCAAGGTTGGTCACTTTCAGTCCCTGCAGCTGGTACCAGTAGTACTCGCCGTCGGTCAGCTCAGGAAACAGGTTACGCGGCACGCAGATTTCGAATTCACGAAGAAGACCAGCTTCATCACGGTCATCGAGACCCTTGAGCTTTACAACCAGAAACTTGCCGTTATGAGAACGGCCACTGACCAGCTCTGCCTGTCGTACATCATTACCGCGCCGAAGCGTCAGTTTTTTGTAGTCCAACAGGTTATCAATTGGATCCGTAAAGGAATAAACCTTCACTTCGCCGCGCACGCCGTGAATCGAGTAGATTTTGCCGATAACGATCAAATCATCAGCAGTTTCAGGCGTCACGCTCATATTGCTCAGGCCGCAGCCTTAGCGTTTTCTTTAACCAGCTGAGCAACACGCTCAGACAGTTGAGCACCAACGCTCAGCCAGTAGGCGAGGCGGTCTTCTTTAACGGAGAAACGGATTTCCTGACCACGGGCAACCGGGTTGAAGAAACCAATTTGTTCCTTGTGGGAACCGTCACGTGGGTTACGGCTGTCGGTAACGGTCAAGTGGTAAAACGGGCGCTTTTTGGAGCCGCCAAGGGCAAGACGGATTGTTAGCATGTGAACATCGTTCCTGTAGTCGGTGCTGCAAATCTAAAGGCACAGCGGGCATAGGTGCCCGAAAGGCCGCATATTCTAAGGAATATCCGGACTTTTGCAAATGTCTTTTTCTGGCGCCTATCGGCATGCCGTACAGACTTGCAACTAGGTCACCACGAATGGTGACAGGTCAGCTCCCGCACAGTGCGGGTTTGCCGGGTGTCTCGCATTGCTGCGAGTTGCCCGGACGCAAGCGTCCGGGCGGGTAAATTACATTTTTGGCATGCCGCCGCCGGGCATCATCGAGCCCATGCCGCGCATCATTTTCGCCATCCCACCTTTGGTGGAGAATTTTTTCATCATCTTTTGCATCTGCTTGTGCTGCTTGATCAAGCGGCCGATGTCCTGCACCTGAGTGCCGGAGCCCATGGCAATCCGGCGTTTGCGCGAACCGCTGATCAGCTCAGGGTCGCGGCGCTCGGCCGGGGTCATGGAGTTGATGATGGCTTCCATCTGCTTGAACTGTTTCTCAGCTGCGCCCTGGGCATTGCCCATTTGCGCCAGATTGACACCACCCATGTTCGGCAGTTTGTCCATGAGGCCGCCAAGGCCACCCATGTTCTTCATCTGTTGCAGCTGGTCACGGAAGTCTTCGAGATCGAAGCCTTTGCCTTTTTTAAGCTTTTTAGCCAGTTTGTCGGCTTTGTCTTTATCGAGGGTCTGTTCGGCCTGCTCGATCAGGCTGAGCACGTCGCCCATGCCGAGGATGCGCGAAGCGATACGATCCGGGTGGAACGGCTCGAGCGCATCGCTCTTCTCACCCATACCGATGAACTTGATCGGCTTGCCGGTAATGGCTCGCACGGACAACGCCGCACCACCCCGGGCATCACCGTCGACCTTGGTCAGGATCACCCCGGTCAGCGGCAATGCATCACCGAACGCCTTGGCGGTGTTGGCCGCATCCTGGCCAGTCATGGCGTCGACGACAAACAGGGTTTCTGCCGGCTTGACGGCCGCGTGCAGCTCCTGGATCTCGGTCATCATCTCGGCATCGATATGCAGGCGACCTGCGGTATCGAGGATGACCACGTCGATGAACTTCAGCTTGGCTTCCGCAATGGCGGCGCGAGCGATGTCTACCGGCTTCTGGCTAAGGTCGGACGGGAAGAAGGTTACACCGACTTCATTGGCCAGGGTTTCGAGCTGTTTGATCGCAGCCGGACGATAAACGTCGGCCGAGACCACCATCACAGTTTTCTTTTTGCGCTCTTTAAGGAAGCGCGCCAGCTTGCCGGCAGTCGTGGTTTTACCAGCGCCCTGCAAACCGGCCATCAATACAACGGCTGGCGGCGTGACATTAAGGACCAGGTCCTCGTTGGCAGCGCCCATCAGGCTTTCAAGTTCAGCCTGAACAATTTTTACAAACGCCTGGCCCGGCGTCAGGCTGCGCGACACTTCAGTGCCGACAGCGCGCTCTTTGACCGCAGCGACGAAGTCTTTGACCACTGGCAAAGCCACGTCGGCTTCCAGCAACGCCATGCGTACTTCACGCAGGGTGTCTTTGATATTGTCTTCGGTCAGCTTGGCCTTGCCGGTGACATGGCGCAGCGTCTGCGAAAGACGGTCGGTTAAATTTTCAAACATGCGCGATCCTTTCAGGCCCAAAGTAGACCGGGGTTATTGCGGCCCAGCCCGTGTAAAACTGATGCTCGGCGAGCCTGCGGCGTGGGCAGGTCGCGGATTATAGCGAAGACTGGCCGTGTCCGACACCATGCCGTCGGCTTATGTGGTCTTTCGTGCACAGGCGGTTGTATGCCAAACTCAGTCCTTTCGGGCTTGCCTAACAGGATTTATGCTCCCCTTGTCACCCAGTTTGCTACCCAGCCTCGCCGCCGCCTGCTTGTATGCCGCTGCGACCTTCTATCAGGGCTCTTGTCTGCGCCAGGGCGCAAAGGCAAACAAACGCCTGTTGGTGACGCTCGGCATTCTTGCCGTACTTGCCCACGCCGCCAGCCTGTTCACCCACCTGATGACGCCTGCAGGCCTTGAACTGGACTTCTTCAGTGCAGCCAGCCTGATTGCCGTGGCCGTGATTACCGTGACCCTGGCGGCCTGCGCCCGCATACCGGTCGAGAACCTGCTGCTGCTTTTATACCCGCTGGGCATGCTGACAGTACTGCTGTCCGAATTCGCCCCGCCCGGCACGGTTCAGGTCATTAATGAAGAGCCAGGCATACTCGCGCATATCCTGCTGTCGATTCTTGCCTATGGCATGTTCACCATTGCGGTGTTCCAGGCGCTGTTGCTGTCGCTGCAGAACTATCAGCTCAAGCACAAGCATCCCAAGGGCCTGATCAAGAACTTCCCGCCACTGCAAACCATGGAAAGCCTGCTCTTCGGCTTTCTCTGGGCCGGCTGGTCGCTGCTTTCGCTGTCCCTGGTTTCCGGTTGGCTGTTTCTGGGCAACCTGTTCGCCCAGCACCTGGTGCACAAGACCCTGCTGGCCTGCCTGGCCTGGATCGTATTCAGCGTGTTGCTGTGGGGCCGTCACCACCTCGGCTGGCGCGGTCACAAGGCCATCCGCTGGACCTTTGCCGGTTTTTGCCTGCTGATGCTGGCCTACTTTGGCAGCAAGCTGGTTCGTGAATACATTCTGCATATCTGACGGGCGATAATTATGGATAGCTTGCCCCCTGGGCCGATTCTAACAATTTCGGCACTATTGATCGCAGGAGCCGCTGTATTTATCGGCTTTATACTGGGCAAAAGCAGTGCCCGCGCCAGGCGCACCAACGCCCAGCAGCTGCGAGAGGAGGCTCCCCAGCAACAGGACGAGCAGCCCAACAGCCGTCCGGCCCTGCTATCAGGCATCCATGCGCTGGACAACATCACGGTCAACGATATCCTGATCCCGCGCAACGAAGTCGAAGGCCTGAACCTCGACGACCCGATCGAAGACCTGATTGAGCAGTTGCGCCAGACCTCGCGCACACGCCTGCCGGTGTTTCACAACGACATCAACCAGGTCGAAGCCATCCTCAATACCCGCCACATCCAGCACATGCTGCCCGACGCCAGCCTGACCAAAGAAGCACTGCTGGCCGTTTGCCACGAACCTTACTTCATCCCCGAAAGCACCCCGCTGCAACTGCAACTCCTTAACTTCCACAAGCAGCAGCGCCGCCTGGGCGTGGTGGTCGATGAATACGGCGAAGTGCTTGGCATCGTGACGCTTGAGGACATCCTCGAAGAGATCGTCGGCGAGTTCGAAGACGAGCAGAATATCGATAACCCCCATATCGACCCCCTGCCCGACGGCCGTTATGTTGTCGATGGTGCAGCCTCCATTCGCGAGCTGAACAAGGCCCTGGGCTGGCACCTGCCCTGCGACGGCCCGAAAACCCTCAATGGCCTGGTCACCGAAGCGCTGGAAACCATCCCCGAGACTACCGTGTGCCTGAAAATCGGCGGCTATCGCCTGGAGATCCTCCAGACCGAAGAAAACCGCGTCAGCCGCGTACTGATCTGGCACAACAGCGTCAAGCCCGCGGTTTAATCGCCGCGCAAGGTCTTGTTACATTTGAGCGGGCCTCCCTATAATCATCATCGCTTACCCAAGCCTCGCCAACACGCGTGTTACCCGCACCCAGCGCTGTCGGCGCGTTGTATGACGCAGTACCTGCGTACGTTCCCATCCTGAACTGCGCTTGCACCCTGTTATCCCTCAGGGCCAACGACCATAAAAATTGCTCGCCATGTCGCACCGCCAAAGCGGACATCGGCACAGGGCTCATAACTGTCAGGGATATACGCATGACCTCCAGCACAACCTATAGCGAAGCTACGCCCGACAAGCCGGCCAACTCCGCCACCCGCGTCGCCACGGCCAGCTTTATTGGCACGGCCATCGAGTTCTACGACTTTTATGTGTATGCCACCGCCGCTGCACTGGTGATAGGCCCGGTATTTTTTCCGCAGACATCCGGTACCGCACAAATGCTGTCGGCGTTTCTGACCTTCGGCATCGCCTTTCTCGCCCGCCCGCTGGGCTCATTCCTGTTTGGCCACTTCGGTGACCGCATCGGACGTAAATCCACCCTGGTGGCCTCACTACTACTGATGGGCGTGTGCACCACATTGATCGGGGTGCTGCCGGGCTACGCCACGATCGGCGCCTGGGCCCCGATCCTGCTGTGCGTGCTGCGCTTCGGCCAGGGCCTGGGGTTGGGTGGCGAATGGGGCGGCGCGGCATTGCTGGCCACCGAGAACGCCCCCAAGGGCAAGCGCGCCTGGTATGGCATGTTTCCGCAACTGGGGCCTTCGATCGGTTTTCTGGCGGCCAATGGCCTGTTTCTGATTCTGGCCATGAGCCTGAGCGATGAGCAGTTCCGCTCCTGGGGCTGGCGCATCCCCTTCCTGCTTAGCGCAGCGCTGGTGATGGTGGGTCTGTATGTACGCCTGAAGCTGGAAGAGACACCGGTGTTTGCCAAGGCCGTAGCACAGCACGAGCGGGTGAAAATGCCCATCGTCGAACTCTTCAGCCAATACTGGGCACCGATGCTGCTGGGCGCCGCTTCGATGGTGGTGTGTTACGCACTGTTCTATATCTCGACAGTGTTTTCCCTGAGCTATGGCGTCGCCACCCTGGGCTATACCCGCGAAACCTTCCTCGGCCTGCTGTGTTTTGCCGTGCTGTTCATGGCGGCGGCCACACCTCTGTCGGCCTGGGCCAGTGACCGTTATGGACGCAAGCCGGTGCTGATAGTCGGTGGCGTGCTGGCGATCTTGTCAGGTTTTCTGATGGAGCCTCTGCTCACCCACGGCACCACCTGGGGTGTGGCGCTGTTCCTGTGCATCGAGCTGTTTTTGATGGGCGTGACCTTTGCCCCGATGGGTGCCCTGCTCCCTGAACTGTTCCCGACCCGCGTGCGCTATACCGGCGCGTCGGCGGCTTACAATCTGGGTGGCATTGTCGGAGCTTCCGCTGCACCTTTTTTTGCGCAAAAGCTGGTGAGCATGGGGGGGTTGAGCTGGGTAGGCGGGTACGTGTCGGGCGCAGCGATTCTCAGCCTGATTGCCGTACTGTGCCTGAAGGAAACGAGAGAGGCTGACCTGAACAAGGTAGCTTGAAGAAACACTTAACCTGTGGGAGCGGGCTTGCTCGCGATTGCAACGCCTCGGTACATCAGATGTACCGGGGCAATTGAATCGTGAGCTAGCCCGCTCCCACAATGGTTTTTACAGCTCTACAACTACTGCCTTGGCCGCGCGGGTCGCTTTGGCGCGAGCTGCTTCAATCGACTCATCGCGAGCCAGGGCCACGCCCATGCGACGCTGGCCGTTGACCTCTGGCTTGCCGAACAGGCGCAATGCGGTGTCCGGTTCGCTCAGGGCAGCACCCAGGTTGGCGAATGCCGTCCGGGTCGACTGGCCTTCCACCAGAATCACCGCCGAAGCCGATGGCCCGAACTGACGAATCAATGGAATCGGCAGGCCGAGAATGGCGCGAGCATGCAATGCGAACTGCGACAGATCCTGAGAAATCAATGTCACCAGGCCGGTATCGTGCGGGCGCGGCGACACTTCGCTGAACCACACCTGATCGCCCTTGATAAACAACTCAACGCCAAACAGACCACGACCACCCAGCGCTTCAGTAACAGCCTTGGCGACACGCTCGGACTCGGCCAGAGCAATCGGGCTCATGGCCTGTGGCTGCCAGGATTCCTGGTAATCGCCCTTCTCCTGTCGGTGACCAACCGGTGCGCAGAACGTGGTACCGCCAATATGGCGCACGGTCAGCAAAGTAATTTCGTAATCGAAGTCGATAAAGCCTTCGATAATGACCCGACCCTTGCCCGCACGACCGCCTTCCTGCGCGTAGTCCCACGCAGCCTTTACCTCCTCAGCACTGCGCAGCAGGCTCTGGCCCTTGCCTGACGAACTCATCACCGGCTTGACCACGCACGGGAAGCCCAGATCCAGCACGGCGGCGCTGTAGTCTTCAAAGGTGTCGGCAAAATGGTACGGCGAGGTTGGCAGGTCCAGCTCTTCGGCTGCCAGGCGACGAATGCCTTCGCGGTTCATGGTCAACGACGTGGCACGCGCCGTTGGAATAACGGTGAAACCTTCAGCTTCCAGCTCCACCAGGGTGGCGGTGGCGATGGCTTCGATTTCCGGAACGATGAAATGCGGCTTTTCGGCTTCGATGACGGCACGCAGGGCGGCGCCGTCAAGCATGTTGATCACATGACTGCGATGGGCAACCTGCATGGCAGGTGCATTGGCGTAGCGATCGACGGCGATCACTTCGACCCCCAGGCGCTGCAATTCGATGACAACTTCTTTGCCCAGCTCACCGCAGCCACACAACATGACGCGGGTCGCAGTGGGCGACAGTGGAGTTCCGATACGGGTCATTTCAGGTCCTCAAGGAAACAAAATCATCGAAGGCACTGACCAAGCCAGCGCCTGCAGGGGGATACAAAGGCCGGCATTTTACATGACTAGACCGAGGCTTTGCGCAAACGCCAGGCCATTGCCAGCCATACGCAGGTGACGCCGGCGAATTTCGAGGCCATGGCGGTAATGATCACGCCAGGGGTGAAGGCATCGATCATGCCGAAGAAGATAAAGGTGTCGATCGGGATGCTCAGCGCAGAGCTGATCCACAAGCGGTCATGCAAAGGCCGCTTGGTGATGCTGAAGACCAGCCAGTCGATGCACTCGGACACGGCGAAGGCAGTGGCGCTGGCCAGTGCAATGGAAGGATCGGAGGTGACGTACGACAACACCAGGGCCGCCAGCATGGCCAGCAGGGCACCGTGACCGAATCGGGTTTGCACCATGTCGCGCAATACAAACACCAGGCCACCCCAGGCTGACCAGATTATGTCCAGGTGCGGCGCAGTGGAAAACGCGTAGTTGATCAGCACGACGCTGGCGATATAAGCGACAAGAAACAGCATGGCAGCGGGCGACACCTCTAAATAAGGCGCACAGGGTACTTGAGTCGCAGTCGATTTTGTACCCGCGACATCCCCCTGCGGGAGCGGGCTTGCTCACGATGATATCAGCGCAGTTTGCCTGACAGGTCGCGGCGCCTGCATCGCGAGCAAGCCCGCTCACACAATAAAGAAGCGTTTTCAGCTACCGGAACCCAACATCCACACCACACCACTGGCTTTGGCCCGCTCATGGCACAGCACTAGCACCTCGCGGCGCTCCGGGTTGGTCATGCGGCTCCAGCGGGTGATTTCCGCCACGGTACGCTGGCAGCCACTGCACACATCGTCGTCGTCCAGCGCGCAGATATTCACACAGGGCGAGGCGACCGGGCGCTCTGCTTCTGTCATTGCTCTTGCACCTGAAGGTCACGGGCATATCGCTGGCCGTTCTTGACGTAGTGGGCCGCGCTGGCTTCCAGCAATTTTTTCTGCTCATCCGTCAGGTCACGTACCACCTTGCCCGGCGACCCCATGACCAGCGAGCCGTCCGGAATTTCCTTACCTTCGCCAATCAACGAATTGGCGCCAATGATGCAGTGCTTGCCGATTTTCGCGCCATTGAGGATCACCGCATTGATACCGATCAGGCTGTAATCGCCCACCGTACAACCATGCAACATGGCGTTATGACCGATGGTCACGCCCGTGCCAAGTGTGAGCGGATAGCCCATGTCGGTATGCATCACCGCGCCATCTTGCACATTGCTGTGCTTGCCGATCAGGATCAGTTCGTTATCGCCACGCAACACGGCGTTAAACCAGACACTGGCGCCCTCTTCCAGGCGCACCTTGCCGATCAGGGTGGCATTGGGTGCGGTCCAGCTTTCGGGATGGGTTTCGACGAACGAGTCGCCCAGGCGGTATTTCATGGGATGTCCTCAAGGCAGGCGTGGCCGTCTGCTGACGGCTCTAAATTGGAATGGAACGTTCAGGCGGGGTATGCAGGTTGATATTGACGTCGTCATAGAGCAGGTTCATCAGCTCCACGATCATGATTGCCGTCAGCCCCCAGATTTTATACACGCCAAAACGGTAGCTCGGCACGTACCAGCTACGGCCCTGGTAGTCGATGCGATGAGTGTGCTCACGCGGATCCTGGCGGAAGAACTCCAGCGGCACGCTGAATACCGCGGCGATTTCGGCGTCATTGGCCAGATACTCAACGTAATCCGGGACCAGACCGACATAAGGCGTTACGCGAATACCGTGTAACGAGATCAAGGGGCTCAGCGGCCCGATCACCTCGACCAGCCCCGGCGGCAAGCCGATTTCTTCTTCGGCCTCACGCAGGGCGGTGAACACCAGGTCGGGGTCTTCCGGGTCGCGGCGACCGCCCGGAAAAGCCACTTCACCACCGTGGGTCGACAACCCGCTGGCACGCAGGGTGAGAATCAGCTCAGGCTCAGAACTGCGTGTGACCGGCAACAACACCGCAGCTTCCGGGTAATTCCGTTCTGTTTCCAGCGTCCGTGGGGTATAGCGGCTCACACGGCCAAGCAGCTCGTCCAGCATAGGTCATCTCGATCCGGCACTTATCGGGCATCATGCACCAAATCGCACCGGGCACCCAAGTCCTACAGTGTCGCAGCCCGCCAGACCACACTTGCCGCGAGCCCACCTCAGCCCCCAAGATAGGCAACGAGCCAGAGACCACAGCATGAAATTTTGTAGCCAGTGCGGCCATTCCGTCAGCCAGCATATCCCGCAAGGCGATTCGCGCCTGCGCTATGTCTGCGACCACTGCCAGACCATTCATTATCAAAACCCCAATATTGTCGCCGGTTGCGTGCCCGTGTGGGGCACACAAGTGCTGCTGTGCCGTCGCGCCATCGAACCGCGCAAAGGCTACTGGACACTGCCCGCAGGCTTTATGGAGAACGGCGAGACGGTTGAAAACGCGGCCCGACGCGAAACCCTGGAGGAAGCCTGTGCCGTGGTTGAGAACCTGGCCATCTACACCCTGATCGATGTGCCGCATATCAATCAGGTGCATATTTTCTACCGCGCCGACCTGCTGGGCCCGAACTTCGCAGCCGGTGAAGAGAGCCTGGAAGTGCGCCTGTTCGAAGAAGTCGACATCCCTTGGTCAGAGCTGGCTTTCCGCACGGTCAGCCGTACCTTAGAATGCTTTTTCGCTGACCGCCCGGGCGCTCACTACCCCGTACGCAGCGAGGCTGTAGCACCGCTGGCCAGCCTGAAGACCGCCCAAAAATAATGCTGCTTGCCTTGTAACTCAGGAATGTTCCTCTAATGCGTTGGTTGCTCGCTGCTCTATGCCTGTCATTTGCCGTTACCTGCCAGGCCTCTGTTGTCATAACCGTAAACGGCAAACCCGTTGATAAAAACCAGGTCCTGAAACCCGCCCCTTCGTCGCTTCCGGTACGTCCCGGGCAGAATATCGACAAGGTGCTGGTCATCAAGTCTGCCCGCAAGCTGGAGCTGATCAGCAACGGCAAACCGGTCAAGACCTACCGCATCTCCCTGGGCAAACAACCCAAGGGCCCAAAAGTACGCGAAGGGGACAAACGCACTCCCGAGGGCATCTACTGGGTCGACTGGCGCAAAAAAAGCGACAAGTTCAACCTGGCGATGCACATCAACTACCCCAACATCAGCGACGCTGCCACGGCCCGGCGTGAAGGCCTGAACCCGGGCTCGATGATCATGATCCACGGCACTCCGGACAGCGAAGACAACCCCGAGGAACTGTTCCATACCCTGGACTGGACCGATGGTTGTATCGCGATGAAAAACCACGAAATGCGTGAAGTGTGGAACCTCGTTCCAGACGGCACCATGGTTGAAATCCGCCCGTAGCCAGCTGTCATACGAGCAACAAAAAACCCGCTGACCGGTAACGGTTCAGCGGGTTTTTCATATGACTTGTGGCTAGAAATCAGCCAGTTGCCACACTTCGTACGCCGGGGTTTCATACGGGTGACTGTGCTTGAGCGCAGCCACCACGGCCTGAATCAGATCATCGGCGACGACCAGCTCAACCTTCCACTCCCCCACATACTCGACCTGACCAGTTTGCCCGATGAACGGCTGGCTGCCGTCCAGCGCGCGAAACTGGCCCTGGCCCATGGTCTGCCAGGCGCAGTGGTCATAGCTGCCGATCCGTCCGCCACCGGCAGCGAATACGGCATCCTTGACCACGTCCACATGGCTCGGAGGAACGAAAAAGCTGAGCTTGTACATGCTCTTAATCTACCCACACACGAGCGTTACGGAACATGCGCAACCACGGCGCATCTTCGTTCCACTCTTCCGGGCGCCACGAGTTCTGCACGGCGCGGAATACCCGCTCCGGGTGCGGCATCATGATGGTCACACGGCCGTCACGGCTGGTCAGGCCGGTAATCCCGCGCGGCGAGCCGTTAGGGTTGGCCGGGTAGTTTTCCGTGACCTTGCCGTGGTTGTCGACGAAGCGCAGCGCCACCGAACCGGACAGGTCCGCTTGCAGCATGGCTTCTTCGCTGGCGAACTCGGCATGACCTTCACCATGAGCAATGGCGATCGGCATGCGCGAACCGGCCATGCCCTGCAGGAAGATCGAGTTCGACTCCTGAACCTGAACCATCGCCACGCGGGCTTCGAACTGCTCGGAACGGTTGCGCACAAAGTGTGGCCACAGCTCGCTGCCAGGGATCAGTTCGCTCAGGTTGGACATCATCTGGCAACCGTTGCACACACCCAGGGAGAAGCTGTCAGTGCGCTCGAAGAAGCTCTGGAACGCATCGCGGGCACGGGCATTGAACAGCGCCGACTTGGCCCAGCCTTCACCGGCACCCAGTACGTCGCCGTAGGAGAAACCACCGCAGGCAACCAGACCTTTGAACTCGTTCAGGTCGACACGGCCGGCCAGAATATCGCTCATGTGTACGTCGATTGCATTGAAACCGGCACGGTCAAACGCCGCGGCCATTTCAACCTGACCGTTGACGCCCTGCTCACGCAGGACAGCCACTTGCGGACGAATGCCTTTCTTGATGTACGGCGCGCTGATATTGGCGTTGACGTCAAAGCTCAACTGGGCAGTCAGGCCCGGGTTGTCTTCTTCGAGCAGCACGTCGAACTCTTGCTGTGCGCAGTCCGCGTTGTCACGCATACGCTGGATCTGGAAGCTGGTTTCAGCCCACTGGCGTTGCAACTCGCCACGCTGACCGACAAACACTTTTTCACCGTTGAAGGTGATGGTGACTTCGCTGTTGTTCAGCGGCTGGCCGATCACGTCGACACACTCGCCCAGGCCTGCAGCGCTGAACTGTGCAAGCACATCAGCAGTCGCGTCCTGACGCACCTGAATCACGGCGCCCAGTTCTTCGTTGAACAGGATGGCTGGGAGCTGGCTGGCGCTGTCTGCGAGGCAATCCAGGGTCAGGTTCAGACCGCAGTGGCCGGCAAAGGCCATTTCCATCACGCTGGTCAGCAAACCACCGTCGGAACGGTCATGGTAAGCCAGCAGGTGACCATCGGCATTCAGGCCCTGGATCACCGCGAAGAAAGCCTTGAGGTCTTCTGCGTCATCAACGTCAGGGGCCTGCTTGCCCAGCTTGCCGTAGGTCTGGGCCAGGATCGAGGCGCCCATGCGGTTCTGGCCACGGCCCAGGTCGATCAGGATCAGATCGGTCAGACCTTTGTCCATGCGCAGTACCGGGGTCAGGGTCTGGCGAACGTCGAGCACCGGGGCAAAACCGGTCACAACCAGCGACAGCGGCGAGGTCACGGTTTTGTCCGTGCCCTCTTCGCTCCAGCGGGTTTGCATCGACATCGAGTCCTTGCCCACCGGAATGGTGATGCCCAGCTCAGGGCACAGCTCCATGCCGACAGCCTTGACGGTGTCGTACAAGCGGGCGTCTTCACCCGGGTGGCCTGCAGCGGACATCCAGTTGGCTGACAGCTTGATATCGCTGATCTTGCCAATGCGCGAAGCCGCGATATTGGTCAGGGTCTCACCAATTGCCATGCGGCCCGATGCCGGAGCATCCAGCAGTGCCAGCGGCGTACGCTCGCCCATGGCCATGGCTTCACCGGTGTAGACGTCGAAGCTGGTTGCGGTGACAGCAACGTCAGCCACAGGAACCTGCCACGGCCCGACCATCTGGTCGCGGGCAACCAGACCGGTGATGGTGCGGTCGCCGATGGTGATCAGGAAGCTTTTGCTGGCAACGGCCGGGTGATGCAGAACGCGCTCGACGCACTCGCCGATGCTCAGTTGTGCCGGGTCGAAATCATCGCCCAACTCTTCTTCGCGAACAGCCGAACGGTGCATGCGCGGCGCCTTGCCCAGCAACACTTCCAGTGGCATGTCCACCGGGTTGTTGCCGAAGTGGCTGTCGGTCACGGTCAGTTGCGGCTCGGCAGTGGCTTCACCGACGACGGCAAACGGGCAACGCTCGCGTTCGCAGATCGCCTGGAAGCGCTCGAAATCTTCGACGCCCACCGCCAGAACATAACGTTCCTGGGATTCGTTGCTCCAGATTTCGTGCGGGGCCATGCCCGGCTCGTCGTTTGGAATGTTGCGCAGTTCGAAACGGCCACCACGGTCGCCGTCGTTCACCAGCTCAGGGAATGCGTTGGACAAACCGCCAGCACCCACATCGTGGATAAAGCTGATCGGGTTCTTGTCACCCAGCTGCCAGCAGCGGTCGATCACTTCCTGGCAACGACGCTCCATTTCCGGGTTTTCGCGCTGTACCGAAGCGAAGTCCAGGTCAGCCGAGCTTGCGCCGGTGGCCATAGAGGATGCTGCACCGCCACCCAGGCCGATCAGCATGGCCGGACCGCCCAGCACGATGAGCTTGGAGCCCACGGTGATTTCGGCTTTCTGCACGTGTTCGGCGCGGATGTTGCCCATGCCGCCGGCCAACATGATCGGCTTGTGGTAACCACGCACTTCTTCGCCACGGGGGGTGGTGATGGACTGCTCGAATGTACGGAAGTAACCGGTCAGGGCAGGACGACCGAATTCATTGTTGAATGCAGCACCGCCCAGCGGGCCTTCGATCATGATGTCCAGCGCGGTAACAATGCGCTCAGGCTTGCCGTACGGCACTTCCCACGGTTGTACAAAGCCCGGGATCTGCAGGTTGGACACGGTGAAACCGGTCAGGCCAGCCTTTGGCTTGGCACCACGACCGGTTGCACCTTCGTCACGGATCTCACCACCGGAGCCTGTCGCTGCACCCGGGAACGGGGCAATGGCGGTCGGGTGGTTGTGGGTCTCTACCTTCATCAGGATGTGCACTGGCTCCTGCACCGCACCGTACTGGCGGGTTTCAGGATCCGGGAAGAAACGCCCGGCAACACTGCCGACGATAACCGACGCGTTGTCTTTATAAGCAGACAGAACGCCTTCGCTGTGCATCACGTAGGTGTTCTTGATCATGCCAAACAGGCTCTTGTCCTGGCTTTGGCCGTCGATGTCCCAGCTGGCGTTGAAGATCTTGTGGCGGCAATGTTCGGAGTTGGCCTGGGCAAACATCATCAATTCGATGTCGTGCGGGTTGCGACCCAGACCGTTGAAGGCATTGACCAGATAATCGATTTCGTCTTCGGCCAGGGCAAGGCCCAGCTCGACGTTGGCTTTTTCCAGCGCTGCACGACCGCCACCCAGTACGTCAATCGCGGTCAGCGGCTTTGGCTCGGCGTGGCTGAACAAGCCTGCAGCCTGCTCCAGAGCGCCCAGCACGATTTGCGTCATGCGGTCATGCAATACAGCGCCGATCAGTTCGGCATCCGCATCGCTGAACTGGCCAGCTACATAGAATGCAATGCCGCGTTCCAGGCGCTGGATTTTAGCCAGGCCACAGTTACGGGCAATGTCGCTGGCCTTGCTCGACCAGGGAGAGATGGTGCCAAACCGCGGCAACACCAGGAACAGTCGGCCGCTCGGCTCTTGGACCGGCACGCTTGGGCCGTACTTCAGGAGACGAGCCAGTACCTGCTGTTCATCGCTGGTCAGCTCACCGGTGGTATCGGCAAAGTGGGCGAATTCAGCATACAAACCAGTGACAGACGGAACCTTGAGGCTCAGTTGTGCAAGGAGTTTGCTGTGGCGAAAGGCAGAAAGGGCAGGAGCGCCGCGCAGGATCAACATCTTCGGGACAGCCTCGGGAGGGGTATGCTTTGAGGCCGGGCATTCTAGCCTAAACCGTTCGCCACGGCACCCGAAACGGCACACCTGAAGCGCACCAGACGTCGCGAATCGACCAAAGCCTTATTCTTTATAGCTATCAGCCGCTTAACGGATGCTCGATTATGATCTTTAAACAGAGCTCTACCCCCCATTTTACAAGGGTTTGAGCGATTTTCGCGGTCAATATCAGAATGACTGGAAATTGTCGAGATATGGCACCCGTGCTGCTTTGCGTATACTGCGCGGATGTTTTCTCTAACTGATATCCGCCCGCGCTGCGCCAAATGGCTGCTCGCAACCGGACTCTTCCTGATGCTCAGTGCCTGCGTTGAAAAACCCAGCACCCTGGAGCGCGTAAAGGAGGATGGGGTACTGCGGGTGATTACCCGCAACAGCCCTGCGACCTACTTTGAGGATCGCAATGGTGAAACCGGCTTTGAATACGAGCTGGTGAAGCGTTTTGCCGACGATCTTGGGGTTGAGCTCAAAATCGAGACCGCGGACAACCTGGACGAACTGTTCAATCAACTGGGCCAGCCTGACGGCCCGGTTCTGGCTGCTGCCGGACTGGTCAGCAGCGAGAAACGCCTGCAACAAGCCAGATTTTCCCACCCGTACCTCGAAGTCACACCACAGATCATCTACCGCAACGGCCAGTCCCGCCCCACCTCTGCTGCAGATCTGGCCGGCAAGCGCATCACGGTCCTTAAAGGCAGCTCCCACGCCGAGCAACTGGCCGAACTGAAAAAACAGTATCCCGGAATCGAGTACGACGAATCCGACGCGGTCGAAGTCGTCGATTTGCTGCGCATGGTCGATGAAGGCCAGATCGACCTCACGCTGGTCGACTCCAACGAAGTGGCGATGAACCAGGTGTACTTCCCCAACGTGCGCGTCGCCTTTGACCTGGGCGATGCACGCAGCCAGCGCTGGGCAGTGGCGGCCGGTGAAGACAACAGCCTGCTCAACGAGATCAACGCCTATCTGGACAAGGTCGAAAAGAACGGCACCCTGCAACGCCTTAAAGACCGCTACTACGGGCATGTCGATGTCCTTGGCTACGTTGGCGCGTACACCTTCGCCCAGCACCTGCAACAGCGCTTGCCCAAGTACGAAAAGTTCTTCAAGGAAGCGGCCAAAAAAGAACAGATCGACTGGCGCCTGCTGGCAGCCATGGGTTATCAGGAATCTTTATGGCAACCCGCCGTCACCTCAAAAACAGGTGTGCGCGGCCTGATGATGCTGACCCAGAACACGGCTCAAGCGATGGGCGTGTCCAACCGCCTGGATGCCAAGCAAAGCATCATGGGCGGCGCCAAATACCTCGCATTGATCAAGAGCGAGCTGGACGATGATATTCAGGAACCGGATCGCACCTGGTTCGCACTGGCTGCCTACAACGTGGGTGGCGGTCATCTGGAAGACGCACGCAAGCTGGCCAAGAAAGAAGGCCTGAACCCGAACAAGTGGCTTGATGTAAAGAAAATGCTGCCTCGCCTTGCGCAGAAGCAGTGGTACAGCAAAACCCGCTATGGCTACGCCCGTGGCGGCGAGCCAGTACATTTTGTGGCCAACATCCGTCGTTACTACGACATCTTGACCTGGGCCACGCAGCCACAGCTCGAAGGTGATCAGGCGGCCGACAGCAAGCTGCATATCCCCGGCATCGACAAGACCAAGCCCAAAGAAGAGCCGCAGTTGTAGAACACAATTCTGTGGGAGCGAGCCTGCTCGCGAATGAGCTTCGCGAGCAGGCTCGCTCCCACAATTGAATGATCCCCGTAGCCGTTTTTAAACCTTGGCCGCAGCCACAATCAGCGCTTTCATTTCAGCCACTGCCGACTTGAAGCCCACGAACAATGCATGCGCCACCAGCGCATGGCCAATGTTCAATTCATTGATGCCCTTGATCGCGGCTACCGCTTCCACGTTGTGGTAATGCAGACCGTGGCCAGCATTGACGATCAGCCCTTGAGCCAGGCCAAACGCAACGCCATCGGCGACACGCTGCAACTCTTCGGCGACTTCGGTCGGGGTCTGGGCATCGGCATAGCGTCCGGTGTGCAGTTCGATTGCCGGTGCGCCTACGCGCCTGGACGCTTCGATCTGACGCTCATCGGCGTCAATAAACAGCGACACTTCACAGCCAATCTTGCTCAGCCGCTCGACAGCTGCCTTGATCCGCGCTTCCTGCCCGGCAACATCCAGACCGCCTTCGGTGGTCAGTTCCTGACGGGTTTCAGGCACCAGGCAGATATGCGCCGGGCGAATGCGCTCGGCAAACAGCATCATCTCTTCGGTAACGCCCATTTCGAAGTTCATGCGCGTTTGCAGGACATCCTTGAGCAGCAACACATCGCGTTCCTGGATATGTCGACGATCTTCGCGCAAGTGCACGGTAATGCCGTCGGCGCCCGCCTCTTCTGCATCCAGCGCTGCCTTGACCGGATCAGGGTAACGGGTGCCGCGAGCCTGACGCAGCGTGGCTACGTGGTCGATGTTCACGCCGAGAAGAATGCGATTGCTTTGGGTCACGGGGGGCTCTCCTGAAGAGTTGACGATTCGGCGCACAGCATACCGGTCTATTCAGGGCTTGCGAAACAACTCACGACTGGCCAGCGGTTTACCAGCCAAATGCACGGCCAATGCCTGACGCATCAAGCGCTTGGCGGCAGATAAGGCTCCGGGCACGGTCCAGTCAGCCTCGGCCATTGCGTGCAGTTCGGTGCCATGAAACAGACCGGGCTGCACCAGATAAATCCGTTCAAGCCCGGCATCTACCTGCAAACGGTACATGCCATCGCTGGCCACCGGTTCGCCTTGAATGTCCCGGGTCAACGAAAAGCCATAGCCCAGATCGTCCAGCAGGCGCCATTCGAACGCTCGCAGCAGAGGCTCGAGCGCGCGTCCTTGCGCAAGCGCCACCAGCGTCGCGGCATAGTGGTCGAAGACCGCGGGATGCGGGTCTTCGGCTGGCAACAGCCTGATCAGCAGCTCATTGAGATAGAGGCCGCTGAACAGCGCTTCGCCATTGAGCCAGGTGGCAATCCCGGCACTCTCCATGCGTCCGACGTTTTTCAGCTCGCCACGGCCGCGAAATTCGATTTCCAGCGGCACAAAAGGCCGGGCCAGCGTCCCCGCCTTGCCCCGCGCACTGCGCAGCACGGCCCGCAGGCGCCCTTGAGGCGTGATGAAATCCACCAGGGCACTGGTTTCACGATAGGGGCGACTGTGCAGGACGTAGGCGAGTTGGGGGGCCGGGGGTTTACTGGACATGGAAGTCAGCTATCTCAAAAGGCAAACACTGCCAGGAAGAACAGCATAAAACTAATGTGGGAGCGGGCTTGCTCGCGATAGCAGCAACTCGGCCTGTCTGAAGTTCCGAGTTGATGCTATCGCGAGCAAGCCCGCTCCCACAGGGGGGGGTAATGCTGTGCTTACAGGTCGCCGTAGCCCAGCGAACGCAGGGCGCGCTCGTCGTCGGACCAGCCACCTTTCACTTTAACCCAAAGGTTAAGCATGATCTTGGAGTCGAACAGCAGCTCCATATCCTTGCGCGCTTCGGTACCGATACGCTTGATACGCTCGCCCTTGTCGCCAATGATGATTTTTTTCTGACCATCACGCTCAACCAGAATCAAGGCATGGATATGCAGGGTTTTGCCCTGCTGCTTGAACTCTTCGATCTCGACGGTGATCTGGTACGGCAGCTCGGCACCCATCTGGCGCATGATCTTTTCACGTACCAGTTCGGCGGCCAGGAAGCGGCTGCTGCGATCGGTGATCTGGTCTTCCGGGAAGAAGTGCTCGTTTTCCGGCAGGTGATCGGCAATCACGCGCTCAAGGGCTTCAAGGTTGTGCCCGTGCTGAGCCGAGATCGGGATGATCTGGGCGTTCGGCAGTTGCTCCTGAAGCCAGCTCAGGTGCGGCATCAGCTCGGCTTTGTCTTCGATACGATCGGTCTTGTTCAACGCCACGATCAGCGGGCCGGTTACGTACTGCACGCGCTCCAGCACCATCTGGTCTTCGTCGGTCCACTTGGTGCGGTCAACAACGAAGATCACCACATCGACGTCTTTCAACGCAGCCGAAGCGGTTTTGTTCATGTAGCGGTTCAGGGCCTTTTCGCCGCCCTTGTGCATGCCCGGGGTATCCACGTAGACCGCTTGCACGTTGCCTTCGGTCTTGATGCCCAGCATGTTGTGGCGGGTGGTCTGAGGCTTGCGCGAGGTGATCGCCAGCTTTTGACCCAGGATATGGTTCAGCAGTGTGGATTTACCCACGTTTGGACGACCAACAATGGCAACGTAGCCACAGCGAGTTGCGGTTGAATCAGTCATGACCATTCTCCACGCCAAGGGCAATCAGTGCTGCGGCGGCCGCTACCTGTTCGGCAATACGACGGCTCACGCCCTGTCCCCGGCTTTTTTCATTCAATAAGGCAATCTCGCACTCGACAAAGAAGGTGCGGCAATGCGGTTCGCCCTGGATATCCACCACTTCGTAACGTGGCAGGTCGCAGGCACGCGACTGCAAGAACTCTTGCAGTCGGGTCTTTGGATCTTTGTTGGTGTCGACCAGGGTCAGCGTCTCGAACTCGCTGGCCAGCCAGGCCAGTACGCGGTCGCGAGCGACATCCATGCCGGCGTCCAGGTAAATGGCACCGATCAGCGCCTCAAGGGCATCGGCCAGGATCGATTCACGGCGAAATCCGCCGCTTTTCAGTTCACCGGAACCCAGGCGCAGGTACTCGCCCAGCTCAAAGCCGCGAGCCAGTACTGCCAGGGTCTCACCCTTTACCAGCCGCGCACGCAAGCGTGACAACTGGCCTTCACGCGCCAGCGGGAAACGGTCAAACAAGGCTTCGCCGGCAACAAAATTGAGAATGGCATCCCCCAGGAACTCAAGGCGCTCGTTATTGCGCCCCGCGAAACTGCGGTGTGTCAGGGCCAGAACCATCAGTTCCTGGTCTTTGAAGGTGTAGCCGAGCTGACGCTCTAAACGTTCTAAAGAAAAACTCACGATTTACCCACGCTGAGTTCGTGGCCGAATGTCACCACCGGACCGATATTAGGGATCAGTGATGCTCGTTTATCGCATAGCAAATGGACAGGGAACAGGCTGTTCGCCGCCGTCACACTTAACGCTTTGTTCAAATCCACATCCTGAATACTCAGGCGCGCGACTTGTTTCGCACACCTGAAAAGCAATCGGCGCTGTTATAAACAGCGCCGTTCTGGCTACTTGATCAGACCAACCCGCGAGAAGTTCGGCAGGTTGCTCGCCTTGGGTTCCGGCCAGCTCATCCAAACAGCGAAGGCCTTGCCGACAATATTCTTGTCGGGAACCATGCCCAGCTCGTCTTTGGGAATGTTCGGATCATCCCAGTAACGGCTGTCGTTCGAATTGTCACGGTTGTCACCCATCATGAAGTAATGCCCGGCCGGAACCGTCCACTCCTTGTCAGGCGGCGCACGATAGCGGCTCATTTCCTTGCGGATCATGTGCTCGACTTCGCCCAGCTTCTCTTTGTACAACTCGGCACTGCCCAGGGTTCCAGGCTCGGCCTTGACCAGTTGCTCGGCAACCAGTTGGTCGTTGACATAAAGATGCTTGTCGCTGGTATAGCGGATCTTGTCGCCCGGCAGGCCAACTACACGCTTGATGTAGTTGACTGTCGGATCGCTTGGGTAGCGAAACACCATCACATCGCCCCGCTTCGGATCACCCACTTCGATGATTTTCGTGTCGAGTACCGGCAGGCGGATCCCGTACGAAAACTTGTTCACCAAAATGAAATCGCCCACATCCAGGGTCGGTTTCATCGAGCCGGACGGAATCTGGAACGGCTCAACCAGAAACGAACGCAACACCAGCACGATAAACAACACGGGAAAGAACGACTTGCCGTATTCAACCAGCAGCGGCTCCTTGTTGAGCTTTTCGACTACCTGCATATCAACCGGCGTAACGCTGGCTTGATAGTTGGCAATGGCCTTGCGCCGGCGCGGAGCCAGGAAGACCAAATCGAGCAGCGCCAGCAAACCGCACACGGCAACAGCAATGACCAGCAACAGCGGGAAATTTAGTGACATAGGACCTAGCTATCCAAACGGAGCACTGCAAGGAAGGCTTCTTGTGGAATTTCCACGTTGCCCACTTGCTTCATGCGTTTTTTACCGGCCTTTTGCTTTTCCAACAGCTTGCGCTTACGGCTAACGTCACCACCGTAGCATTTGGCCAGTACGTTCTTTCTGAGTGCCTTGACGGAGGTCCGTGCAATGATCTGCCCGCCAATGGCGGCCTGGATCGCGACGTCGAACATCTGGCGCGGAATCAGTTCTTTCATCTTCTCGGTCAACTGGCGACCTTTGTAGTGCGCGTTTTCCTTGTGCACGATCAGGGCCAGCGCATCTACCTTGTCACCGTTGATCAGCACATCGAGCTTGACCAGATTAGCTGACTGGTAACGATCGAAGTGGTAATCAAGCGAAGCATAGCCGCGACTGGTGGATTTGAGACGGTCGAAGAAGTCCAGAACCACTTCGTTCATCGGCAAATCGTAGGTCACTTGTACCTGGGTACCCAGGAACAACATGTCGTGCTGCACGCCACGTTTTTCAATGCACAGGGTAATGACGTTACCCAGGTGCTCCTGAGGCACAAGAATGTTGGCACGCACGATTGGCTCGCGCATGTCTTCAATCATTGAAAGATCTGGCAGCTTGGACGGGTTATCGACGTAAATCGTTTCACCGGTCTTGAGCAGCAGTTCGAAAATTACGGTTGGCGCAGTGGTGATCAGGTCCAGGTTGTACTCGCGCTCCAGGCGCTCCTGAATGATCTCCATGTGCAGCATGCCCAGGAAGCCGCAACGGAAGCCGAAGCCCAGTGCGTCAGAGCTTTCTGGCGTGTATTGCAGCGAAGAGTCGTTCAGCGTCAATTTTTGCAACGCATCACGGAAGTCTTCGAAGTCATCGGAGCTAACCGGGAACAGGCCCGCGTATACCTGAGGCTGAATACGCTTGAAACCGGGCAGTACATCAACATCCGGAGTCGTGCTCAAGGTCAGGGTATCGCCCACTGGCGCACCGTGAATGTCCTTGATACCGGCGATGATGAAACCTACTTCACCGGCTTTCAGGTCTGCAGTGGCGGTGTGTTTCGGGTTGAATACACCAACGCTGTCCACCAGGTGGATCTTGCCGGTGGATTTGACCAGAATCTTGTCGCCCTTTTTCACGCGGCCGTGGCGCACGCGAACCAGGGACACAACGCCCAGGTAGTTGTCGAACCAGGAGTCGATGATCAACGCTTGCAGCGGATCTTCGATATTGCCGGTCGGCGCAGGAATGGTGTGTACCAGGCGCTCAAGCACCTCGTCCACGCCCAGGCCGGTCTTGGCACTGCAGGTCACGGCATCAGTGGCGTCGATGCCAATGATTTTTTCGATTTCTTCCTTAACGCGATCAGGATCAGCCTGTGGCAGGTCGATCTTGTTCAGCACCGGCATGACTTCCAGGCCCTGCTCAATCGCGGTGTAGCAGTTGGCTACGGACTGGGCTTCTACACCCTGCCCCGCATCGACCACCAGCAACGCACCTTCACAGGCCGCCAGGGAACGGCTAACTTCGTAGGTGAAGTCAACGTGGCCCGGGGTATCAATGAAGTTCAACTGGTAGGTATTACCGTCTTTGGCCGTGTAATACAAGGTGACGCTGTGGGCCTTGATGGTGATCCCGCGCTCACGCTCGAGGTCCATGGAGTCCAGTACCTGGGCCTCCATTTCGCGGGCAGTCAGGCCACCGCACATCTGGATGAAACGATCGGCCAGCGTCGACTTGCCATGGTCAATGTGGGCGATGATGGAGAAATTGCGGATATGACTCAGATCACTCACGGGTCAACACTCAAAAAAGTCGCAGGCAGACTGCCCGCCGAAAAATAGCCGGGAATTGTACCTGAACATCGCGCCAAGCGTCACGTTCACAGGCCAATGGGCACCTACAAAAAAGCCCCTATCGCGAGATAGAGGCTCTTGATTGGCTCAATGAGCGCTACTCAACCCGCCCGACGTAACAGCCAGATACCGGCCACGGCACAAATGGAAGCCGGCAGCAGCACCGCAAACAGCGGCGAGAAGCCGAACACCAGGCTCAAAGGCCCCAGCAGGTCCTGGGCGATCTTGAAGGTAAACCCTACCAGCACCCCGGTAAAAACCCGCTGCCCCAGCGTAACAGAGCGCAACGGGCCGAAGATGAAAGATATGGCCATCAATACCAGCGCGGCAGTCACCAGCGGCTGCAACACCTTGACCCAAAAAGCCAGCCAGTAACGGCCGTTGTTCAGGCCCTGATCCTTGAGGTAGTGGATATAGTTCCACAACCCGGAAATCGACAGCGATTCGGGCGCCATGACCACGGTATTGAGCAGTTGCGGGCTCAACGACACGTCCCATTTTTCTTCAGGCGCCTTGACTACCTCAGTGCTGTCGCCATGAAAAAGAGTGGTGCTCACATCACTCAACTGCCAGTCGCCCTGGTGGTACTGGGCCTTTTTGGCAAAGCTTGCCGACTGCATCTGATGGTCTTTGTCGAAGCGATAACGGGTCACACCGTAAAGCAGGCCATCGGGCTGAACGGCGTTGATATGGATAAACTCATCACCCTGGCGGTGCCACAAGCCATGCTTGGAGCTTTGCGAGTCGCCACCGCCCTGGGCCAGCGCGCGGTTGGCCTGGGCAATGTTTTCCGTGGCAGGCACTACATATTCGCCAATCAGCACCCCTGCAACCATCAGCACCAGCATCGGCTTCATCACGGCCCAGACGATGCGCCCAAGGGACACACCTGCGGCACGCATGATGGTCAGCTCACTGTTGCTGGCCAGGCCGCCCAAACCGATCAGGCAGCCAATCAACGCTGCCATCGGCAACATTTCATACAGGCGTCGGGGCGCAGTCAGCATGACAAAACTGAACACATCCAGAACGGTGTAGGTGCTGCTGAGACTGCGCATCTCGTCGATCACGGCAAACAGCAGGGCCAGCCCGAGGATGATCCCCAACACGGCCAGAATCGCCAACAACACACTGCTACCAATGTAGCGGTCGAGCTTAACCACGGGCCATCTCCTCGGCACTACGGCGACTTGCCAGTTTCAAGCGCAGCGGCTCCCAGTACATCAACCCCAGGCCAATGATCAGGAACAGCCCATGCACCCACCACAGGCCCAGCGCCATCGGGGTCTTGCCATCCTGAAGAAGCCCCTTGCCCCAGGTCAGCATGCTCAGGTAGCTCATATAAAGAAGAATCGCCGGCAACAACTTGAGGAAGCGCCCCTGACGCGGATTGACCCGCGACAACGGCACTGCGATCAAGGTCACGATAAAGACCAGCACGGGGAAGGCAATCCGCCAATGCAACTCGGCAACCACACGAGGATCCGTGCTGCCGAGAAGGCTTGCGGTAGGGATCGCATCGCGGTCTGTCACTTCATTGCTGACTTCCGGCTTGGGCAGCAGCACACCATAGGTGTCGTACTTGATTGCCCGATAATCGGCCTGCCCAGGATTGCCGTCATAGCGATAGCCATTGTTCAGCACCAGCCAGCGACTGCCGTCAGGACGCACTTCCTGATGCCCCTTCTCGGCCAGCAGCACGGAAATACTGCGATCCTTGGCCTCTTCTCCGAGCTTCTTCTGCGAAATGAATACGCCGGACAAGAGGCTGCGGTCATTGCTCAATTCTTCGGTGTAGGTCACCCGTGTACCGTCACTCAGCGACTGGAAGCGCCCGGCCTCCAGGGTGTCGAATTCGGTCAGGGCATCCTGCTTGTTGAGCAGCAGCTGGAATTCATTGTTGCCCTGCGGGGCCAGGCTCAGACTGAGCCAGGCCACGATCAGCGCGACCAGCGCAGCCGGTGCCATGGTCATGGCCAGCAACCGCTGACGACTCATGCCGGTGGCCGACAGCACGGTCATTTCGCTCTCAAGGTACAAGCGACCATAAGAGAGAAGAATGCCCAGGAACAGCCCCAGAGGCAGGATCAGCTGCATGAAGCCCGGCAGGCGAAAGCCCATGATCAGGAACAACGAACCCGGGTCCAGGGCGCCCGAGGCGGCCTGGGCCAGATATTTGATGAAGCGACCGCTCATGATGATGACCAGCAGCACAGCACTGACAGCGCTCAATGTAAGCAGGACTTCGCGGGACAGATAACGGAAGACGATCAAACCAGACACTCCAGGGTCGTCAGGCTAAGGCGGCCAAACAAACAGCATAACGAGTCGGCACATACCTCATCATAGATGAGATGGGCCGTCTAAAAAGATGGCGCATTATCCTGTGAATGCCCTCCCCTGTCACTGCACAGTCTTGAAAGTGGCAACTTGGCCCTAAACCGGGGTTGTCAGGCTCCTCCGACGGGGTTCAAACTGCCCGCCTTGACGCCAGCCTTGATCACAGGTGAAGCGCTTCTTCTATATAAGCAAACAAACAGAACTGTTTGTGCGCATGTTGACCATTTGACTCAGGGACCCGGACATGGAACTGGTTGTAAAAAGCGTTAGCCCAGAAACGTTGAAAACGGCCACTCTGGTGGTCGCCATCGGCGAAGGCCGCAAGCTCGGCCCAACCGCCAAAGCCCTCGACGAACTCACCGGTGGCGCCATCAGCGCAGTCCTCAAGCGCGGCGACCTGGCCGGCAAAACCGGTCAAAGCCTGCTGTTGCACAGCTTGCCCAACCTCAAAGCCGAGCGCGTGCTGCTGCTGGGTACCGGCAAGGATGAAGAACTGGGCGATCGCCCGTTCCGCAAAATCATCAGCGGCGCACTGGGTGTACTCAAAGGCCTGGGCGGTAGCGATGCGGTGTTCGCACTGGACGAATTGGTGGTCAAGGGCCGCGACAGCTACAGCAAGACCCGCTTGCTGGCCGAAACCCTCGTAGACGGCGAATACACCTTCGACCGTTTCAAAAGCCAGAAGGCCGAACCCCGCGCCCTGAAAAAAATCACCCTGCTGACCATCAAGGCCGCGCAGGCTGAAGTGCAGCGCGCCGTGACCCACGCCCAGGCAATTGCCGCCGGCATGGCGTTCACCCGCGACCTGGGCAACCTGCCGCCGAACATCTGTCACCCGAGCTTCCTTGCCGAGCAGGCCAAGGATCTGGGCAAAGAGTTCAAAGGCCTGAAAGTCGAAATCCTTGACGAGAAAAAGATCAAGGATCTGGGCATGGGCGCGTTCTACGCTGTAGGCCAGGGCAGCGACCAGCCGCCTCGTCTGATCGTGATGAACTACGCCGGTGGCAAAAAATCCGAAAAACCGTACGTACTGGTAGGTAAAGGCATCACCTTCGACACCGGCGGCATCAGCCTCAAGCCGGGCGCCGGCATGGATGAAATGAAGTACGACATGGGTGGTGCTGCCAGCGTGTTCGGCACCCTGCGCGCCGTACTCGAGCTGAAACTGCCGATCAACCTGGTGTGCATTCTGGCCTGTGCTGAAAACATGCCTAGCGGCGGCGCGGCACGCCCGGGCGACATCGTGACGACCATGAGCGGCCAGACGGTCGAAATCCTCAACACCGACGCCGAAGGCCGTCTGGTGCTGTGTGACGCCCTGACCTACGCCGAGCGCTTCAAGCCACAGGCCGTGATCGACATCGCCACCCTGACCGGCGCCTGCATGGTTGCATTGGGCGCTCACACCTCGGGCCTGATGGGCAACAACGACGACCTGATCAACCAGTTGCTGGAAGCCGGCAAGCAAGCCGACGACCGTGCATGGCAACTGCCGCTGTTCGACGAGTACCAGGAACAACTGGACAGCCCGTTCGCCGACATGGCCAACATTGGCGGGCCTAAAGGCGGCGCCATCACTGCTGGCTGCTTCCTGTCGCGTTTTGCCAAGGCCTATAACTGGGCGCACCTGGACATCGCCGGCACGGCATGGGTCAGCGGCGGCAAGGACAAGGGCGCAAGTGGCCGCCCAGTGCCCCTGCTGACCCAGTACCTGCTGGATCGCGCCAACGCTTGAAGCTGACAATCGAAGACTGCGCCGCTTGAGGGCGGCGCAGTCCCGATTCAGGAACCGCAATGACCCCCGAAGCAAACCAAGAACTCACCAAGATCGACTTTTATATCCTGCCCAGCGCCGAACCCTCTGCGCGGCTGGACTTTGCCTGCAAACTCACCGAGAAGGCCTGGCGCCTGGGCCATCGCGTGTATCTGCATTGCTCTGACAGTGCCCAGCGCCAGGACCTGGATGAACGCCTGTGGCGCTTCAAGGGCGAAAGCTTCGTGCCCCACAGCAACACTGAAGACCAACCCGATAGCGTCGTGGTCATGGGCTGTACGGATGCACCCGCAAGCCACCAAGACTTACTGATCAACCTGGACCTCAAAGTCCCCGACTTTTTCAAGCGCTTCGCCCGCGTGGCCGAAGTGGTGGTCGAAGACCCCGCCGTGCGACAGGCTGCACGGGAGAGTTTCCGTTTCTACCGAGAACAGGGCTATCCTCTGCAGGACCACAAGTTACAACGACTCTGAGCACACGATGGACACCTCCAATTCGCCGCAAAAAGCTGCACACCTGCTTGATGATCTTGAGTCCATTCGCAAGCTGCTCGGCGATGAGGGGCTGCAACCGCCGCTGCTGACAGAGATGGTAGGTCGGCCCGACGAACAGATCCCGTTGCTCGACGAAGTTATCAGCGATGAACCAGAGCCGGAGCCGGTGCCCACGCAAATACCGCTGGTCGGCATCACCCCGGCGCCCGCGACGGAGAAAGCCCCTGACGCACTGCTTGCGCACCTGGACCGAGAGCTGCGCACTGCTGCCCAGGCCATCATGCAGGACGTGATCAACGACTTCGCCCCGCACATCGAAACCGAGATCAAGCGCCGCCTTGATGCCCACATGGAGCGTCTGCTCGCCCAACATCAAAGCTGACCCTGTGGGAGCGGGCTTGCTCGCGATTGCAGCACCTTAATGAAGCCGATGCACCGGGTTGCCCGTATCGCGAGCAAGCCCGCTCCCACAACAGCAATAGGTTCCCCGCGCAGTCCCACCCCGCTATACTTGCCGGCTTTCCTGAATTAATGCCAATAGGGTCCCGCCGCGCATGGATAAGACCTACCAGCCGCACGCCATTGAAACTTCCTGGTACAAAACCTGGGAAGAAGAGAATTATTTTGCCCCGCAAGGCGCGGGCGACCCGTACACCATCATGATTCCGCCGCCGAACGTCACCGGCAGCCTGCACATGGGGCACGGCTTCAACAACGCGATCATGGATGCCCTGATCCGTTTCCGTCGCATGCAGGGCCGCAACACCCTGTGGCAGCCGGGTACCGACCACGCGGGCATCGCCACCCAGATGCTGGTCGAGCGTCAGATCGAAGCACAAGGCCTGAACCGCCACGATTTGGGTCGTGAAAAATTCCTCGACAAGATCTGGGAATGGAAAGATCAGTCCGGCGGCAACATCAGCCGTCAGATCCGTCGCCTGGGTTCGTCCGTAGACTGGAGCCGCGAGCGCTTCACCATGGATGACGGCCTGTCTGAAGCCGTGAAGGAAGCCTTCGTGCGCCTCCACGAAGACGGCCTGATCTATCGTGGCAAGCGCCTGGTCAACTGGGACACCAAGCTGCACACGGCCATCTCCGACCTTGAAGTGGAAAACCACGACGAGAAAGGTTTCCTGTGGAACCTGCGCTACCCGCTGGCTGACGGCGCCAAGACCGCCGAAGGCCTGGACTACCTGGTGGTTGCTACCACCCGTCCGGAAACCATGCTGGGCGACGCAGCTGTTGCGGTAAACCCGGAAGACGAGCGCTACAAGGCCCTGATCGGCAAGTTTGTCGAGCTGCCGCTGGTTGGCCGCCGCATTCCGATCATCGCGGACGATTATTGCGATCCTGAATTCGGTACCGGTTGTGTGAAAATCACCCCGGCCCACGATTTCAACGACTACGAAGTCGGCAAGCGTCACAACCTGCCGCTGCTCAACATCTTCGATAAAAACGCCGCCGTGCTGCCTGCTGCCCAGGTGTTCAACCTCGATGGCACGCTGAACGAGTCCATCGACGGTACCCTGCCGGCCAAGTATGCAGGCCTGGACCGCTTCAAAGCGCGCAAGCAAATTGTCGCTGATTTCGACGAAGCCGGCCTGTTGGTCAGCGTCGATGATCACGCCCTGAAAGTGCCGAAAGGCGACCGTTCGGGCACCGTGATCGAACCGTGGCTGACTGACCAGTGGTACGTGTCGACCAAGCCTCTGGCAGAGCCTGCCATTGCTGCCGTGGAAGACGGGCGCATCGCGTTCGTGCCTAAACAGTACGAAAACATGTACTTCTCGTGGATGCGCGACATCCAGGACTGGTGCATCAGCCGTCAGCTGTGGTGGGGCCACCGCATTCCGGCCTGGTACGACGAGTCGGGCAAAGTCTATGTAGGCCGCGACGAGGCCGAAGTACGCGCCAAGAACAACCTGGGCCCGGACGTTGCCTTGCAACAGGACAACGACGTGCTCGACACCTGGTTCAGTTCGGGTCTGTGGACGTTCTCCACCCTCGGCTGGCCGGAAAAAACCGAAGCACTGAAAACCTTCCACTCCACTGACGTGCTGGTTACCGGTTTCGACATCATTTTCTTCTGGGTTGCCCGGATGATCATGCTCACCATGCATTTGGTGAAAAACGAAGACGGCACCCCGCAAGTTCCGTTCAAGACCGTGTATGTCCACGGCCTGGTCCGTGACGGTCAAGGCCAGAAGATGTCCAAGTCCAAGGGCAACGTCCTGGACCCGCTGGACATCATCGACGGCATCGAGCTCGAAGACCTGGTGGCCAAACGCACCACCGGCCTGATGCAGCCAAAACTGCTGAAGAAAATCGAGAAGCAGACCCGCGACGAATTCGCCGACGGCATCGCCAGCTACGGTACCGACGCCCTGCGCTTCACGTTCTGCTCGCTGGCGTCCACCGGCCGTGACATCAAGTTCGACATGGGCCGCGTCGAAGGCTATCGCAACTTCTGCAACAAGATCTGGAACGCCGCACGCTACGTGCTGGACAAGGGCGAAGACTGCGGCCAGAACGGCGAAGCCTACGAACTGTCGCTGGCTGACCGCTGGATCATCTCGCAGCTGCAGCGCACCGAAGCAGAAGTGACCCGTCACCTCGACCAGTTCCGTTTCGACCTCGCGGCGCAAGCGCTGTACGAGTTCATCTGGAACCAGTACTGCGACTGGTACCTGGAACTGTCCAAGCCTGTGCTGTGGGACGAAAACGCCCCGGTAGAACGTCAGCGCGGCACTCGCCGTACGCTGGTTCGGGTGCTGGAAGTGGCGTTGCGCCTGGCGCATCCGTTCATGCCATTCATCACCGAAGAAATCTGGCAGCGCATCGCGCCGCTGGCCGGTGCTGAAGGCAAGACCATCATGCTGCAACCGTGGCCGGTACCGAACGAAGCGCGCATCGACCAGGCCGCCGAAGACGATATCGAATGGCTCAAGGGCCTGATGCTGGGTATTCGCAACATCCGTGGCGAAATGAACATCGGCCCGGGCAAGCCTTTGCAGATCTACCTGAAAAACGTCAGCAGCGAAGATCAACGCCGTCTGGCCGAGAACGATGCCTTGCTCAAAAAGCTGGCTAAACTCGAAGCGATCACCGTGCTGCAAGAGGGCGCCGAAGCACCGCTGTCGGCTACCGCACTGGTAGGCGAGATGGAAGTGCTGGTGCCCATGGCCGGCCTGATCGACAAAGATGCAGAGTTGGCGCGTCTGGACAAGGAAATCCAGCGTCTGAACGGCGAAGTGGCCCGCGTAGGTGGAAAACTCTCTAACGCCGCGTTCGTTGACAAAGCTCCGGCCGAAGTCATCGAAAAAGAACGAACCAAGTTAGCCGAAGCCGAACAAGCCTTGAGCAAATTGGCCGAACAGCACGCGCGGATTTCCAGCCTGTAATAAAGCTGCGCACCTGATCGCGGGCAAGCCCTTAGCTCTGAAAGGAACTAAGGGCTTGCCCGCGATTGCTTTTGTGGAATGAATTGAACATGACAACCCCACGCACTTCCAAAGCCACACGCCACAAGCCCAAGGCTGTCAGCGACGCCAAGCCGGCTGAGCCACGGGTCAAGCCAAGCCTGCACCCACGTAACCGCCATCAGGGCCGCTACGACTTCCCGCAGCTGATTTCGGTCTGCCCTGAGCTGGCAGAGTTCGTGATCATCAACCCGTACGGCAAAGAAAGCATCGACTTCGCCAACCCGGATGCCGTGCGCGTATTCAACCGTGCGCTGCTCAAGGCGTTCTACGGTATCGCCCACTGGGACATTCCGGCTGACTACCTGTGCCCGCCTGTGCCCGGTCGCGCTGACTACGTGCACTTTCTGGCCGACCTGCTGGCCACCATGAACGATGGCGTCATCCCGCGTGGCCCGAGCGTGCGCGTGCTGGACATCGGTATGGGCGCAAACTGCGTTTACCCGCTGATTGGTCACAGCGAATACCGCTGGCAGTTCCTGGGCACCGAAGTTGACCCTACAGCCGTTAAAGCGGCCAAGGCGATCGTGCAGTCCAACGGCCTGAACAAAGCCATCAGCCTGCGCCTGCAACCCGATCAGAAGAAGATCTTGCTGGACGTCCTGGACAGCGCCGAGCGTTTTGACCTGAGCATGTGCAACCCGCCCTTTCATGCGTCGATCGATGAAGCAACGCGCGGCAGCGAGCGTAAATGGCGGGCACTGGGCAAGGCTGATCCCAAGCGCAAACTGCCTGTTCTGAACTTTGGCGGTCAAGCGGCCGAATTGTGGTGTGAAGGGGGCGAGCAGCGCTTTGTGACCCAGCTGATTCGCGAAAGCGTGCAAGTGGGCCGTCAGGTGCTGTGGTTCAGCGTACTGGTGTCCAAGGCGTCCAACTTGCCGGCGATTCAGACGGCACTGAAAAAAGCCGGTGTGCGGGAAAGCCAGGTGGTCGACATGTCACAGGGCAACAAGCAAAGCCGCTTTGTCGCCTGGACATTCCATGACAAAGAACAGCAACAGCTGTGGCGCGAGAAGAACTGGAAGTAATCTTGTAAATATGCAAAACCTCGTAGCAGCTGCCGAGCTGCGCGAGGCTGCGCGAGGCAGTTGCTACAAGATTTGCAGGCATAAAAAAGCCGCGCTTCGGAGTAATCCGAAGCGCGGCTTTTTTACAGCAGTCTTACTTGTTAACAGCGTCAGTCAGGCCTTTGGCCACAACGAGCTTGATAACTTTTTTGGCTGCGATTTCGATGGCTGCGCCAGTCGAAGGGTTACGGCCAGTACGGGCAGGACGCTCGGTCACTTTCAGTTTGCCAATACCTGGCAGAGTGATTTCGCCGCCATTTTCCAATTGATCAGCAACGATCTGGGCCAGTTGGTCCAGAGCGTTACGCGCGGTAGTTTTCGGCGCGTCGATAGCTTCAGCGATATCAGCGATCAGTTGGTCTTTAGTAATAGCCATTGAGATGTTCCTTCCCTATCAAATTCATTTGGTTTGCAGAGTGCAATGTCAGCCATCGAGCCAGATCTCAAGGGTCTGGCACACCCGCCAGCTTTCACGACGAATCGCGGATGTAGATAGCTAAAACGGGGTTTGGTTCGACCTGACACATGCTGAATGCACGCTTTACGCCGTTTCCGAGCGCAAGACCGGGCAAAACTAGCACAGAGACAGTTAAATATCCGCCTCTACCTGGGCTTTTGGTCAGCTTTATGGCCTTAAAACGGTAAAAAAACCGTCCAGGGCGCCCTCAAGCCCCCCAAACCCCGACCCGAGGCTCAGGTGCGGTACACTTGGCGCCTTTGCGGGGTGTGCACCCTGCCCTCTCATTACACACCGAGAAGCCCATGCCGATCCGTCATTGCATCGTCCACTTGATTGACAAAAAACCCGACGGTACGCCCGCAGTTCTCCACGCCCGTGACTCTGAACTGGCCGGGTCTCAAGCCATCGAGAACATGCTCGCTGACCTCAACGAAAGCTATAACGCCAAGCAAGGTAAAGCCTGGGGGTTTTTCCATGCCGAGTCCGGCGCGCATCCGTTCAGCGGCTGGCTCAAGGAATACCTCGATGGCGGTAAAGACTTCACGGCGTTCAGCCGCGTCGCCGTCGAGCATCTGCAAAAACTGATGGAAGAGTCCAACCTTTCCGTTGGCGGCCACGTGCTGTTCGCCCATTACCAGCAAGGCATGACCGACTACCTGGCCATCGCCCTGCTGCACCACAGCGACGGCGTTGCCGTGACCTCGGAGCTGGACGTGACGCCTTCGCGCCATCTGGACCTTGGCCAGCTGCACCTGGCCGCACGGATCAACATTTCCGAGTGGCAGAACAACAAGCAGTCCAAGCAATACATTTCGTTTATCAAAGGTAAAAACGGCAAGAAGGTTTCGGAGTACTTCCGCGACTTTATCGGCTGCCAGGAAGGTGTCGATGGCCCGGGCGAAACCCGTACCCTGCTCAAGGCCTTCAGTGACTTCGTAGAAAGCGAAGACTTGCCGGAAGAGTCCGCCCGGGAAAAAACCAAGACCCTGGTCGATTACGCCAGCAGTCAGGCAAAAATCGGCGAACCAATGGGCCTGGAAGAGTTGTCCGAGTTGATCGACGAAGAACGCCCCAAGGCTTTCTACGATCATATCCGTAACAAGGATTACGGCCTGTCCCCCGAAATTCCTGCTGACAAGCGCACCCTGAACCAGTTCCGTCGCTTCACCGGGCGCGCTGAGGGGCTCTCTATCAGCTTTGAGGCACACCTGTTGGGTTCCAAGGTCGAGTTCGACGAAGAAGCCGGTACGCTGGTGATCAAGGGCTTGCCGACCCAACTGCTCGATCAGCTCAAGCGCAGCAAGTAATGCTCAACGGTATCTTGAAGAAAGTCCTGTTTGTTCTGGTGGTAGTGGTCATCTTTCAGAACTGGGGCAAGATCGAGCGCGTGCTCAACCCTTCGGGTGTCGTCAGTGAGCAAACCCGGGCCAGCGCCCGGGTGGTGTTGTACTCCACCGAGTGGTGCGGCTACTGCAAGGCCACTCGGCGGTTCCTGGATGAGAAAGGCATACCGTTCAAGGAATTCGATATCGACAAGGATGCCAGTGCCCGCCAGGCTTACGAGGCGCTGGGCGGGCGCGGCATTCCGATACTGGATGTAAACGGCACGCTGATTCGCGACTTCAAGCCCGATGCGATATTGGCGGCACTGAAATAAGCCGGGAACAACTGTTCAATTTCTGTGGGAGCGGGCTTGCTCGCGATGCAGGCGCTGCGGTCAGCCAGACAAACCGCAGAGATACCATCGCGGGCAAGCCCGCTCCCACAGGAAAATCACTCCAGCTTCTGACTTTGCACAAGACACTCCTTGGCACTCTTCCTGAGTTTCTTGATCAATCGCTCCTGGCGCAACGCTTCACCCTTGTCCGGCCAGGATTCGACATACACCAGCGCCACTGCCGGGCTTGAAGCAAAAAAACGCGCGCCCTTGCCCGTTTGATGCTTGGCAAAACGGCGCACCGGGTCATCGCTGATACCGCAATACAAAGAGCCATTAGCGGCCCGCACAAGGTACACAAACCAGGGTTTCTCGACCACTTTCAGCGGCTGCCCTGAAAGGCCTTGAGCCCTTTTTGCGCCTGCGCCCGAATGGCGTTTTGTACCAGCGGTGTCCACCCCAGCAACAGGCCCTTGGTGCCCAGTGCCTGACGCGACCAGCGCCACAGATCGAAATGGTCGTGATGCTCGCAAATCTTGCCATCACGAAACACAAACCGTGCCTGGATATCATTGACCACCGTGGCGCCGGTCTGGCCAAACACATAGGTCGCCACCCAGTGCGCGCTGCCATGCTGGCCGTCAGCCTGAACCTGATCGAAGGTGAGGCTGAAATCCTTGGCCCGCGAGGTCAGCATGCGCCACATGTCAGCGGCATTGTGGCCACGCAGCTCGCCAAACACAGGGTCGCTGAACACCACGTCAGTGGTGTAACAGTCAGCCATTGCCTCGGCATCAAGCCGCTGGAAGGCCTGGTAGAAACGAGTGATCAATGCTTGGTGGTCTTGGCTCATGGCAGGGTCCGTACAGGTCTGGAATCAGAGCACGATAATCTGCAATGAACAGAAACACTATGGGCCTCAGACTTTCTCGCTTTGTACATTCACATACAGTGAACGGCCGGCGCCAAGCCCGGCGACGATGGCCCCCAGACCGATGACTGCAAATATCCAGCCCACGGCACTCCAGCCACCCGTCACTTCATGCACCACGCCCACCGCCAGCGGCCCCATCGATGCCACGGTGTAACCAATGCCCTGGGCCATGCCCGACAGATTGGCGGCGACATGGGCATCGCGCGAGCGCAGCACGATCATGGTCAAGGCCAGGCTGAATGTACCGCCCTGCCCCAGGCCCAGCACAATCGCCCAGCCCCACAAGCCATCGATAGGCGCATAAAGGCAACCAAACAGCCCGGCCAGGGTCATGCCCATAACCAGCACGATTGCCAGCCGCTGGTCTTTACCCCGCGTGGCCAGCCACGGTGCCGTCAGCGCCGTGATCAATTGCACAATAACCGAGCCGGACATCACCAACCCCGCCTGGGTAGGCGTCAGGCCGCGACCAATCAGGATTGACGGCAACCAGCCAAAAACAATGTAGGACAACGAGGATTGCAGCCCCATATAGAGCGTCACTTGCCAGGCCAACGGGTCACGCAACAAGCCACGCACGCGGTAAGCAACGTTGTGCGTGCCCTGACGCTTGCCCACCTGTGGCAGCCAGAAAACAACCGCAAGCAATGCGGGCAAGGCCCAGAAGCCAAGCCCCATTGCCCAGCTCTGCCCCAGTGACTCGCTAAGGGGCACCGTGGCCCCTGCCGCCAGTGCCGCACCCAGGCACAGGGCCATGGTGTAAACGCCGGTCATGGTTCCGGCATGCCCGGCGAAATCACGCTTGATGATGCCCGGCAACAACACACCGATGACGCCGATACTGGCCCCCGCCAGAATGCTCCCGGCAAACAGCCCCACTTCGCCCAGGCAACTGCGCAGAACGATCCCGCCGCCCAGCGTCAGCAAAATCCCCAGCACTACCCGCTCGGTACCAAAACGCCGCGCCAGGATTGGCGCCAGGGGCGCGAACAGCCCCAGGCACAGCACGGGCAACGTGGTCAACAGGCCAGCCTGCGCCGCAGACAAGCCCAGTCTGTCAGACACCTCACCCAGTAACGGCGCCATGCTCGACAGCGCGGGGCGCAGGTTCAAGGCCACCAGCACCAGCCCCAGGAGCAATAACCACGGACGCAAGACAACAGGCGCAGTGTGCTGAACCTGCTCGTCGTCAATTTCAGCGTCGATCAGCAACTCTTCCAGCTCATCGAGATGACGAACGGGCTCGACGCTGGCATTGGAAATTGACGAAGGGTGGCTCATGGCGTGCTCCGGCTCAAGGTTCATTGATCAACGTCCGGCACAGCGCCATGGCCCGTTGCGGGTTTTGTTGTTCTACGGCTTCCAGTAAATCAACGTGCAGGTCGAACACCACTTGACGACGCGGATGGACGTCCATGGTCTTGCGCAAATGATTGGTCAAGACGCTTGAGGTAAAGCGGTAGAGCTCGCTCAGGGCCGGGTTGTGGGCGGCATCAATCAGTCGTTGGTGAAACACCAGGTCACAGCAAATATAGGTATCGAGTTCACCGTGATAGTGCTGGCCACTGGCGTCCAGCGCCTGATGCAGCAGGCGCAAGTCCTCGTCCGTGCGGCGCAGGGCGGCCAGGCCAGCGGCTTCAACCTCAATGATGTGACGCATCTCCCGGCCCTGCTCCAGAGAGCAGGATGACAGCGCGCGCAGCGTGTCCATCGGGTCGACACGGCTGCGCAAGTAGCTGCCATCGCCCTGGCGAATCTCTATCAGCCCGGCAAATGCCAGCACGCGCATGGCTTCACGCACAGTGTTACGACTGATGTTCAATTGCGTAGCCAGCTCGGGCTCGGTTGGCAAACGCTGACCCACCTCCCAGGTACCGTTGTTTATTCGCGCACGCAGTTGCTCCAGAGCCTGGTCGACCAGCGAGCGTTTGATGATGGGAGAAGCGTCTGTCATTTAATTCGCCTTTTCATCCAATCATAGGATGAATTTTCCGACATGTTACTCAGACACCTCCATACGAGCAATCAACTACAGATTAAAAGCCCCCTAAAAAACCTTGTTCACCCTTGAACAAAAAACCCTTTAAGGGTAATTTTGATTGCATCGAGGCTGCCTCTTATGGAAAAGAAAACACCTCACTACAACCTCCAGTGCATTCAAGCCGATGTACAACGGCTTGGCGCTGTCGCCTTTACCAAAAGCGCATTGGATGGTGGACGAAGCCTGGGCCTGGTCCTCGCACAAATGCAGAGGGTCATTACCTCGTTGGAGCGCAGTGCGCTGTACAAATCGATGTCGACCCACGCCGACCACAAGGTCTGGCAGGACGTATATCACGCACAGGCCTACGGTTTGGCCATCTCTATCAAGGTGACGTATCGCCCCTGCGGAGGGCCGCCGGTCATCGCTTTCAAGGAGAAAACATCATGAGCAAAAATGACTGCTGCACCTGCGGCGCCGCCAATGCCATGCAAGCGTTCAAGGGCCGCAGCTTCAATGTGAACTTCAAGCAATTGAACCGGGTGGTGCACGGCCTGGACGGGCACGAATGCACCGAGTGCGCCGAGATCGAATTTGATGCACCCAGCGCAGAGCTATATGCCCAGGCTGGCGACGAACTGGTAGAAGATGCCAAACGGGTTATGGCGGAAGAAATGAAGCGTATCCGCCGCAAGCTTCACTTCACCCAAAAAAATGCCGTGCAGTTGCTGTCGGGGGGTGGCCACAATGCGTTCAGTCGTTATGAACGGGCCGAGGTGGAGCCACCAAAACCCTTGTTTGTGTTGATGCGATTGCTCGATCGCCACCCCGAACTGGTCCGCGAATTACAAGCCATCAACGAGTGTGCAGACATCAATGCGCTGCTGGTGCAAAAACAGCAGCAGCGCGAAAACTGACACCTTTGGTTTTGTAGCCGCTGACGAGCGCAGCGAGGCTGCGATCATCAGCGGCTACAAGTCCCGATCAATGCAAAATCTGATTCAGGAACAGTTTGGTCCGGTCATTTTGCGGGTTGTCGAAGAAGTCATTCGGGGCGGCCTCCTCCACGATTTCGCCCTTGTCCATAAAGATCACCCGGTTGGCCACGGTGCGCGCAAAGCCCATTTCATGGGTTACGCAGAGCATCGTCATGCCGTCTTCCGCCAGGCCGATCATGGTGTCCAGCACCTCTTTAACCATCTCCGGGTCAAGTGCTGAAGTCGGTTCGTCAAACAGCATGATCTTGGGCTTCATGCACAGCGCCCGGGCAATTGCCACACGTTGCTGCTGACCACCCGACAACTGCCCCGGGAACTTGTGCGCCTGCTCCGGAATACGCACCCTTTCCAGATAATGCATGGCAATTTCTTCGGCCTGACGCCGGGGCATCTTGCGCACCCACATCGGCGCCAGCGTGCAGTTCTGCAGAATGGTCAGGTGCGGGAACAGGTTGAAGTGCTGGAACACCATGCCCACTTCACGCCGCACCGTCTCGATTTGCTTGATGTCGTTGGTCAGCTCTACACCGTCGACCACGATGCGTCCCTGCTGGTGCTCTTCGAGGCGATTGAGGCAACGGATGGTGGTTGACTTGCCGGAGCCCGAAGGCCCGCACAAGACGATACGCTCGCCCGGCTGGACGTTGAGGTTGATGTCCTTTAGCACATGGAACTGGCCGTACCACTTGTTGACGCCCAGCATCTGAATAATGCCTTCAGAGCTTGCTGGCTTTTTGATTGCTTCACTCATGTCGCACTACTCCTAACGCTTGTGGCCAGTGTCCAGCTTGTGCTCCAGATGCATGGAGTAGCGGGACATACCAAAACAGAAAATCCAGAACACCAGGGCAGCAAACACATAGCCTTCAGTGGCCATACCCAGCCATTTCGGGTCGGCGGCGGCTTGTTTGACGCTATTGAGCAGGTCGAACAGACCGATGATGATCACCAGGCTGGTGTCCTTGAACAGGGCAATAAAGGTGTTGACGATGCCGGGGATCACCAGCTTCAAGGCTTGCGGCAAAATCACCAGGCCCATGCTGCGCCAGTAGCCCAGGCCCATGGCCGCAGCCGCCTCGTACTGACCCTTGGGGATGGCTTGCAGACCGCCACGCACCACTTCCGCCACATAAGCCGACTGAAACAGGATTACGCCGATCAAGGCCCGCAGTAATTTGTCGAAGTTCATGCCCTCGGGCAGAAACAGCGGCAGCATCACCGAAGACATAAACAGCACGGTAATCAGCGGAACGCCGCGCCAAAACTCGATAAAAGTCACGCACACCACGCGAATGGCCGGCATGTCCGAGCGGCGGCCCAGGGCCAGCAAAATCCCCAGTGGCAAGGCGCCCGCAATACCTACCGTGGCAATCACCAGCGTGAGCATCAGGCCGCCCCACTGGCTGGTAGCCACGTTAGTCAGGCCCAGATAGCCGCCGTGGAGCAAGGTAAACGCCAGGATGGGGTACACCACCAAAAAGCCCAGCCCGTAGATAGCCTTGTGCTTGAAGCGCGAGATAAACAACGGCGCCGCACCCACCACGGCCAGCCATACCGTCAGGTCAACCCGCCAACGCAGCCCGGTCGGGTAATAGCCATACATAAACTGGCCAAAACGCTGCTGGATAAACACCCAGCAGGCGCCCTCTTTGGTGCAATCAGCTTGCGTGCTGCCTACCCAATTGGCATCGAAAACCGTCCAGTTCAGCAGCGGCGGCACGATCAGCCAGACCAGATAAAAGGCAAACAGGGTCAGCAAGGTGTTGAGCCAGCTGGAAAACAGATTGGCCCGCGCCCAGGCGACAATACCGATGCGGTTGCCCGGCGGCGGCATGTCGGGTTTGAAAACATGAGTCGTCATAGTCCAGTCCTCATCGCTCGATCAGCGCAATGCGCGTGTTGTACCAATTCATCAGCAGCGAAATGCTGATGCTGATGGCCAGGTACACGCTCATGGTGATGGCAATGACTTCAATCGCTTGCCCGGTCTGGTTGAGGACCGTGCCGGCAAACAGTGAAACCATTTCCGGATAACCGATGCCCGCCGCCAGCGACGAGTTTTTCACCAGGTTCAGGTATTGGCTGGTCAAAGGCGGAATGATCACCCGCAGCGCTTGCGGGATGATTACCTTGCGCAGCGTCGGCCCCGGGCGCAGCCCCAGCGAGCGGGCGGCTTCGGTCTGACCGTGACTGACGGACTTGATCCCCGACCGTACGATTTCGGCAATAAAAGCCGCGGTGTACACCGTCAACGCAATGGTCAGCGCCAACAGTTCCGGGATCAGCACCCAGCCACCGACAAAGTTGAAGCCCTTGAGCTGTGGCATCTCCCAGTGCACCGGGGTACCGAACAGCAACACGCACAGGCCAGGAATCGCCAGCAGCAAGAACAGCCCGACCCAGAACTTGTGAAATGGCTCGCCGGTGTCTTCAAAGCGCTTGTTGGCCCGACGGACCATCAGCACCACGGCCACGATAGCCAGCACCACACTGGCCACAAACGGCCAGAAGGCATCCGTACCCACTGCGGCCGGCATGTTCAGGCCACGGCTGCTCATATAGAAGGTGTTGGCAAAGTTATGGCTGTTGCGTGGCCCTGGCATGGTCAGGAAGACCGCGAAGTACCAGAACAGGATTTGCAGCAATGGCGGGATATTGCGAAAGATCTCCACATACACCGTTGCCAGCTTGCTGATCATCCAGTTCGACGACAGGCGTGCCACGCCGATGATAAACCCCAGGATCGTCGCCAGGACGATACCGATCACGGACACCAGCAAGGTGTTGAGCAACCCGATCAGAAAGACCCGCGCATAACTGTCGGACTCGGTGTAATCAATCAAATGCTGCGCAATGCCAAACCCGGCACTGCGCTCCAGAAAGTCAAAACCCGAAGTAATGCCGCGATGTTGCAGGTTGGTCTGGGTATTGTTGAACAGATACCAGCCCATAAAGACCACCAGCGCGACGGTGACGATCTGAAATAACCACGCACGCACACGTGGATCGCCGAGGCTGAGCCTGGGCTTGGGTGCGCCGACTTTAATTTGCATGAAGTGCCCCTAACAATGGATCAGACAACATCACCCGGCAGTTGGCCTGCCGGATGAAAGGGCTATCAGCGCACAGGGGGTGCGTATTGAATGCCGCCGTTATTCCACAGAGCGTTCAGCCCGCGGTCGATGGCCAGAGGCGTGTTTTTACCGAGGTTTTTCTCGAAGACTTCACCGTAGTTACCCACCTGGCTGACAATCTGCACCACCCAGTCTTTTGGCAGTTTCAGGTCTTTACCGTATTCGCCGTCAGCACCCAGCAAGCGGGCGACATCCGGGTTTTTGGTGGATTTGGCTTCAGCCACAACGTTTTTCGAGGTGATGCCGGCTTCTTCAGCATTGAGCATGGCGAACAGGGTCCACTTCACAATGCTGAACCAGTCTTCGTCGCCCTTGCGCACGACAGGCCCCAGAGGCTCCTTGGAGATGGTTTCAGGCAATACGACATAGTCGCTCGGGTTGGCCAGCTTGCTACGCTGTGCGTACAACTGGGACTTGTCGGAGGTCAACACGTCGCAACGGCCGCTTTCCAGAGACTTGGCGCTTTCATCAGAGGTGTCGAAGGTGATCGGGGTGTACTTGAGGTTATTGGCGCGGAAGTAATCCGACACATTCAGCTCGGTAGTCGTGCCGGCCTGGATACAGATGGTTGCACCGTCCAGTTCCTTGGCACTTTTTACCCCCAGCTTGTTGTTGACCAAAAAGCCGACGCCGTCGTAATAGGTCACGCCCGCGAACACCATGCCCATGCCCGCATCACGGGAACTGGTCCAGGTGGTATTGCGCGACAACACATCGACTTCGCCCGATTGCAGCGCGGTGAAACGCTCCTTGGCGTTCAACTGGCTGAACTTGACCTTGGTAGCATCGCCAAACACTGCGGCGGCCACTGCACGACAGACATCCGCATCGATCCCCATGATCTTGCCGTCTTTATCCGGTACCGAAAAGCCCGGTAAACCGTCACTCACGCCACATTGCACAAAACCTTTCTTCTTGACACTGTCCAGGGTCGCGCCTGCGTGGGCAAAACCGCTGGCACTGAGTAACACGATGGCTGCTGTGGCCAAAGCCAGGGTGGATTTCAATTGCTTCATTCAAACCTCCAGTGCTGCTTTTTTGTGTTTGAACAAGGCCCGCCGCCCCCTTGTGAGGCACTGTTGACCCATGTTGGCTTTTTATTGGGTCAAGCGGCATAAGCCTTGAGCGATGGGTGCATCGCACGAACCGTCAAACTGAAGCGCTCACTTGAGCTGTTGAATTCCTTGTCTAACTCCAACCTCGGGATTTTTGCAGCCCCCCCTGTTAGTGTTACCGTCCAAAGGGGGCGCATTCACGCCACTGTCCACATAGCAAGGCGCGTACCACTCTTGGCCCCTAAGTAAGTTCAGTAGGTAATGCAGGAAAAAACGTTCAAGCACGCGACATATTCTGTAATCCTTAGTCGATCAAGCACACTTGTAGCGCACCCGATTTGCGCACATGCACAACGATGGAGCAGCCATGACCCAACCCCTGATCATCCAGCCTCAAAAAACCGCAGACGCCTGTGTTATCTGGCTCCACGGTCTGGGTGCCGACCGTTATGACTTCATGCCGGTGGCTGAGATCCTGCAACAGTCGTTGCTGACCACGCGCTTTGTATTGCCGCAGGCTCCAACCCGCGCCGTGACCATCAATGGCGGCTATGCCATGCCTAGCTGGTACGACATCAAGGCCATGAGTCCTGCCCGCTCGATCAGTGAAGAAGAGCTCGAAGAGTCGGCCGACATGGTCATTGCCTTGATCGAAGCCCAGCGCCAGAGCGGTATCGACGCCAGCCGGATTTTTCTGGCCGGGTTTTCACAAGGTGGCGCCGTGGTTTTCCATACCGCTTATTTGAAATGGCAGGGCCCACTGGGTGGCGTTATTGCCCTTTCAACCTATGCGCCAACCTTCAACGAAGGCCTGCCATTGTCGGCCAGCCAGCAGCGAATCCCGGCTTTGTGCCTGCACGGGCAGTACGATGATGTAGTCCAAAACGCTATGGGCCGTACGGCTTATGAGCATTTGAAAGCCGCAGGTGTGTCCGTTACATGGCAGGAGTACCCAATGGGCCATGAAGTGTTACCAGAGGAAATAAGCGATATCGGTACCTGGCTGACGAAACATCTGAGCTAAAACCGAAACATCCCGTCGTTCACTACACGCCGAGCGCCCGACTTGCATTACACTGCCCGGCGTATACTCCTTAACCAACTGATGAGATGACCGTGCTCAAAGCACTTAAAAAAATATTCGGTAAAAGCGAGGCTGAGCCGCTCGCGCCAGCTTCCGTTACACCTCCAGGCAACGCCAGAGCGCGAACCGACGCGCAACAACCTGGCCGTTCTGCTCCTGTTCCAGCCCCTGAGCCGGTGAACACTCCCGACGCACAATCCGCTGCTGAACAACCGCGTATCGAAAAACCCAAAATTGCCAAGCCACGGCGTGAGGCGGCCCCCAAGCCACCGGTCATTCCCTGGAAACTCGAAGACTTCGCCGTCGAGCCACAAGAAGGCAAAGTCCGCTTTCACGATTTCAAGCTCGCCCCCGAGCTGATGCACGCCATCCAGGACCTTGGTTTCCCGTACTGCACGCCGATCCAGGCAGGCGTACTGGGCTATACCTTGAGCGGGCGTGACGCTATTGGCCGTGCCCAGACCGGTACGGGCAAGACGGCTGCGTTCCTGATCTCGATCATTAGCCAGTTGACCCAGACGCCGCCGCCAAAAGAGCGTTACATGGGCGAACCACGCGCTCTGATCATCGCGCCGACCCGTGAGCTGGTGGTGCAGATCGCCAAGGACGCGGCCGACCTGACCAAGTACACCGACCTCAATGTCATGACATTCGTGGGCGGCATGGACTTCGACAAGCAACTCAAGCAGCTTGAAGCCCGCCATTGCGACATTCTGGTGGCCACACCGGGCCGTCTGCTGGACTTCAACCAGCGCGGCGAAGTGCATCTGGACATGGTCGAAGTGATGGTGCTCGACGAAGCCGACCGCATGCTGGACATGGGCTTCATCCCGCAAGTACGCCAGATCATTCGTCAAACGCCACCAAAAGCCGAACGTCAGACGCTGCTGTTCTCCGCGACCTTTACCGAGGACGTGATGAACCTGGCCAAGCAATGGACCACAGACCCTGCCATCGTCGAGATCGAAGCGGTCAACGTCGCCAGTGACATGGTTGAGCAGCACGTCTATGCCGTCGCCGGTGCCGACAAGTACAAGCTGTTGTTCAACCTGGTCAACGACAATGGCTGGGAACGGGTGATCGTATTTGCCAACCGCAAGGACGAAGTGCGCCGCATCGAAGAGCGCCTGGTACGTGACGGTATCAACGCGGCGCAACTGTCGGGGGATGTACCGCAGCACAAACGTATCAAGACCCTGGAAGGCTTCCGCGAAGGCAAGATCCGCGTGCTGGTAGCTACCGACGTTGCAGGTCGTGGCATCCACATTGATGGCATCAGCCACGTGATCAACTTCACCCTGCCTGAAGTGCCGGACGACTATGTACACCGTATTGGCCGTACCGGCCGTGCTGGCGCCAGCGGTGTATCGATCAGTTTTGCCGGTGAAGACGACTCGTACCAGTTGCCGTCGATCGAAGCCCTGCTAGGTCGTAAAATCAGCTGCGAAACGCCACCAGCCGAGCTGCTGCGCCCTGTCGTACGCGCTGTGCGCAAGCCGCAGGACCCGACTGCAACGGCCTGATACGCAAATCTGTAGCCGCTGCCGAGGCACGAGGCTGCGATGGGCTGCGAAGCGGCCCCGCTTTTTGAAGGGCCTGCGGCCCTTATCGCAGCCTGCGGCAGCGGCTACAGGGCTTGATTACTTCCAGCGCTGCGCCGCCACTTCATCGCTCACCCGCCCCTCCACCCATCGCGGGCCTGAGGGGGTCTGTTCTTTTTTCCAGAACGGGGCGCGGGTTTTCAGATAATCCATCACAAAACTGCAGGCATCGAAAGCGGCCTGACGGTGAGCACTGGCTACGCCAACAAACACAATCGGCTCTCCCGGCTCCAGCAGGCCAATACGGTGCAGCACTTCAAGCTTGAGCAGCGGCCAGCGCTGCGCAGCTTCATCAATAATTTTGCCCAGGGCTTTCTCGGTCATGCCCGGATAATGCTCCAGGAACATCCCCGCCACGTCACGGCCGTCATTGAAGTCGCGCACATAACCGACAAAACTCACCACTGCGCCCACGCCCAGATTCGCGGCATGCAGTGCATTGACTTCAGCGCCAGGATCAAAGGCCGCCGCTTGCACCCGAATCGCCATGTTCAGCCTCCGGTCACGGGCGGAAAAAATGCCACTTCGTCGCCGTCCGCCAGGGGTTCGGCGAGCTTGCACAGTTCTTCATTGCGCGCACACATCAGGTTGGGCTCGGCCAGCACCTGCCAGGCACCACCGCGTTGCGTCAGGTGCGCGCGCAACTGCTCAATGGAGACGAACCCGCCCTCCACTGCCTCACTATCCAGCCCCAGAACCTCGCGATAGCGGGCAAAGAAAACCACTTTGAGCTTCATGACGCATCCGCCTGAAAGTGCCCGCTCTTGCCGCCGAGCTTTTCCAGTACGCGCACACCTTCGATGGTCATGCCGCGATCGACCGCCTTGCACATGTCGTAAATAGTCAGGGCTGCAACGCTGGCGGCGGTCAGGGCTTCCATTTCGACGCCGGTCTGCCCGGACAGCTTGCAGCGCGCCACGATCAATACCGCGTCGCTGCCTTGGGCACTGAGCTCAACCTTGACGCTGGTGAGCATCAACGGATGGCACAAAGGGATCAGGTCCGAGGTTTTCTTCGCTGCCTGGATCCCGGCAATCCGCGCCACGGCAAACACATCACCCTTGGGGTGACCGCCACTGATGATCATGTCCAGGGTTTCAGGGCGCATGCGCACCACCGCTTGTGCCACAGCCTCACGGGAGGTCACCGCTTTGTCGGTGACATCGACCATGTTGGCGCGGCCTTGGGAATCTAAGTGAGTCAGCACAGGGGGTACTCCAGAGAGGAGTATCGATTGTAAACCCGAGGGTCAGCTTAAGGCCATCGACCCCGCGAATACCGCGCATCAGAACATGGAATTGGCCGCCCGCAGGCAATCGCCGTACAAAGGTCGAAACTTTGGAGTCATACCTATGCCACTTTTTATTGCCATTGCCCTGAGCCTGCTGGCGGGTGCTGCGGTGCCCCTGCAAGCGGGCAGTAACGCTCGATTGGGCGTGGTGCTGGGCCATCCCTTTTGGGCCACCGTGATCTCATTACTGATCAGCGGCCTGGCGATTGCGCTGGTAATGCTGATTGTCAAAGTGCCCCGCCCCAATCTCGCGGCCCTGCTCACCGGCCCCTGGTGGATCTGGCTCGGCGGGCTGGCCGGGGTGTTTTACATCACCGTGGCGCTGATCAGCGTGCCGCGCCTGGGGGCGCTGAACTTCATCATGGCGGTGGTGGTGGGCCAGTTGATCAGTTCACTGCTGATCGATTACTTCGGCTTGCTGGGTTTGCCAAGAAACACCCCCAGCCTGCAAAAACTGCTCGGGGTCAGCGTGGTGCTGGCAGGTTTTGTCATCGCTTCACGCGGCTGAAGGCGCACTCACTTGCCTGACCAGATCCCGCAGCCAGCGATGAGCCGGGTCTTCGTTGAAACGCTGATGCCAGACCTGCACATAGTTGAACGGCGCTATCGTCATGGGAGGCGGCAGTGCCACCAGGCTGTCGCCGAATGACAGATTGTCCAGGGTACGGGTGGCCACAGTAAGAATCAGGTCGGTGTCGGTAATCATCCCCGGTGCCGTGCCCCAGTGCGGCACATTGACCGCAACCCGGCGCTGCAACCCCCGGGCGTGCAACACGTTATCGACCTCACCCTGGGTATTGCCATCCGTCGACACCAGCAGGTGCGGGCGCGCCAGATAGCTGTCCAGATCGAGCACGCCATTGTCCGGGAGCGAACGACGATTGAGCAGGCAGGTAAAGGTTTCTTCAAACAATACATCGCTGCAGATATCTGCTGGCATCGTGGGGAAAACCCCAACGGCCAGATCGATCTTGCCCTGCTCGATCTGCTCCAGCATGCCCAGGCGGCTGTCCTGGATGATCACCAGCGAAGTGTCCGGTGCTTGCTCGCGCAGCAGCACCAGCAGTTTTGGCAACACGATGGTCGCGCCGTAATCGGACATGGCCAGGCGAAAGGTGCGCTGTGATTCTGCCGGCACAAAGTCGATGGACTGACCGAGCAGCGTTTCGACCTGTCCCAGGATGGCCTTGAGCGGCGCCTGGAGATTTTGCGCCATCACGCTCAGCACCACCTCGTTGCCCTGACGGATCAGCAACGGGTCATCAAGCAGCACCCTGAGTTTGTTCAGTGAGTGGCTGATGGCGGGCTGGCTCAAATGCAAACGAACACCGGTGCGGGTTACGTGTTTTTCCGTGAGCAGCGCATCGAGCACCACCAGCAGATTCAAATCGATATTACGCAGTAACACCTGACGCTCCTGTCTTGGCCAACTCCAGGGCAACGCTGCATGATCCATGCGCGCAACCGCCGTCAGCTTACATGAAGCCAAAACGCCAGTGGGAGCGGGCTTGCTCGCGATGAAAGTGGCGCGGTGTATCTGGGATACCGCGTCATCTTCATCGCGAGCAAGCCCGCTCCCACCTTCAGGCAAGTTACAAATGTGACTCGGCGTATTCCGCCAGAATCGAGCGAGGCACCCCTTGCAGGGCTATATGCACACCGTTGGGGAAATCTTTGAAACGCTCCGTCAGGTAGGTCAGCCCCGAACTGGTGGCCGACAGGTAGGGGGTATCGATCTGTGCCAGGTTACCCAGGCACACCACTTTGGAACCGGCACCGGCACGGGTAATGATGGTTTTCATCTGGTGCGGTGTCAGGTTCTGGCACTCATCGATCAGGATCAGGCTCTGCTGGAAACTGCGACCGCGGATGTAGTTCAGGGATTTGAACTGCAACGGCACCTTGCTCAGAATGTAGTCGACGCTGCCGTGGGTATTTTCATCATCCATGTGCAGAGCTTCGAGGTTGTCAGTAATGGCACCCAGCCAAGGCTCCATTTTTTCGGCTTCGGTGCCCGGCAAGAAGCCGATTTCCTGGTCCAGGCCCTGCACGCTGCGGGTACAGATAATCCGCCGGTAGCGTTTGCTGACCATGGTTTGTTCAATCGCTGCCGCCAGCGCAAGAATGGTCTTGCCCGATCCCGCCGCACCCGACAGGTTGACCAGGTGAATGTCCGGGTCGAGCAAAGCAAACAGCGCCAGCCCCTGGTAAATATCCCGCGGTTTGAGGCCCCAGGCTTCCTGGTGCAGCAGCGGTTCCTGATGCATGTCGAGGATCAGCAACTGATCCTTGCGCACCTCCTTGATCCAGCCGACAAAGCCCTGCTCATCAATGATGAATTCATTGATATGCACCGCCGGCAGGTTTTCGTTCATTTGCACCTGATGCCAGGTACGGCCATGCCCCTGGCGGGTTTCGACCTTGTTGACGCGGTCCCAGAACGAACCGGTCATGGTGTGATAGCCGCGCGAGAGCATCGACACGTCGTCAACCAGCTGGTCGGTACTGTAATCCTCGGACTCGATCCCGCAAGCCCGGGCCTTCAGGCGCATGTTGATGTCTTTGGTGACCAGCACCACGCGCAATTGCGGCTCACGGGCGTGCAAGTCGATCAACTGGTTGATGATGATGTTGTCGTTGAGGTTTTCGGGCAGCAACGCGTTGGGCTCGCGGCGCTTGCTCATCATGATCGACAGGAAGCCCTTAGGTGCGCCTTTGCCGCGCTGGATCGGCACACCTTTTTCGACGTCATCGGGGGTGGCAACCCCCAGCAACTGGTCAATGAGGCGAATGGCCTGACGGCACTCGGCTGCCACCAGTAATTTGCCGGTTTTGAGCTTGTCGAGCTCTTCGAGCACCGTCATCGGGATCGCGACGTGGTGTTCCTCGAAGTTAAGCATTGCGTTTGGATCGTGAATCAGAACATTGGTATCGAGTACATAAAGGATTGGCTGGTTGGAAGAAGGAGTGCGTCCGTGATCATCCATACTCGGTCACCTTTGTGGGAGCCATTCGACGCAATACCGCAACAGTGCTGCGCCTCGAAGTGACTGCCGTATACCCTGCCCGATGGCGTCCTGGAAGACGCCACCTGTTTCGCAGGTTTCGGCCGTCTGTCTTCGTAATACTCCTAAATGTGTGACAAAAAAAATGTTTTTTCACATTCCAGCACTTTATTTTTTGAATGACGAACAACCCTTGGCGCATTCCGGGACCGCAACTAAGCTAATAGATCTACCGATATTAAAAAACGCTGCAATCAACCTATTCTTCCTCTGTCGCGGCAGTGAGCAGCGCTCAAACCTGAATTCGACACCCCTTCATTAAAGCCAGTTAATTCCTACATAGATCCAGGACAAACCCTGCGCCAGCATCTTTTCGCCCGCATTAAGCTGCAGCTGGTACTGAGTCCGCTAACCGTCACTTCCGTGGTGATTTTCTGATTCAACTCCGCGCAACACCTTCATTAATGCACGAGGTCACGGTACTGACGCACCCCTCTTCAGGTGACGAATAAATACCGCGACCGCGTTACTGCGAAAGGATGACTGTATGACTCCCATCTCCAAAACACTGGAACAATTGCTGCTCGATATTTACAAGGACGGCAGCGTTTCGTTTACCGAGTACGAACAGCTGCGCGACAATGCTGATGAAAGAATGGAAAGGATCATTGAGCACTTTGGCCATCACAACAATACGACCGCTTTTCAAAAGGCCATGGATGTCGCCATGCAATTGCTGCAACTGGCAGTAATCGATGCCAAGAACGCCAAGCTGACCGATACCGGTGAAGCCATCGTCAAGGATGCAATCACCGCCCAGGTTGAATACCTGCGCGCTGGCAGCCATCTGGCACTGCGCCTGCTGTAACGCCGTGACTCCTGGCCCATCGAAGCCGGCGGGCCAGGAAGAATGGTCTAGCGCTCACCGAGCGCTTCACAACTTTCCCAGCCCAATCCACTTTGTGAGGTAGCGTTCATCAGCCAGGGTAATGCCGTACGCACCTTGTCCTGGGTGTCATGAAACGCAATCACCCCATGCCGCCAAAGCAGCATCAGGGTCAATACTCGATGGGCTGACTGCTCGCCGTTCAAGCTCGTCGCCAAGTCCTGGGCATCGATGCCCCACAAGGCCACCCGCATGCCCTGAGCCTCAAAAAAACCGCCGCTGTCGGCCCGGCGCTGCCCGTAGGGCGGGCGAAACAGAGGCACGTAGCGCTGCGGCACAACCTGATTGACCAGGGCGGCGCTACGCGCAATAGAGTCCTGCCAGTCTTTCCAGTGACTGTGGGAACGGTACTCCCAGCCCTGCACGCCCACACACTGTCCCTTGTAGAGCGCCTGCAAGGCCAGCGCGCCTTCCTTGTCGAGACGCACCTGCAAGCTGTTACCCAGCACGAAAAAAATCCCGCTGATGGATTGCTTGCGCAGGTACCCGGTCAGCCAGTCAGTAGTGCCCGGCAATTGCGTGGGGCCGCTGTCGAAGGTCAACAAAAACAGCCGGTCGTGCATCGTCTCGCCGTTGACTTCCTGGTCGCCCAACAGAGCGATTTCACTGCTGATTTGCGGGAGCAGCGCCGCCATGCGTAATTGCTCATCCAGGTAGCGCTGGTGAAACTCACGGCCGGGCTCGGCCCAGGCCACATAAAACGAGTCATCGGCGATTGCGAACTTGCCCGCCTGCTCACGCAGACTGTCCATGTCATCGACGTAATAGCAGAACGAAGCATCCTGATCGCAACTTTGCTGCGCCAGGTTGTAGTTGGTCAGTAACCGCTGCCACATCCGCTGGCGCAGAGCATCTATTGCCTCAACATTGATTATTTTCAGACCCAACCGCTGTTTCAGGGCGCTTTCATCCAGCGCTTCGCTGACCATCAAGGCATGGGCAAAAGCGAGTATTTCGGCACGCGAGGCAACATCGAACAAGGCCGGGCTGGTCAATTGTTCGGGCCATGTGCTGCGATCCAGCGTCGCGGGCTCGACAGGTGCCGCCACCGCCCCGGCACACACCAGCCAGACCCACAAGAAAAGAGCAATGCGCACTGATCAACCCCCTGTAAAAACTGACTGCACTATAACCCGACCAGTGCCCGACCCCGCAGGCGTTGGGGGATCTATCGCGTTCATAGGTGGAGTCAAACTGCGCCAACGCCTAGAATCCCCCGACGCTAAAAGGAGACAACCCCATGCTGATGGTGATTTCACCCGCTAAAACCCTCGATTATGAAACGCCGCCCGCCACAGCACGTTTCACCCAGCCCCAGTACCTGGACCATTCCCAGGAATTGATCGAACAATTGCGCGAACTGAGCCCGCAACAGATTGGCGAGCTGATGCATTTATCCGACAAGCTGTCGGGCCTCAACGCGGCGCGCTTTGGCAGCTGGACGCCCGCCTTTACCCCCGCCAATGCCAAGCAGGCACTGCTGGCGTTCAAGGGCGATGTCTACACCGGCCTCAATGCCGTGGACTTCAGCGAGGCCGACTTCGACTATGCGCAAAGCCACCTGCGCATGCTCTCGGGGCTCTACGGCCTGCTGCGTCCGCTGGACCTGATGATGCCGTATCGCCTGGAAATGGGCACCAAACTGGCCAACGCACGGGGCAAGGACCTGTACGCGTTCTGGGGCACGCACATCAGCGAATGGCTCAACCAGGCCCTGGCCGAACAAGGCGATGACGTACTGCTCAATCTGGCATCCAACGAATACTTTTCGGCGGTAAAAAAGTCGGCATTGAACGCCCGCATCATCAATACCGAGTTCAAGGACCTGAAAAACGGCCAGCATAAAATCATCAGTTTCTATGCGAAAAAAGCCCGAGGCATGATGAGCCGGTTTGTGATCAAGGAGCGCATCGACAACCCTGAGCACCTCAAGCAGTTTGATGAGCAGGGTTATCGCTTCAGCGCCGAGCAGTCCAAGCCGGATTTGCTGGTGTTTTTGCGCGACCACGCCCCGCAGTGACCCGCTGCATGCCTCATGCTGGTAAGTTATAGGTATTCCCTGCAAGAGGCCCAGCCATGTTTATCGGCGTTTTACTGATCATCACCTGGCTTGTCCTGTTGTTGCGCTACCCGGCCAAGGCCTTGCCGGTCTCACTGGCTGCCGTACTGGGGCTGGCGATAGTTGCAGCCTCGGTGGCGTGGCTGGACAGCCGTGAGGCGGCACAACTGGCACGTCTGGAACTGCGCATCGTCTATGACCCTGCCCAATGCCCGGCAGACCGACCGCTGCAACTGACCCTGAAAAACAGCAATGACGTACCACTGGTCGAACTTGGCTGGCGCATTGCCGCCTATGCACCGGGCGACACCGTCAATCTTGCCGACAACCTTTACACCGCCCCGCGCTACCGCGGCCCCGGCGAATTGCAAGCAGGGGCAAGCTGGCAGGACTGCTTGCCGATGCCGCCGCTGCGCACGGGTTATCGCCCGCAAACCCTCGAGTTTCGGGCAGAACGCCTGCAAGGCAGTTTTTCCAATTAAGGATGTTCCCATGCTGCGTGTTTTGATCACCGGTTGTTCCAGCGGTATTGGCCGCGTCCTGGCCGATGCTTTCAAGGTGGCGGGGCATGATGTCTGGGCCTGCGCCCGCAAGCCTGGGGATGTAGCACTATTGGCTGCGGCGGGGTTTGCCGCTGTGCAACTGGACGTCAATGATCCGCAGGGGTTGGAGCAATTGGCCGAGCGCCTGGAGCAGGCAGGCGGCGGGCTGGACGTGCTGATAAACAATGCAGGTTTCGGCGCTATGGGCCCCCTGCTCGATGGCGGCGTCGAGGGCTTGCAGCAGCAGTTTGAAACCAATGTATTTTCCATTGTGGGCGTTACCCGCGCGCTGTTCCCGGCGCTGCGCCGCAACAAGGGGCTGGTGGTCAATATCGGCAGTGTTTCCGGGGTACTGGTCACCCCGTTTGCCGGCGCCTACTGTGCCTCTAAAGCTGCAGTACATGCCTTGAGTGATGCCCTGCGCATGGAGCTGGCGCCTTTTGCCATTGGCGTGCTGGAAGTGCAGCCCGGGGCCATTGATACCAGCTTCGCGAAAAATGCCAGCGCCCAGGCCGAGCAGTTGATTGCCGAGAGCTCCGCCTGGTGGCCCATGCGCGACGGTATTCGCGCCAGGGCCAGGGCCTCACAAGACAATCCCACCCCGGCCACAGCTTTTGCCGACGCAGTATTCAAGGCCGTCATGAAACCCAAGCCACCGATGTTGCTGCGTTACGGTAATGGCAGCCGCGCCTTGCCGCTGCTGGCCGCGCTGGTGCCCGCTGCCCTACTGGAAAAAATCCTGATGAAGCGGTTCGGCCTCAATACCCGTGCCTGACACTCATTATGTAGCAGCTGCTACGGGTGATAGCACTGGCCTATGCATACGCCTTCATAAAATCGATAAACACCCGCACCTTCAGCGGCAAATGCCGTGTATCGGGGTAGAGCGCGTACACCCCCTGGCGGCTCAGTTGCCATTCGGGCAGCAGATGTACCAGCCGCCCCGTGCGCAAATCCTCCTCGATCAGCCAGTCGGGCAGGATCGCCACGCCTTGCCCGGTCAGGGCAAACGCCTGCAACACCGATGAATTGTCCGCCCTGATGCGCGCCTTGCAGGGGTTGGGCTGGTAAGGACGGACCACACCGCTGCTCACCTCGGTAATAGTCAACTCCCCAACCCGGCCATGCTCCAGCCACGGCGTTTGCTCAAGCGCGTGCACGCTGTCTATCGGCACCACGCTGGCAACGAACGCCGGCGAGGCCACCGGCAGAATGCCGAAGGTGCTCAATTGTACGGCACGATGGCTGGAGTCGAGCACGCGACCCAGTCGCAAGGCCACGTCAAAACGCTCGGAGATCAGATCCGCGTGGGTCGATGAGGTCGACAGCTGGACGTTGAGGTCAGGGTGCAAGGCACGGAAGAGCTCCAGCGCCGGCACCACCTTGGCCAGGGCATATTCAACGGTGGTGGTGATGCGCAGCGTGCCCTTGAGTTCGGTGTGTTCGCTGCGCGCTTCGTCAATCGCCAGCCGGGCCTCTTCCAGCATGCTCAGGCAGCGCTGGTAAAAGCGCTCACCCGCCTCAGTCAGGGCCAACCGTCGGGTGTTGCGCGTTAGCAGGGTCACGCCCAGCTCAGCCTCTAGACGCTTGATATTGAAGCTGACCACCGCACGGGTTTGCCCCAGTAAATCAGCCGCGGCGGTAAGGGAGCCTGCTTCGACCACGGCCTTGAAGGTGTCGAACCGGTCGAGGCTGACCATAGAGAAACCTGCCAATTGTCAAAATAATTTTGACAATCTAGCAGCAGACGGACGGTTCCTCCATAAGCCAAAGCTGCTTACTGTGCGCTCTACTGAACAGGAGCCACCCATGGCTTACCGCAATAAAGTCGCGCTGGTGTATCTGCTGGGATTTGCCCTGGATCTGGTGAATATGTTCGCAGCCTCGATCGCCTACCCGGATATCAGCCAGCAGCTGCATGCCTCGGTCACACAACTGGCGTGGATTGGCAATGCCTACATGCTTGGCCTGATCCTGGTCATTGTGCCCAGCGTATGGCTAACCCAACTGTTTGGTGAGAAACGCCTGATTGTGCTTTCACTGACATTATTCAGCGTGGCGTCGTTGTGTGTGGCCCAAGCGACCTCAATTGAAGCTCTGATCGGCTACCGCCTGCTGCAGGGGCTGGGGGGCGGGCTGTTGATTCCGGTCGGTCAGGCTATGGCCTATCGGCACTTCCCGATCCGCGACCGGGCCCGACTGACCTCAGTGATTTTGCTGGTGGCGCTGCTAGTGCCCGCACTGTCGCCAGCACTGGGCGGCTGGATGATCGAAGCGCTCACTTGGCGCTGGGTGTTTTATGCCAATCTGCCACTGACCTTGCTTACCCTGCTGCTGGCAGTCTGCTGGCTGCAACCCGACCCGCCTGCGCAGCCCGTATTGCCCATGACTTACAGGCGCATTCGAGCTGGCGCAGCCAATATGGGCCGCCTGTTCAAAAGCCCGTTGCTGCAAGTGGCAATGCTGACCTACCTGTTTATCCCCGGCATTTTCATCGGCACGCAACTGGTGAGTATCTTGTACCTGCACCAACTGGGTTTTAGCGCCACGCAAACCGGCATGCTGATGCTGCCCTGGGCTCTGGCTTCAGCACTGGGCATCACCCTGAGCCGCTACCAGTTCAACCGCCTTGGCCCCAAACCCTTGCTACTGCTGGGCATGAGCGTACAAGCCGCGGGTATTGCGTTACTGCCCCAAATCGATAGCTCCAGCATCGGCTTGCCCATGGCGCTGTACGCCGTGATGGGCTTTGGTGGCAGCCTGTGCAGCAGCAGCGCACAAAACACAGCCTTTATCGATATCGCACCCGAACACATGGGCCACGCCAGTGCACTGTGGAACCTCAACCGCCAATTGAGCTTCCTGCTTGGCCCGGCCTTGATGATGGCCCTGTTCGGTACATTGACCGCAATCACCTCGACGTCCCACGCCTTTGCCCTATGCTTTGCCATCGGGGGTGCATTGACGCTGGTGCCGCTGGTTCCCGTTCTACGCCTTGATACATCCCGCGTGCTGGCCTTGCTCGCACCCTGACCTGGAGATTTTGATGAGTGACTATAAGCGCTACTTCGACCTGGTAAGCGAAACCCACGTCGAAATTGAAGGCTGGTTTTCCGGTCTGGAACCCGGCGTGCTGCCGGTATTGCTGGCGCGGTTTTCGCCGCAGTTTTCGATGATTGCCCCCAGCGGCAACGTGCTGGACGCCAACGGCGTAGAAACACTGTTTGAACAACTGCGCGGTGCGCGCCCGGGCCTGAACATCACCCTCAGCGAGTTCAAGGGCATTGCCCTGCATCCAGGTGGTGCAGTAGTCAGCTACCGCGAGCTGCAGGAGGAACACAACGGCAACCGCACCGACCGCCGCGCCACCGTGGTATTCGAGAAAGACGCCGACGGCAAGATACTGTGGCGGCATTTGCACGAGACGTTTTGCGCGGCTTGAACCCCGGCCTCGCGCTTGTGGGAGCGGGCTTGCTCGCGATGCCGTCACTGCGGTGTTTCAGTTAAACCGCGTCGAGGCCATCGCGAGCAAGCCCGCTCCCGCATTAACTTTACTCGGCCTTGCCCTGATCCACGATCACCGTACAGGTCGTACCCGCGGCCAGCAGGAAGCCATCGGGGATCTCGTCAATATGGATCCGCACCGGTACCCGCTGGGCCAGACGCACCCAGTTGAACGTCGGGTTAACGTCAGCCACCAGCTCACGGCTTTCGGGGTTGTCGCGGTCGTAGATACCGCGCGAGATGCTTTCAACGTGGCCCTTCAACACTTCACCGCTCATCATTTGCAGGTCGGCTTTGTCGCCCACGCGGATATGCGGCAGTTTGGTTTCTTCAAAGAAGCCATAGACCCAGAACGAATCCTGGTCGATCACGGCCATTTTCGGATCACCCACCCGCGCATAGTCGCCGCGATGCACATTGAGGTTGGTCACGTAACCATCGACCGTGGCCAGGACCTTGGTGCGCTTGAGGTTGAGCTGCGCCGCGTCCAGCTGCGCCAGGGCGTGCTGATAGTCGGCCAGGGCCGAGTCGGCGATGTTGCTGGCGTCGTCACGGTTCTCGCGGGAAATCACCAGGCTGTCCATGTCAGCCCGACGATGGGCGTTGACCTTGCGCATTTCCCAGGTTGCCTTGCGGGAGGCCACCAGCGACTGGGCTTGCTTGACCATGATTTCGTAGTGCTCAGGGTCGATTTCCAGCAGCACGTCGCCCTTTTTCACCAACTGGTTGTCCTTGACCGGCACGCCGACCACATAGCCGTTGACGTCGGCCGCGACGTTGATGATATCGGCCCGCACCCGTCCATCACGGGTCCACGGGGTGTTCATGTAATGTTCCCACAGGGTTCGGCCGATCCATATCGCAAGGGCCAAAACCAGCAAGGTGGCAAGCAGGCTGAAGAACTTTTTCATCGGATCGGTCTCAACGGTAAACAGTGAGCGCCATGGCGCCAAAAAGACAAGCAAACAGGCTCAGGCGCAGCAGCGCCGGGTGCCAGAAGAAGCGGTACAGGTCGTAGCCGGAAAACAGTCGGTCAAAGCCCCATGCCAACCCCGCCGCGATAAAAAACATCAGGGTCATGGTGGGCATGTAGACGCCGTGGAAGGCGATTTCACGAGGCATGTTCAAGTCCTTGCGGCTGGGCATAAGCGGCCAGCGGCGATTGCGGGTCAAGCAGTGATGTACGAATAAAATGCAGGTAGCTTTGCACCCGCACCAACGCCGAGGTATCGAAGTTGCGGGCAAAGGGTTCGTCGGTAGACTGCACGCGGCTGATGGCGTGATCGACGGCAATCAGCGCGCGCTCCAGGTTGCTTTCGCTGGGGGCGATAAACAGCCGCACCAGCGCCCGGCCCATGACCCGGATGGCCTGGCGCCACGGCTGGGCCTCGGCATACGCCGGGTGAACCGGCAGGATCGCCTGCTCCTTGCGCAGCTCGATAATTGCGTGGCCGACTTCCAGCACCACAAACATCCAGCGCAGCAATTGGCGTTGCACCTGCGGCTTGCCGGCGGCCAGGCCGTAAGCCTGATGCATCAGGTCACGGGTACGGCTTTCCAGGCTGGAGCTCAGACCACGTAACTTGCCACTGATGGCATACACCACCTGTTCACGCAGATCCTGCTCCAGACGGCTCCACAACCAGCGGCTGTTGGGCGGCAGGATAATCGCACCGGCAGCCGCACAGACCAGCATGCCCATGACCATCGCGATGTAGTCGTTAATGAACTGATACGGGTTATAGATCGTCAGGTTGTCGGGGACCGAGCCGGTGCTGAAAAAGATCAGCAAGCCCAGGCCGACACCCGCGTAATTGGCCCGCGACGTGAGGAACGAACCGAGCACGATCACCGGCGTCAGCACCAGACACAACAGCGGGAAACCGTCGATATGAGGCAGCACGAAAAACATTTCGACAAAGCCGATCAACGCCCCCAGGAAGGTCCCGCAGGCCATCTGAAAAGCCATGCGTTTGGGGTTGGGCGTGGCTGCCGACAAGCCCACCGTGGCGGCGGCGATCAGGGTCATCATGGCGCCGCTGGGCCAGGCGGTCATCACCCAGTAGGTGCCGAGCACGGCCAGGATAAACGCTGCCCGAATCCCGGAAGCGGCCGCCGACCACCAGTTGGTCTGCGAAATAAACGGTTGGTCCCAACGCTCCCGTTCGTGGGTGTGATCGGCCAGCGAGGCGTGGGTCAGCGCGTAGTTGTGCAGGTCGTCGACAAAGCGGAACAGCAGCTCGTAGGCGGTGTTGAAGTCGAGGAAGTCAGACGGGCTGGGTTCGCTTTGCAGAAACCTGACCCGTAACGCACGCACATGCCCTGGCAGGCTCGCCTTGAAGGCATCCAGTTGCTCGGCGAGCAAGGCCGCGTCTTTATCCGTCAACGAGCGACCGGCATAGGTGTCGAGCAACTTCGCCAGGATCTCCAGCTCCGGCTCGATGGCCGACACTACGTCCACCACACCACGGCTGCGCAAACGTGCAAGCAACTGGTGCAAGGCATTGAAGCGCGTAGTAATGGCCATGAACTCGCTGTTCAAACGACTCAGGCGGCCACTGCGACGACGCATATGCGGGTCTTCAAATACGGTCACGCTGCGCATGCCTTCCAGGCCCACGCTTTCACCGATAAAACGCACGTTGCTGGCCTCGTAGGCCTCCTGGGAGGACTGGCCACGCAGGCCTTCGGCAACAAAACCGGCAAATACGCCAAAGCGTTTGTACAGCGCGTCATGCATTGCTGCGCCAGCCGTTTTGGGCAGGATCGCAGCGCTGACCACGGTGGAGCAGAGAATGCCCAGCGAGATCTCCAGCACCCGCCACACCGCGGCCATAAAGGCGCCATCGGGGTGGGCCAGAGCAGGCAGGCCGACCATTGCAGCGGTGTAACCGGCCAGCACAAAACCATAAGCACGGAAGTTGCGGCAGCGAGCAGCACCGGCGGAGCAGATGCCCACCCAGATCGCCATCGCACCGAGAAACAGCACGGTGTTCTGCGCGAACAGGGCGATCAGCGCCACCATTACCGCCGAGCCGGTCAGGGTGCCCAAAAACCGGTAAAAGCTTTTGGCGAACACCTGGCCGCTTTGCGGCTGCATCACGATAAAGACAGTGATCATGGCGGTGCGCGGTTGCGGCAGCTCAAGGCGCATGGCCAGCCACAGGGTCAGAAAGGCGGCGACCAGCACTTTGAAAATATGCACCCAGGTCACGCCATCGCTGCGTGCCCAGTCAAAAAAGCCACGGCGCCATTCCAGGGAATACAGCCAGCGTACCGGGGCGGGCAAGTGGTTCATCTACAGGCTCTCAAAATTAGCCATCGAGGGGGATTGGTGGTCAGGTTCAGTGGTTGAACAGCGCCATGACGGCCGGCGGTTTGTCGGGCACATAGCGATCGTCCCTGGGCACATCGTTGCCAGCACCAAGGCCGCCACCCAGCGCCGTCACCAGCTCGGCGTGGGCGCTCAGGCGGGCGGCCTGGACCTGCTGCTGGATCTGCTGCTGCTTGAACAGCAGGGTTTGTGCATTGAGCACGTTGAGGTAGTCGGTCAGACCACGCTGGAACGCGACCACGGCGATGTCGTAGGTTTTTTGCGCGGCCTGCACCGACTCGGCGGCAAAGACCTGCTGTTTTTCCATCGACTCGCGCTTGATCAACTGATCGGAAATGCCCTTGAGCGCAGTCACCAGGGTCTGGTTGTACTTGGCCACGGCCATGTCATAGCCACCAGAGGCCACGCCCAGTTCCGAGCGCAAGCGACCGCCATCGAAGATCGGCAGGGAAATGGCCGGGCCAACGTTGTAGTTGAGCTTCTTGCCGGTCAGAAAACCCAGCGCGCTACCACCGGTGGCCATAAAGCCGATGCTGCCCACCAGGTCTACGTTGGGGTAGAAACCGGCGTGCGCCACATCGATGCCGCGGGCCTGGGCTGCCACTTCCCAGCGGCTGGCAACCACATCAGGACGCTGTCCCAGCAGTTCAGCAGGAAGGCTCGACGGCAGTTTCAGTGCAGTGGCCAGGGCGAGGGTTGGTCGCTTGAGGCGTGCACCCTCCCCCGGGCCCTTACCGGCCAGCGCCGACAACTGGTTGCGGGTCAAGGCGATTTCTTCTTCCTGGGCGTCAATCTGGCGATGAATCTCGGGCAGCGGCGCCTGCGCCTGGCTGACTTCAAAATGGGTGCCGATACCGCCGTCCAGACGCTTTTGCGCCAGATCGAGAATCTGTTCTTGCTGGTGCAGAGTCGATTCGACGATATCGAGCTGGGCGTAGTGCAGCGACAGTTGGATATAGGCACGAATCACGTTGTTCTGCAGTTCGAGCTGGGCCTGACGACCTTCGGCCACACTCATGTGCGCCATGTCCACGGCCTGCTCTGTGGCATTGCTTTCGCGGCCCCACAAGTCCAGGGCAAAGCTGAAGCCCAGCGCGGCGTTGTTGTCCCAGGTTGTGGAGTTGTCCAATGCACCCGGGCCATAGAATTGGTCCGAGGGCCAGTTGTGCCGTTTGAGCGTCGAATCTGCGTTGATTTGCAGCGACTCGGCCGACTCGGCAACCCCGGCCATGGCCCGGGCCTGACGCACACGGGCTGCAGCCATTGCCATCGTTGGGCTACCCTGTACGGCAAGGCTGATCCACTCATCCAGTTGCGGGTCGCCATAAGCGTGCCACCATTGGGCTTTGGGCCAGTTCGCGTCTTTCGCGGCGCTTTGAATCGCCTCGTCGGTGGCCAGCGTATTGGCGGGAAGCATGCTGCCCTTGGGCGCGATGCCACCAAAACCAATGCAGCCGTTTAATGCTAACGATAAAGCCAGAACACTGAGGGCTTTAAGCTCTCTGCTGATGCGACGCTGCACTGCTGCAAATTCCTGAAAAGGAGGGAGGATGAGGCTTGAGATAGAGAAGTCTATGACTTGGCAGGCACAACGATAAGCGGGCATAAATGTGAATCTTTATTACCGTTCTTGGGATAATCCGTTGGTCGAATGAAAAGCGGCCTGTAAAGCCTGAAACTTCATGTCACAATTTGTTGCTGTGTAATTGGTTGCTGTCCCCTATATCGCCCCTTGAGAGCACTTCATGGACACTTTGCAAAACATGCGCGCCTTCAGTTGTGTGGCCGAAGCCGGAAGTTTCACGGCCGCTGCCGCCATGCTGGACACCACCACTGCCAACGTCTCGCGCGCGGTCTCCAACCTTGAGGCCCACCTGCAAACACGCCTGCTTAACCGCACCACCCGCCGCATCGCCCTGACCGAAGCCGGCAAACGCTATTTACTGCGCTGCGAGCAAATCCTGGCCTACGTTGAGGAAGCCGAAGCCGAGGCCAGCGACGCCCACTCGCGCCCTGCCGGGCAATTGAAAGTGCACACCATGACCGGCATCGGCCAGCACTTCGTGATCGACGCCATTGCCCGCTACCGCAAGACCCACCCCGACGTGACCTTCGACCTGACCCTGGCCAACCGCGTGCCGGACCTGCTCAACGAGGGCTACGACGTGTCCATCGTGCTGGCCAGCGAGCTGCCGGACTCGGGTTTTGTGTCCCAGCGCCTGGGCATTACCTACAGCATCGTCTGTGCATCGCCCGGCTATGTGAAAGCCAATGGCACGGCAACCAAGCCCAGCGACCTGCTCAACCATTCCTGCCTGCGCCTGGTCAGCCCGGTGATTGCATTGGACAAATGGGTGTTTGAAGGCCCGGAAGGCCAGGAAATGGTGCTGATCAACTCTTCGCCGTTTCTGGTCAACTCGGCCGACGCGATGAAAACCGCGATCACCAGCGGCATGGGTGTCGGCGTGCTGCCGGTGTACGCCGCCATCGAAGGCCTGCGCAACGGCACGCTGGTGCGCATGCTGCCCAAGTACCGCTCCCAGGAACTGAACCTGTACGCCATCTACCCGTCGCGCCAGTACCTGGATGCCAAGATCAAGACCTGGGTCGAATACTTGAAAAGCTCGCTGCCGGAAATTCTGGCGGCGCATCAGACTGAACTGGCCACCTATAGCTGATTGCGATTTTGTGGGAGCGGGCTTGCTCGCGATTGCTACAACGCGGTGTATCTGCCACACCCCGACGACCCAATCGCGAGCAAGCCCGCTCCCACAGGTCAAGGATTGGCAGCGGGCGGGCCAGAATGTTAGCGTGCTTACATTCCCGACAGCCGATGAGTCTTGTTCAGATGAGCCTTTCCAGCACCAAGAAAACCGTACTTGCCTTCAGCCGCGTCACCCCCGAGATGATCGAGCGCCTGCAACAGGATTTCAACGTCATCGCGCCCAACCCCAAGCTGGGCGATATCAACGCCCAATTCGAAGAGGCACTGCCCCACGCCCACGGTCTGATCGGCGTCGGCCGCAAACTGGGGCGCAAGCAGCTGGAACATGCCCGGCAGCTTGAGGTCGTCTCCAGCGTCTCGGTGGGTTACGACAACTACGATGTCGACTACTTCAACGAACGCGGCATCATGCTCACCAATACCCCGGACGTGCTGACCGAAAGCACCGCCGACCTGGGTTTTACCCTGATCATGAGCAGCGCCCGTCGGGTCGCCGAGCTGGACGCCTGGACCAAGGCCGGCCAATGGCAAGCCAGCGTGCCACCCGCCCTGTTCGGCAGCGATGTCTACGGCAAGACCCTGGGTATCGTCGGCATGGGTAATATCGGCGCAGCCGTTGCCCGTCGTGGCCGGCTGGGTTTCAACATGCCAATCCTGTACAGCGGCAACAGCCGCAAGACCGCACTTGAGCAAGAGCTGGGCGCGCAATTTCGCAGCCTCGACCAGTTGCTGGCCGAAGCGGACTTCGTCTGCCTGGTGGTGCCATTGAGCGAGAAAACCCGGCATCTGATCAGCCAGCGCGAACTCAAGCTGATGAAGCCGAGCGCTATTCTGGTGAATATCTCCCGTGGCCCGGTCGTCGACGAACCGGCACTGATCGAAGCCCTGCAAAACGGCACCATTCGCGGAGCTGGCCTGGATGTTTACGAGAAAGAACCGCTGAGCGAATCACCTTTGTTCGCGTTGAAAAACGCCGTGACCCTGCCCCATATCGGCTCGGCCACCCACGAAACCCGTGAGGCCATGGCCAACCGCGCCCTGGCCAACCTGCGCAGCGCCCTGCTGGGCGAACGCCCGCAAGACCTGGTCAACCCGCAGGTGTTCAAGGGCTGAGGCAAGGTCTGTTGTGGGAGCGAGCTTGCTCGCGATTGGATCGCCGAGGTGTGACTGATACACCGCGTCGCTGCCATCGCGAGCAAGCCCGCTCCCACAGGGGGTTACAGACTCACGCCAGCTTGGCGTTCAATGCCACCGGCTTGGGTTTGCGAAACACCAGCACGTTACCCAGCATCACCAGCACCAACCCGGCCAACGCCGGGGGGGTCCACTGGTAGCCTTCGGCAAAGGCCGACACATTCAGCGCCACCAGCGGGAACAACACCGTGCAATAGGCCGCGCGCTCCGGCCCCATGCGCCCGACCAGGGTCAGGTACGCGGTAAAGCCGATCACCGAGCCCGGTATCACCAGGTACAACAGCGAACCGATATAGCGCGTGTTCCATTCCATTTCGAACGGGATACCCCTTAGCGCGCAGTACACCGCCAGCATGCTGGCACCATACAGCATGCCCCAGGCATTGGTGGTCAGCGGCTTGAGCCCGGCTTTCTGTTGCAGGCTGGACAGCATGTTGCCCGCCGAAAAACACAGGGTGCCGATCAACGCCAGCCCCAGTCCGAGGGCAATATGCGGTGTGGCGGCATGCCCGCTCAATTCCGGCCAGAACAACAGGCCCAGCCCGAGCATGCCCAGGGCACCGCCAGCGATCACGTTGCGGGCGATTTTCTGCTTGAAGAAAATCCGCGCATTCAGCGCATTCCACAATGTGGCGGTAGAAAACACCACCGCGATCAGGCCTGTGGTCACCCACTGGCTGGCGGTCAAGAAACACATGAAGTTGACACAGAACAGGCACAACCCCTGGGCCAGGCAAATCAGATGCCCGCGCCTGTTCATCACCTGCAACTTGCGGCTGAGCAACAGCACGGCAAACAGCACCAACGCCGCCAGACCAAAGCGGTAAACGATGGACACCGGTATCGCCACCACCCCCAATTGCAATTTCAGGGCGATCCAGGTGGTGCCCCAGATCAAGACAGTCATTACATATAAAAACAGGTTCATGGCGCACTCCAGACAATGGCCTTCAGTCTGGGCCCGCTGCCTGGGCCGCACTTGCAGATTCTTGCGCTTTTGTGGGGTCGGGGCTGGCAGCCGCAGTGCGACGGAGTAGGATGCGAGCATGCCCGCATTCGATACCCTGCAAGTCTTCCAGTCCATGAACAGCTCGCCCAATGCCCGTCTGGTGCACAGTGCTGAGCTGGGTGAAGGCTTGGCCGCTGCTGTGTGGACCAACCACCACGATGCCCGTGAGTATGAAGCACCGACGCACCACACCTTGTCGTGCTATATCTCCGGCGGCACCGGTACTTTCAGACGCGAACAACCCGGCGCCAAGGGCTCACCGGGCAAGCTCTGCGTGCTGCCCGCCGATCATCAATCGGCGTGGGTGATCAATGGCGAAATACGCCTGGCCCATGTGTATGTCAGCCAGGAGCAATTAGCCCTGGGCTGCATCGCCCTGCTCGACCGCGAACCCCGGGAGATGCAATTGCGGGAACTGACCTTTCAGGATGACGAACAGCAAACCCGCCGCTTTCATCAACTGATCCAGACCAACTGGGACGAGCCCGCCGAACGCCTGCTCACCAGCAGCCTGGCCAGCGCCCTGCTCGACCATGCCGTACTGACCCAGGTGGGGCTGCGTGACGGGCTGCAACTCAAGGGCGGGCTGGCGGCCTATCAGCGCCGCCAACTGGTGGAATACATCGAGCACCGGCTGGCCGAACCGCTGAACATCGGCCAGTTGGCAGCGCAGTGCGCGCTATCGCCTTACCACTTTGCCCGCATGTTCCGCGAAAGCTTTGGCGTACCGCCCCATCAATACCTGCTGGCCCGCCGCCTGGCCCGCGCCCGCGACCTGCTGCGCAACAGCACACTGGCGTTGGGCCATGTTGCACTGGCCTGTGGCTTCGCCAGCGCCAGCCACTTCGCCAACCGCTTCAAGCAAAGCCTGGGCGGCACGCCGGGGGAGTTTCGGGCGGTGTTCAGGTAACCCTGGCGGCCTTAGAACTCCAGAGTGCTGGAAAATGTGAGTTGCCGGGCATCGCCAATCGAGACGAAGGTGCGGCTGGCCGCCGAGGTGTAGTAAGTGCGGTCGAAAAGGTTTTTGACGTTGACCTGGAATTTGACCTTTTGCCCCTCAACCTTGGTGTCGTAGGTGGCAAAGGCATCGGCCACGGTGTAACCCGGCAGATCGAAGTCGTTCAGGGCATCCCCCGCCCGTTCGCCCACATAGCGCGCGCCTGCGCCAACGCGTAGCTTGTCACCGCCCACGATGCTGCCAAAGTCATAGACCGCCGACAGCGAACCGCTGTTCTTGGCCACGTTCTGCAGACGCATGCCCTGGTAGGTGGTGTCTTTGGTCACCTCGGCATCGGTGTAGGCATAGCTGCCGATCAGGCTCCACTGGTCCGTCAACTGGCCGCTGACGTCCAGTTCCAGGCCCCGGGAACGAACTTCACCCGCGGCCGAATATGCGGTGACATCGTCCACCGTGGAGGACACCAGCACATTGCGCTTTTTGATGTCGTACAAGGCCAGGGTGCCAGTGATACGGCCCGGGATATCCAGCTTGGCCCCCAGTTCCCAGGATTTTGACTGCTCCGGTGCGATGGAGGAGTCCAGTACCACGCCGCCCGTCAGCGGAGCGATCGAGGAGTTGGGCTTGAACGATTCGGTGTAGCTGCCATAGAACGACAGTTCATCGGTGTAGCGGTATACCAGCCCGGCCCGCGGGATCCATTTCACCCCGTTGGTATCGGTACTGGCCTTGAACGGAATGCTTTTGCCCGCCAGTTGGTCGTACTTCTGAAAGCGTGCGCCCGCCACCAGAATCCATTGGTCGGTGAGGTGGATCGAGTCCTGGGCAAACAACGAGTCGCTGCGCAGCAGGTCGGTCTGGTTGCTGTCACTGGCGCTCACAGTGGTACCGGCGACTTCATTGCCGTACACCGGATTTTCGTAATTGAACGTGGACTGGCTGTCCTGGCGGATCAGCTCGGCGCGATAGATTTTGCGGTATTCGTCGTCCACGCCAAACACCAGGTCATGCTGCATGCCAGCGGCCTGAACCTTGCCCTGCAAGCTGAAGGTGCTGAAACGGTCGGTGGTGATGGCGCCTTTGGTGCCGTCCATTTTTCGCGTCAGGGTGCCGTCGGAGTTGACCTTGGTAACCCGAACCTGGCTGGCGTCGTAGGTTTCGCGGTTCCAGCTGTAGCCGAAATGGGCTTTCCAGTCGTCGTTGAGGTCGTGATCGACTTCAAGGCGGTACAGGTCCGAGCGCCCTTCCATATTGTTGAACGGCTCGTCCAGGCGGCGCGTGGCCGGAATGTCCAGCGGATGGTTGGTCGCCGGATTGATGGCCGTGCCACGGTCGAACGGGGTCAGGAACTCGCGGTGTTCGTACGCCAGCAGTACTTGGGTGTTGTCGCCGTACCAGGCCAGCGACGGCGCGATCAGGGTTTCGCGATGCACCCCAAAATTGCGCCAGTAATCTTCATCTTCATGATCGATGATCATCCGGTAGGCCAGCCCCGAGTCACCCAGCGGGCCGGTGCTGTCGAGGCTGCCACCGCCGCCGTTTTTACCCGAACCGTAGGTTGACCCACGCACCGTCACCGCGTTGTACTGCTCCAGCTGCGGCTTTTTGCTGACCACGTTGACGACACCACCCGGATCTTGAATCCCGTAGAGCAACGAGGCCGGCCCCTTGAGCACTTCGACCCGTTCGGTGGTAGCGTTCATCGCCCGGCCCTGCACCAGCGGCATACCGTCGCGCATGATCGAACCGTCACGGTTGTCACCAAAGCCGCGCTTCATCACCGAGTCCTGGGTACTGCCCAGCGTGTTGCCCTGGGTGATGCCGCTGACATTGTTCAGGGCATCATCCAGATTGCGCGGCGCCTGGTCGCGAATCACCTGGGCGGCAACCACATTGATGGTTTGCGGCACTTCCATGGATGAGCCCGTGCCGCGCATCACCGAAGTGGTGGCTGGTGGCTGGTAGCTGGTGTCGGTTGTGGCCAGCGAGGTAATGCTGGTGGCCCCCAGGTTCAGGGCGCCTGCGGTGGGCTGGGGTTCCAGGGCAAAAGTGTTGGCGTCGGTACGCCGCCCATTGAAGCCAGACTGCGCGAGCAACTGCTGCAAAGCCTGCCCGGCACTCATGCGTCCCTTGATCGCCGGCGCTTGCAGGCCAAAGGGGGCTTCATCGGTGTAGACCACGCTCAGGCCGGTCAGCCGGGAAAAGTCGTTGAGCGCCTGGGGCAGAGGTTTCGCCGGCTGGTTGAAATCGAACAAGGCTTCGGCCTGCTGTTGCGGCGCCTCGGCAGCCATGGCCGCATAAAGCGGGTTTAGCGCCAACCCGGCCATCACGAATGCAGAAGCTCCCAACCACTGTTTCACCGAACTTGCCCTGGACTTCATGCTCATGACCTGTGTGTTGACCTGATACGGAATACGAATTTTTCGCATTTTCAAGCACTACACGGATGGGGCCGGGGTTTACCTCACCACGCAATGAAAAAAAATCCGGGATGCCGCCACAGACCGCCTGTGGGAAAACGGTGGGAGCAAGCCCGCTCCCACAGGGATATGTGGAGGGCGCGTCAACGCAACACAATCAGCCCTAACACGCTGTGCTGCTCAAATCCGAGCACGCCCTGCAACGAATTGAGCACGGCTTGCGGGTCCTGGCTGGGGAAACTGCCGCTGATTTTCCTGGCACCCAACTGGCTGTTGAGCAACACAATCTGCCCCGGGTAATAACGCCTGAGATCGGCCACGACATCAGCCAGCGGGGTTTTGTAATAGCTCAACCAGCCCGAGCGCCAGCCCAGACGGCTCTGGCTGTCAACGTGATGCACGGCATCGGTAACCCCAGCGTCGTAGGCAATTTGCTGATCGGCAGTAAGAATCTGCTGAGCCGAATCCTTGCCAGCCTTGACCCCTACCCGCCCGGACAACACCGTGACTTGCGCCCCGCCCGGTTGCAGGCGCACCTCAAATTCGGTGCCCAGGACCCGCGCTTCACCGCCGTCGGCATCTACCACAAAGGGCGCGCCGGTATGGGTGACGTGAAAGAAGGCCACACCACGGCGCAATTGCACATGGCGTTCACCACCACTGAAGTTCACCGCAATGGCGCTGTCGGCATCCAGCGTGACCTGCGTTTGATCGGCCAGCACCACAGTGCGCACTTGCCCAGGCGCGCTCACATAGTCCGCGCCCAGATCGTCCACCCAGCGCGCCGGTTGCCAACCGGCAAATACACCGACCATCAGCAGCAGGCATGCAGCAATGGCCAACCCACCGGCCCAATGCCGCAGGCGACCGCGCCGGGATGTATCCATAGCCGACAGGTATCGCTGAAGGGCCAGCGACTCTTCGTCAGCCAGGGTACTGGCCGCCACTTCACTCAGCTCCCACACCACCTGCGCCTGGGCATAGGCCTCGGCATGGGCAGGGTCAGCCTGCAGCCAGCGACTGAAGGTGGCCTGATCGCCACTGTCGGGCCGGTCGTGCAGCACACTGAGCCAGTCCAACGCGGCACGCTCTTGCTCGGCTGTCACGGCAACTCTCGAATGACGGTTCACAATGCTGCCCCTGATGGCGGCTCACGCAGACTGGCCTTGCAGGCCTCCAGGGCACGCATCATGTGTTTTTCGACAGCACTTTGCGACACGCCCATGACCTTGGCGATCTCGGCATAGGTGCGACCGTGAATACGGTTGAGCAAAAAGATATGCCGTGTGCGCTCGGGCAGGCTGCGCAATGCCGCCTCGACCTGGCGCAAGTCATTTCCGGCTTCCAGAGCGGCCTGGGGCTCGCAGCTTCTGGCGTCCGGTTCAGGCTGCCAGTGATGGCTGACCCGCTCGCGCGTACCTTCGCTGCGCAAATGGTCGATGGCGATATTGCCCGCACAGCGCAGCAGATAGGTGCTCAGCTCTTCAACCTGCACCAACGGCCGCCGCCAAAACCGCAAAAACAAATCCTGCACCAGATCCGCGGCCGTAGCCCGGCAGCCCACGCGGCGGCTCACCAGCGCTTCCATCTGCGGACGTTGGCTAAGAAACACCTGCAGGAAATGCGCTCGTCCCTGGCGCGGTTCGCTGGTAGGGCCATCCTTGAGTTCGGGTGGGGTCATGGAGATCGATGCGCAGGCAAAAGGAAAGCGATACTAATGATAAATATTCTCATATGCAAAAGCAGATGACGGGCTGCGCGACCGCCCTTGATAAGTGGTGATTGCTCAATGCATAAAGCCACCCCTACAATGCGAACAATTCTTGTTCTCTAAAGCGTTATTCAGCGCAGCCGGAGTGGTCGTTGTCGCAGTCAAACACCGTCGAGGTTCTGTATCAGGACCACCACAGCTGGCTCACGGGCTGGTTGCGGCGCAAGCTCGGCTGCCCGCAGAATGCCGCCGACCTGGCCCAGGACACTTTCATGCGGCTGCTGACCGCCCGCGAAACCCCGCCCCCTGGCGAACCCCGGGCGTTTTTGACCGTGGTCGCCAAGCGCGTGCTGTTCAATCACTATCGCCGCCAGGATCTGGAGCGCGCCTACCTGCAGGCCCTGGCTGACCTGCCCGAACAGGTTGCCCCCAGTGAAGAAGAACGCGCAATCATTCTGCAAACCCTGATGGAGCTCGATCAATTGCTCGACGGCCTGCCTTCCCCGGTCAAACGGGCCTTTTTACTGGCTCAGGTCGATGGCCTGGGCTACGCAGAAATCGGCGCTCAACTGGGTATCTCGATTGCCACGGTCAAACGTCATTTGAGCAAGGCAGCCCTGCGTTGCTACTTCGCCCTGTGAACGGTGCCTTCAATGCACCGCCCGACATCGGCACGGCGGTGGCCGAGCAAGCAGTCAGCTGGCTGGTCGAAATGCAGGGCGGTGCGCTCAGTCCCAGGCGCCAGCAGGCCTGGGAGCAATGGTTACACGCCCATCCTGAACACCAGCGGGCGTGGGAGCATATCCAGCGCATCAACCAGCGCTTGCGCGGTTTGTCGTCGCCACTGGCCCATGCGGCCCTGAACGCGCCCAAAAGCAGCAGTCGCCGTCAGGCATTGAAGCTGTTGCTGCTTTTAGGCGCAGGCTCGGCATTGACCTGGGGCCTGCGCGAGCAGTTGCCCGTCACCCCGTTGCTGGCAGACTTCAGCACACCGGTGGGCCAGCGGCGCAACCTGCAGTTGCATGATGGCAGCCAGCTCCAGCTCAACACCGCCAGCGCGGTGGATGTGAAATTCGATGCCCAGCAACGAGTCATCCGCCTGCTCGAAGGCGAAATGCTGCTCACCGCCGCCCGGGATTCGCGGCCCTTGCAGGTGCTCACCGCCCACGGCAGCTTGCAGCCCCAGGGCGCCCGCCTGAATGTGCGCCAATTTGGCGACCGCACTGAAATCGCCGTGTTCGAGGGCCGGGTTGCGTTGATGCCAACGGCGCATACGGGTAGTGCATTGTGGGTTGAGCCGCACCAGCAACTGAGCTTCACCCGCCAGGCCTGGAACACCCCGCGCCCTCTGGATGCGGGGAGCGGTGCGTGGACCGACGGCATGCTGGTTGCTGCGCATATGCGCCTGGCGGATTTTCTCGTCGAACTGGGCCGCTATCGCCGGGGCCAGCTCAACTGCGACCCAAAAGTCGCCGACCTGCTGATCTCCGGCACCTACCCGGTGGACGACAGCGAACGCGTGCTGGACCTGCTTGCCGTCAGCTTGCCAGTGCGAATCAAGCGCTTTACCCGCTATTGGGTAACGGTTGAAGCGCGGGTGTAACGGCTCTGTGCAAACGGACGTGTTGTAGCAGCGAGCTTGTTGTGGGAGCGGGCTTGCTCGCGATGGCAACAACGCGGTCTGCCAGTCACACCACGGCGATCCAATCGCGAGCAAGCCCGCTCCCACAAAGGGTGTGCATTTTATTTTCAAAAAATGTGAGCCGATTTCGGATCTGGCGTGACAGAGAAGGTAAGCCACTTAGATTCTCATCCCCACAGGATCCCTCATGCCCGCTCAGCCCTTCCGTCTTACGTCCCTGGCCCGCTTGCTATTAGGTGCCAGTTTGAGTTTCAGCGTCCTGCCGATGGCATTTGCCGACGCCAAGGCTTACCACATCGCACCGTCATCGCTGGAAAACGCTCTCAACCAATTCGGACGCGAAGCCGGGGTGCTGATTTCGTTCAGCTCCGCCGCCGCCAGCGGTATGCAGAGTAAGGGCCTCGAAGGCACCTACGATCCAGAACAAGGCTTGCAGGCCCTGCTTGAAGGCACTGGCCTGCAAGCCCGCGCTGAAGGCCAGGGGGCATTCAGCCTGCAACCGGCAACCACCTCGACAGCTCCGGCAAGCATTGAGCTGGGCGCTTCCAGCGTGGTCGGTGACTGGCTCGGCGACGCGGCGCAAACCGATGTGTTCGAACACCCCGGCGCCCGTGACGTGATCCGCCGCGAAGAGTTCGAACGCCAGGGCGCCACCAGTGCCCGCGAAGTGCTCAACCGCATCCCTGGCGTCAACGCTCCGGAAAACAACGGCACCGGCAGCCATGACATGGCCCTGAACTTCGGTATCCGCGGGCTCAACCCGCGCCTGGCGACCCGTTCCACCGTGTTGATGGACGGCATTCCCGTGCCCTTCGCCCCCTACGGTCAGCCGCAGCTGTCGTTTGCCCCCATCAGCATGGGCAATATGGATGCGGTAGACGTAGTGCGTGGCGGCGGTGCCGTGCGGTATGGCCCGCAGAACGTCGGCGGTATCGTCAACTTCGTGACCCGCGCCATTCCTGACGAACCGACTGTAAAAGTTGGCCTGCAAACCGAAACCAGCCCATCGTCCACCCAGGATGGCTTCAAGAAAACCGCCAACCTGCTGGCCGGCGGCACCGCCGACAACGGCCTCGGCGGCGCCCTGCTGTATTCCGGCGTACGCGGCGGCGACTGGCGCCAGCATAGCGACACACGCATCGACGACCTGATCCTCAAGGGCAACTATCAGATCGACGAAGCCAACAGCCTGCACGCCATGGCCCAATACTACGATGGCGAGGCCGATATGCCCGGCGGCCTGAGCACCGCGGCCTACAAGGCTGACCCGTATCAGTCGACCCGCCCCAACGACAAGTTCTGGGGCCGTCGCACCCTGGTCAACTTTGGCTATCGCTACCAGGAAGATCGCCGTGAATTCACCGTCAACAGCTTCTTCACCAAGACCCTGCGCAGCGGGTATCTGGACCAGGGCAGCTTCCTCTCGCTGTCACCGCGGGAATATTGGGTGCGCGGGATCGAAACCCGCATAGCCCAGGGCTTTGATCTGGGCAACAGCAGCCACGAAGTGGGCGCAGGTTATCGTTATATCAACGAAGCCGGCCATGAGTTGCGCTACCGCACGCCGATTGCCGCCAATGAACTGCCCACCACCAACAGCCGCAATGACCGCGACACCCGTGGTGCCACCGAAGCCCATGCATTCTTTATCGACGACAAGATCGACATCGGCAAATGGACCTTCACTCCGGGCATTCGCTACGAAATGATTGAACAACAGCAAACCAACTTGCTGACCAACGTCAAATACAAGGGCGACTACAACACTCCGCTTCCCGCCCTGAACGTGATGTACCACGTGACCGACAGCTGGAATCTGTATGCCAATACCGAAGGCTCCTTCGGCAGCGTGCAGTACAGCCAGATGCCCAATCGCGTTACCGGCGGCGAAGTAAAACCGGAAAAAGCGCGCACCTGGGAAATTGGCACTCGCTACGACAATGGCAACCTGCGCGCGGAGATCGGCGCATTTCTGATCAACTTCAACAACCAGTACGACAGCAACCAAACCACCGACACGGTGATCGCACGGGGCAAGACCCGTCATCAGGGCATCGAGGCCAGCGTCAACTACGCGCTGGATGGCCTGAGCCCGGTACTGGTGGGGTTCGACGTATACGCCACCTATGCCTATGTTGACGCGACCATCCGCGAAGACGGGCCGAACAAAGGCAATCGTGTGCCGTTCTCCTCGAAAAACAAAGGCAGCATCGGCGTCGGCTATACCGAGGGGCCGTGGAAAGCCAACCTGGACAGCACCTTCCAAAGCAACCAGTTCGCCGACAACGCCAATACCCGCGCCGAAAGCGCTGACGGCAGCACCGGTTTGATCCCAGGCTATATGGTCTTCAACAGCCGTGTGGGCTATGACTTTGGCCACCAGCTGTCCGACCTTAACGTGGCTGTGGGAGTCAAAAATATCCTCAACCACGAGTACTATACCCGCTCGTTTGACGACAACAACAAGGGCAAATACGTGGGCGAGCCACGCACGCTCTATGTACAAACCTCTGTCGCATTTTGATTTAAATTGGCTAAAGCCCGCACACGCGGGCTTTTCCTACAGGCAAAGACTGACACCGGTCACGACTTGAAAGACTTCCTGAAAATAGTGCTTGAAATATTTGCTCATCGGCCCAAACACTGTAACTGAGCGATGACGATGAACCTTTGTACACCCAAGGCCGTCAGACCTCACACGAGCACGCTTATATAAGGGAAGAACTATGCTTACTCACGTCTTTTCCGATAAACACATCGACAGTGACAAACGCACCCAGGACTGGGTCACCGCTACTGTTGAAGTCACGCTCGAACGCCATTTGGAAGATCTGACCCGGGTCGAGGTCCATCTCAGTGATGAAAATGGCGGCAAGTCCGGTCCCAAGGACAAACGCTGCAAAATGGAGGCTCGACCTAAAGGACACCAGCCAATTCTCGTATCCCACGACGCTGATTCACTGACCCAGGCTGTGGAGGGTGCTGCTCAAAAACTGGAGCACGCTCTGGAGCACCTGTTCGGCAAGCTGCGTGGCAAACGTACAGTGACCCTCGCCCCGGAAGGGTTTGAGGCAAAAGAGCCAAAGCAGACCGCTGATGACTTGCTTGAAGAAGAGTTCCTGGAGAAAGAAAAGGAACTCGACAAGATCAGCTGATTGAACGTCAGTGAGGCACAAAAAAGGGCGGGCTTACCTTGGTAAGCCCGCCCTTTTTCATATGTAAAATCGACTTACAATTCCCCCTTCTCCACTTCCGGATGCTCGCCGGAACCGGCACCGGTCTTGCGATGAGGGTTCTCGATCTTCACCGACGGGAACTGCGAAGACGCATAGCGCACCACCAGAATGGCGAAGGCCAGCAACAGGATCGCCCCGGTCAGGTACACCACTCCCATGTCTGGCGGGTTGTGATGGGACACATTGGAAATCAGCAAGCGGGTCAGCGCCGTGATCGCCACATAAATCAGGAAGCGCACGGGCATGTGGTTGGTCTTGAAATAAATCCCGACCATTGCCCCCAGCTCGAGGTAGATAAACAGCAGCAGGATGTCATCAATCGTGATGTTGCCCTTCTCCACCATTCCCAGGAATTCCATCACCGCCGCCCAGGCAGTGACCGCGCCAATGGCAAACAATGCCAGGTAATGGAAGGTTTCGACGAACAGGTTGCCCATCGACTCGGCCAGTTCATGAACCTGGCGACGTAGCTTCTCAGCTTTGTTAACTCTCACGATGCAGCTCCTTGAATCGACTCGAACGGATCATCCGCGATGCACATGACGCTTTTAACATGCAGAAAAAAGGCCATGTGGCAGCCTGATGCTGCTCACTTAAGATGATGGCGGGCGGCAATTAGACACGTCGGGCGCCCGCTGCGCCTATCAATTACAGCTAGAGTGAAAAAGCCGCTATTCAAATCCCGATGATTGGCTTATCCTTTTAGCTGTATATAAATACAGTAATCGCTAGATAATTTACGTGAAGGCATATGAGGTGGTAAATGGCCGTCGAAGTGGTATACCGCAGCAGCCGAGATCTGGAGCGTTTGTTCATGGATAAAGCCGAAGCTGACCGTCATGACAAAATGCTGGAACTGGCAGAGTTGCTGGCCGAAGTGTTGCAAAAAGCTGTGCCGTCCCTGAACGAGCAGCAAGTCGAAGAAGCCGGTATCTACATGGCGAAAAATCGCGATGTGTTTGCCAAGGCATTCAAGAGCCAGCCGGACGCCCTGTCCGAGTTGCTGGTCGACAGCGAGTAATCGCCCCCGGTTCTCGCTTGACTCTCCCCTACGGGGCAGCCTCTACCCTCAAAGGCCCCCTTTGAGGTTGGCGTCATGATGAGCAAGCGAGTACTGGTGATTCTCGGTCACCCCGGCACGAACAGTTTCTGTAGCGCACTGGCAGACAGCTACATAGCTGCCGCCAAGGATGCCAGCCATGAAGTACGCATCATGCGCCTGGGCGCCCTGCGCTTCGACCCGGTGCTGCGCGAAGGCTATCAGGAGGTCCAGGCACTGGAGCCTGACCTGCTCCACGCCCAGGCCAACATCCTCTGGGCCGAACACCTGGTGCTGGTCTACCCGATCTGGTGGGGCGGAATCCCCGCATTGCTCAAAGGCTTTTTCGATCGCATCCTGCTGCCCGGTTTTGCCTTTCAATACCGCAAGGGCAAGGCTTTCCCCGACAAGCTACTGAAAGGCCGCAGCGCGCACCTGCTGGTGACGATGGACACCCCGCCGTGGTACTACAGATGGGTGTACCGCATGCCGGGGCTGCATCAGATACGCAAAACCACACTGGCGTTTTGTGGCATAAAACCCACCGCCACCCTGACGTTTGGCCCCATCCTGAACGCCACGCCTCATCAAAGAGACGCCTGGCTTCTAGAGGCACGCAAGCTCGCCACTCGATAATTCGGCGGGCGGCGATTAAAAGGACTTTTCATGTACATCGGCAAAGCCGCCCAATTGTCGGGCACCACCGTCAAAAGCATTCGCCACTACGAAGAAATCGGCCTGTTACCTGCACCGCAACGCCGTGGCGCTTATCGCATCTACAGCGAGCAAAGCGTTGAACTGCTGACATTTATCAAATGCGCGCAACAGCTGGGCTTCAAGCTCAAGGAAATGCAGGCCATCCTTGATCAACACCGCGGCCAGACGCTGCCATGGGAGGTCGTGAGCAACGCCATCGCCCGCAAAAAACACGCCGTAATGAATCAGATCGAAGCGTTGCAACAGGTGCATGCGGGGTTGGAAGAGTTTGAAACACGCTTTGCCATGGAAGGCCCGGAACTGGACCTGGCCTGTGTTCAGTCCTTGGGGTACAACAATTGATGAGCCAGCTCGTCCGAAACCCGTGCCGGTGAACGCTTTTCGGCCTGGGCGTGAGCATAGATGCCGGTCAGGCGCTGACTGATCTGCAGCAACTGCTGGTTGATGGCCTCGGGGGCGGCACCTTCATGGGTCAGGGCCATATAGATCAGCCCGCCGGAATTGATGACGTAATCCGGGGCATACAAAATCCCCCGCCGCTCGAGCTGATCGGCCACTTGTAGATTGGTCAGCTGGTTATTGGCACACCCGGCCACAGCCGAGCAGCGCAGTTGCGCGACGCTGTGCCAGTTCAATACGCCGCCCAGACCACACGGCGCAAGGATATCGCAGGGTGTGCTGAGCAAGGCTTCGCAGGCAATCGGGTGCGCCCCCAGTTGTTCCATGGCCAGGCGCACTTTGCCGGGGTCGGTATCGCAGACCAGCAATTCGGCGCCCGCAGCATGCAGCTGTTCGGCCAGCGCGTAACCCACTTTGCCCAGGCCCTGCACCGCCACCCGCAAACCTTCGAGGTTGTCGCTACCCAATCGCGACGATGCGGTGCTGCGAATGCCGGCAAAAACCCCCATGGCCGTATGCGGCGAAGGATCCCCCGCAGCAGTGGTGCTGGTGACATGCCGGGTGTGCTGAGCAATGCAGTCCATATCGGCAGTGGAGGTGCCGCTGTCAATTGCCGTGATATAGCGCCCGTCCAGTTGGTCCACACAGCGACCAAAAGCCTCAAACAGCGCCGCGCGACTATCAACGTGGGCCGCACGCACCACCACAGCCTGCCCCCCTCCAACAGCCAGCCCTGCCAGCGCGGCTTTGTAGCTCATGTCTTGGGCCAGGCGGATGGCATCACCGACTGCACTTTCGTCATTGGGGTAAGCAAGATAACGACAGCCCCCCAGCGCCGGCCCCAGGCGAGTGTTGTGGATGGCTATCACGGCTTTAAGGCCTGTAACGGGGTCTACACTAAGGTGCAGCGACTCGAGCTGAGCGCTTTGCATAAGAGCAAACATCATCAGGCCCTCGAACGATTATGGGTAAACGCCAGTATAGGTGGCGCCAGAAAATTCGTTGAAGAGCTCAGGAATAAGCCTGCGCGGTTTTCAGGGTTTCGGACATATCCCGGCGGGATAGGGTTCTGTGGGAGCGGGCTTGCTCGCGATGCAGGCAATACGGTTATTACGCAAGACCGCGTTGATTCGATCGCGAGCAAGCCCGCTCCCACACACAGAGTGAGGTCAGGCCGGAGTGTCAGGCTGATTGGCCGGATGCGCCTGGATAAAGGCCGGGTGTTGCTCAGCCAGCGCTGCCACTCGGGCAATGCGCGGGTACGCCGCCATTGGCACGCCAAAACGCTGCGCCGCGTACAGCTGAGGGATCAAATACACATCCGCCAACCCGGGCTGCGCGCCAAAGCAGTAACCTTCGTCACCGATCAACTGCTCGATGGCTGCCAGTCCTTGGCCGATCCAGTGACCGATCCACTCCACCACCTGCTCCTCATCCTGCCCCAACTGGCGCAGTCGATTGAGCACGCTGACGTTGTGCAACGGGTGGATATCACAAGCAACCAGAGCCGCTACCCCCCGTTCATGAGCGCGGGTGGCGAGGTCAGCGGACAGCAGCGCCACCTGGGGATAGCGCTCTTCAAGGTACTCGATGATTGCTGGCGACTGGGTCAAGACGCAGCCTTCATCGGTACGCAAGGCCGGCACGCGGCCCTGCGGGTTGATGGCCAGATACGCCGGCTGACGGTGTTCACCGCCAGCCGGTACGAGCAGATTGACCGGCACCGCCTGATAATCCAGCCCTTTCAGGGCCAGCGCGATACGCACCCGGTAAGACGAGGTTGAGCGGTAATAGGTGAAGAGTTCCATGACCCGCTCCTTTTAGCGCGCGGCAACAACCTTGCCCCGGCACTCGCCAAAACCGATGGAAGCATGGCCTTCACGGGCGCAGCGGGCACGCAGGATGATTTCGTCACCATCCTCCAGAAATTTACGCACTTCGCCTGAAGCCAGTTCTATCGGGTGTTTACCGCCCTCGGTGATTTCCAGCAGGCTGCCCAGTTGCGAACGGGCCGGGCCCGACAAGGTGCCCGAACCGAACAGGTCACCGGACTGCAACTGGCAGCCGTTGACGCTGTGGTGAGCCACCAGTTGGGCCGCGGTCCAGTACATGTTCAGGCTGTTGCTCAAGCCCAGACGATGGGCTGGCAGGTTCTGCTCGCGCATCGCCTCGGTCAGCAGCAGCACTTCAAGTTCAATATCCAGCGCGCCATTGGCCTGATCCCTGGTATCGAGCAGGTAAGCCAGTGGCTGTGGATCACCCTCAGGACGGGCCGGTTGCGCGCGACGGAATGGTTCCAGCGCCTCGGCACTCACCACCCACGGCGAGATACTGGTGATAAAGCTTTTGGACAGAAACGGGCCCAGCGGCTGGTATTCCCAGGCCTGGATGTCCCGTGCCGACCAGTCATTGAGCAGGCAGAAGCCGGCAATGTGCTCTGCAGCTTCGCTGACCGGGATGGCATCGCCCATATCATTGCCTTTGCCAACCCAGATGCCCAGTTCCAGTTCGTAGTCCAGGCGGGCGCACGGGCCAAAGGTTGGCTCGGTCTGCCCGGCAGGCAAGGTCTGGCCTTTAGGGCGCCGAACTTCGGCACCGGACGGGCGAATGGTCGAGGCGCGCCCGTGATAGCCAATCGGCACATACTTGTAGTTGGGCAGCAGCGGGTTGTCCGGGCGGAACAGCTTGCCGACGTTTTTGGCGTGCTCAATGCCCACATAAAAGTCGGTGTAGTCGCCGATTTTGGCCGGCAGGTGCATCTGGCAATCAGCTGCCAGTGGCAGCAGGCGGGAACCCTGGGCTTCGATTTTGCCGCGCAGGGAACTGCCCTCCCCCAGCAGTTCCTGCAAACGCTCGCGCAGGGCAACCCGGGCGCCCCGATCCAGGGCAAAGTAGCTATTCAACGCCCCGCCCAACGAAGCCTCTACGGCTATCTTGGCCTGACCTTCAAACAGCCCCGCTGCCAGCCCGGCTTCCAGGTCGAAAATGGCATCGCCAATAGCCACCCCGCTACGTGGCGCCGAGCCATCAATGCTGAAAATGCCCATGGGCAGGTTTTGCAGGGGGAAGTCGCTGTGGCCGTTGGCGGAGGCGATCCAGCTGCGGGTCAAAGTGGACTGGGTCATGGGTTATCTCCGGTTCGGGGTGAAGGTCACGGGCAGCGTGGCCCAGCAAGCGTCGTAGTTCGATTGCAGCTGCGGGCACTCCAGGGCGAACCGGCTGGGGCGCAACACCTGGCTGGTTTCGAACATAAAGGCCATGGTGTTTTCGATCTTGCTGGGTTGCAGCTCGGCCGCAATGGCTTTGGTACAGGTTTCGCCGTCCGGCCCGTGGGCGCTCATGCAGCTGTGCAGCGATGCACCGCCGGGCAGGAAGCCTTCGGCCTTGGCATCGTAACTGCCCTGGATCAGGCCCATGAATTCGTTCATCAGGTTGCGGTGGAACCAGGGTGGCCGGAAGGTGTTTTCAGCCACCATCCAGCGCGGCGGGAAAATCACGAAATCGAGGTTGGCCAGTCCCGGTACGCTGGTAGGCGAAGTCAAAACAGTAAAAATCGATGGATCGGGATGATCGAAGCTGACAGTGCCGATGGTGTTGAAGCGGCGCAGATCGTATTTGTACGGCACGTTGTTGCCATGCCAGGCCACTACGTTGAGCGGCGAATGATCCAGCTCGCAGCCCCACAACTCACCAAGAAATTTTTGCACCAGTTGCGTAGCGCGCGCACCGTCTTCGTAGTGGGCGAGCGGAGTCAGAAAGTCGCGAGGGTTGGCCAGGCCATTACTGCCAATCGGCCCCAGATCAGGCAGGCGCAGCGGTGCACCATGGTTCTCGGCAACATAGCCACGGGCCTGCGGGTCGAGCAACTCGACACGAAACTTGAGACCGCGAGGGATGACCGCGATCTCCAGAGGCTGCAGATCCAGACGCCCCAGTTCGGTACAAATGCGCAAACGCCCCGACTCGGGAACCAGCAACATTTCGCCGTCGGCATTGAAAAACACCCGCTGCATCGAAGTATTGGCGCAGTAATGGTAAATGCTGATGCCCGAGGGTTTATCCGACCCGCCATTGGCCACCATGCCCACCAGGCCGTCGATAAAGTCCGTAGCCTCGGCAGGAATCGGCAGCGGGTTCCAGCGCAAGCGATTCGGCGTCACCGGGCCCAACGGGCCACCAGCCAGTTGCCGCTCCAGTTTGACGAACGCCGGATGGTTGGCTGACGGCTGGATGCGGTACATCCACGTACGCCGCGCCTCGCTGCGCACCATGGTGAACGCAGTTCCGGAAAACAATTCGGCGTACAGACCGTAGGGGGCTTTTTGCGGGGAGTTCTGACCCACCGGCAGGGCGCCGGGCAATGCTTCGCTGCTGAATTCGTTGCCAAACCCGGACAGATAGCCAAGACCTGACAAAGGCGAATCGACGTTCATGGAGCCTCCAGCATGGAGAAGGCAGATGACTGCGCCCTGCGCTGAAGGCATTTGCGCGTCGCTGCGTTATTTTTATCGTAATTCAATTACGCATAACGTAATTTGATTGGTAACAAGCGTCAAGCTATAAAGACGCCCATTCGTCCCGAGATATAAACACTTCCATGGAAAAGCCCCGCAGCAGCAACGACAGCACCGGCAAGCAAAAAGTGCGTTCGGCCGAGGTCGGCACTGACATCCTCAAGGCGCTGGCCGAGCTCTCACCCTCCACATCGCTGTCGCGCCTGGCCGAACACGTGCAAATGCCCGCGAGCAAGGTGCATCGCTATTTACAGGCACTGATTGCCAGCGGGTTTGCCGAGCAAAATGTCGCCACCAATCATTACGGTTTGGGGCGCGAGGCGTTGCGTGTGGGACTGGCTGCGCTCAACAGCATGGATGTGCTCAAGGTCGCCAGCCTGCCCCTGGCCGAACTGCGCGACGACTTGAACGAAACCTGCTTTTTGGCGGTGTGGGGTAACCAGGGCGCGACCGTGGTGCATATCGAGCCGGCGGTGCGGGCGGTCACGGTGGTGACCCAGCTGGGCTCGGTATTGCCATTGCTGAGTTCATCCACGGGGCTGGTGTTCAACGCTTTTTTACCGGATCGCGAAACCGCCGACTTGCGCGAACTGGAGTTCAAGACCGATCAGGTGCATCCGCTGCAAACACCTGCAGCCTACGTCGCACTTTGCAGTCAAATCCGCCAGCGCGGCCTGCACTTCGTCCATGGCTTGCTGATGCCTGGCGTCGATGCCTTGTCGGCCCCGGTGTTCAATGCGACCGGTCAGGTGGCGGCCGTACTGACAGTGGTTGGTCCCACCTCCCTGTTCCACGCCGATGAAAACGGGCCCGCAGCCAAACGCTTGTTGGCCGCGAGCCAGGCCATCAGTTGGCGGATGGGTTATCAGCCAGCCTGACAGCTCATTGTTTTAGACCATCCACTCGTATTTGGCCTCATCGAGCAGGTCTTTCATCATCTGCTCGATGTCGGCCATGGACGGTTGATCCACTCGCAGGCTGTCATCGAATGTCCAGGACCGGGAAAACACCCCCGACTCCCAGTCATCATGGGCCTGCACAGCGCCCCACTCCAGCGTATCCACACCCAGGCCCAGCAGGCTCTGACTGTACGTCAGGGTCTGGTCAACGATGTTATTCACCGTATTGAGATAGATGCTTCTGCAATCCAGGCCCTGGGGCTGGAGTCGCTCGTCAAGAAACGAGCGCACGCGCTCGATCACTACTGCGCTGGGTTTGAGGCTGAAGCTGTTGATCGGCGATGCGGGTTTTTCATTACGGGTCATGGTGAACCTCCTGTCAGTGCTCCAGGCCCATCCGGCGTCGTGCACGGTTCAAGTCGACCTGGAGAGTCCGTGTGAAGGCTCATTCAACACCGGGACGACAGCAGGTGTGCGGCACATAGTTACCGCACAAGGACTGTTGCCGTAGCTGTAATACAGATTGTCCCAAACCGGGCTTACTCCGCTGCGGGCCAGCCCTTAAGCTTGCCGGACTTCGCAACACGGACACGCATCGAGTCGCATCGACTCTGCTCTCCCCGATTTACCCTGACGTTGATTTGTAGCTCCTTGATGAACGTCTTCCTTGGCCGCTGTTTTACAGCGGCCTTTTTTATGGTGCCCGAAAAAATCTGTGGGAGCGGGCTTGCTCGCGATGGCATCGACACGGTTTTCCAGTAAGACCGAGTTGAGTCAATCGCGAGCAAGCCCGCTCCCACGGGGTATGTGGCGGGTTTAAGAACTAGAACACCATCGCCAGCAACGGCGCGGCAAACAGGTTAAGGATGCCGGTCAGCACCATCACCAAGCCTGCTACCGAGCCTTCCTCACTGCCCACTTCGCGGGCACGGCTGACCCCTGCGCCATGAGCGCCGATACCAAACAGGGCGCCCCGGGCCAGACTGCTGCGCAGCGGCAACCACTTGAGCAAAATACCGCCCAGCAACGCGCCAAACACACCGGTGAACATTACAAACACCGCCGTGAGCTCAGGTACGCCACCCAGATCCTGTGCCAGCGGCATGGCAAACGGTGTGGTGATGGAGCGCGGCACCAGCGACATGGTCAATGAGGTGTCCAGCGCCAGCGCCCGGGCCAGCCAGAACGAACTGCCAATGGACGCCGCGCTGCCCGCCAGCATCCCCAGCAGCAACGCCACCCAGTGACGGGCCAGTAAATTGCGTTGCTGCCAGATCGGTACGGCAAAGGCCACCGTTACCGGCCCCAGAACCAGCATCAGCCAATGGGTATTGCTTGAGTATTCAGCATAGGCAGTGTGCAACGGCACGGCCACGGCTAGCAGCAAGGCCGGGACCAGGATCAGCGGAGACAACAGGTATCGCCCGGTACGCCGGTACAGCCAGCGGCTGAAGGCGTAGGTCAACAGCGTGAACAGCAGCCAGAACATGGGCATCAGTTCAAACTTCATGACGCATCCTCCAGCGGCACACCGCTTCCACAGTAAACGCCGTCACCACCATCACCAGCAAGGTACTCACGCCAATGACCAACAGGATGCGCCAACCTTCATCACGCACGATTACACCGTAATCAAGCAGGCTCATGAGTGCAGGGATGAAAAACAACAGCATTTCGGCCATCAACACACCGGCCCCCAATTGCAGGGTCGCCGGTCTGACCCAGCCCAGGGCAAACGCCAGCAACAGCAGCGCCATGCCCACCACCCCGCCCGGGATCGGCAAGTGCCCCCAGGTTGCCAGCTGGCAGCCCAGAAAATACAGCGCCAACAAAACGGCCAGTTCACTGACCAACCGACCCAGGCGTTTTACATCGAAGCGTTTCATGTTGTTTCCATTTCAGACAGGTTTCCAGTTTAAAGAGCCTGCTAACATCCCGGAAACGAATTGTCAGACTTGTAGCCATTCCAAAATGGAATCACGCCAATGGAATTCAAACACCTGCGCACCTTTGTCGAAGTCGCCCGCCAGGGCGGTTTTACCCCCGCCTCCCACAGCTTGCATATCAGCCAGTCAGCGGTGAGCAAACAAGTGGCGCAGCTCGAGCACAGCCTCGGTACACCGCTGTTCGACCGCCTGGGTTCTCAGGTGCGGCTGACGGCAGCGGGCAATGTGGTGTTGCAGCGGGCCGAAGGCATGCTGCGCTTGCATCGGGAGTTGTTGAGCGAGCTGGACGACTTGAGCCAGATGACCCGGGGGGAACTGCGGGTGGGCCTGCCGCTGCTGGGCAGCAACACCCTGTTTGCCGGGCTGTTTGCCGAATACCGTCGACGCTACCCGAATATCCGGGTGCAGTTGCTCGAAGAAGGCAGCTTGAATATCGAACAGGCCGTTTTGAGCGGCGAACTGGAGCTGGGCGGCAGCCTGACCCCGAATAATCCCGCGTTTGCTTATCAGCCGTTTTGTGACGAGCCGCTGGATGTTCTGCTCCCGGCCGATCATCCGCTGGCCGAGGGGCCTGGCGTAAGACTTGAGCAATTGGCTGATACGCCCTTTTTGCTCTACCAGCGCAGCTTTGTGCTCAACGACCGGGTGCTCAAAGCCTGCCAGCAGTCAGGCTTTACCCCCAACGAAGGCGGGCGCAGTGGCCAGGCGGATTTTCTGGTGGCATTGGTGGCTGCAGGCCAGGGCGTAGTGTTGCTGCCCAGTGTGGTCGCCCGCGGGCTGGTGCGCCCCGGGGTGGTGCGGCTCAAACTGCTCGCACCGGATGACTTGCGCTGGGATATCGCGTTTATCTGGCGTGATGGCGCGTATCTGTCACGGGCAGCCCAGGCCTGGCTTGAGCTGCTGCGTGAACGCCCGGTTACGGCTTCAGTGTTTTGATCAGTTCTGCAATCCACGGCTCGGAGTCTTCCTCCGGAGTCACCGTGACGCTGGAGTCCAAACGCAGCATCGGCAGCACTTCACGCACGCCAAGCTCGGCAAACAGTTCGCGCATTTGCTCACCACCGCCACAAAACGTGTCACCGTAACTTTCATCACCCAGGGCAATCACTGCCCCAGGCAGCCCGCGCCAGGCGCCTGGCAACTGGTCACGGATGGCGCTGTACAGTGGCACGAGATTGTCCGGCAGCTCGCCCATGCCCGTGGTCGAGGTCACCGCCAGCAGCGCTTCGGGAGCAAACGCCTGGAGATCGGCCAAAGTGGCGCGGGTATTGAGCAAAACCTCAAAACCGGCATCGGTCAGCAGTTGTTTCGCATTGCGGGCGACTTCTTCAGCGGTGCCGTACACCGAGCCGGAAAGGATGGCGACTTTCATCAATCTGATCCTGTAGCTGACTAAAAGCCTGGGATATTAACAGGTCTGGCAGCGATGCCTTACCATGCGCCCATCTGTATGCCTCTCTGGAGAACCACTCAATGATCAACGCCCGTTTATTACAACGCATGGTGGACGCGTCCCAGGACGGCATTGTCGTTGCCGAACAAGAAGGTGAAGACAACATCCTGATTTATGCAAACAACGCCTTTGAAACCCTCACCGGCTACAGCCGCGACGACATCCTCTATCAGGACTGCCGCTTCTTGCAGGCCGGCGACCGTGACCAGCAGGGCCTGCAATTGATCCGCGAGGCGATTGCCAGCGGTCAGCCCACCCGCCAGATCCTGCGCAACTATCGCAAGGACGGCACGCACTTCTGGAATGAACTGTCGATCACGCCGGTGTTTAACGAAAACGACAAGCTGACATACTTTATTGGCGTGCAAAAAGACGTCACCTTGCAGGTAAAGGCCCAGCAGCGGGTCGCCCAGCTCGAAGCCCGACTGGCCTCGGTTCAGGCTGAACTGCAGGCGCTCAAGGCGACGAGCGGATTAAACAAAACGTAGAAATTACGGTCTGATAGTCGCTGTGACGATTTTTCAGACACCTTTTCGAGCTTTATCCATGTCGCACGATGCCCTTTTGACTCAGGACGAACTGGATTTCATCCAAACGATGCACCAAAACCCGCTGTTGAATAAACGGGATGCGTCGTCGAGCCTGATGGTCAACGGGATGTCGCAAATCCGCGATTTGCTGACACGCCTTGCCGCCCATGAACAGGTCACCATCCAGGCACAAATTGCCAATCAGCAAATGAGTTTTCCGCTGCGCCTGGTTGAAGACGAATTCCATGCCCAGCATCTGCAACTCGGCGCCCCGAGCATCTTCGAAGACGGGCCAAAGGCGCGCCCCTGGCGCCTGTCACTGGCCGAGCCGGTGCCGCTGGAAAATATCCGCGGCAAGGCAGGTCATCTGTGGGTAACCGAACTGTCGTTCAAAGGCGTGCTGATTGAAATGCGTCACGACAGCCAGCCGCCACGCCAGTTTGCACAGTGGTTCAGCCCCGATGGATATGAGCGGATCAACCTGCGCGACACCCTGGAGCGTAAAACGGAAACGGGCCTTTATGCCTACCGCCTAAGCCAGAGCGACAAGGGCGAAACCGAGCATCTGCGCCAGTACATCCTGCAACAACACCGCCTGGCGCACCCGGGCCTGCACGTCTGATCAACCGCCCGGCGTTGCCTTGAGTTCAGCATCCAGACGTTGATTGATCAGGCGTGACACACTCCCCAGGCAAGCGATGGATGAGTTCGCCAAGGCCTCCTGAACCACATCCGAGGCCTCACCTGCCAACGACACCGAGCAATTCAAGGTCTGTGCCAGGCGTGTCAGCCTGCGCTGGTGGGCCGTGTTCAATGCATGGTTGGCAAACAGCACAACGGCCCGGGGCTCCAGCTTCTGGCAAACCAGTGACAACTCTTCCAATGGCTGACCTATGGCCACAACCCTGACCACGCGGTCATTACGGGTCAGCAGCAAGCCCGCCACCAGCAACTCCAGCTCGCGGCACAACTCAGGCATCGCCACCACCAGCACGCACGGGCGGGCAACAGCGGCCTGCAATTGAAGGCGATGCTGTACCCGACCGCGCAAGAAGCCGTCCAGCAGCAGCCATTCACTGGTACGGCCAAAAGTATCCCGGGTCCCAAGCAGTTGCTGCCACAGCGGCAAGAAAATCCCCTGAAACACAACGTCAATCGGGTAGCTGGAGAAAATCTGCCCGTAAAGACGCTCCAATTCGGGTTCGTTAAAGTCCGTGAGGGCGCTGCCAATACGGGTTTGCCAGTCGCGGTACTCACTGCTGGCGGGTGCCGGGACATCGACGGAACTGTTGCTTGCTAGCAATTGCGCGACTTTGCTGACAGAAACCCCACGCTCAAGCCAGCCCATGACCTGACGAATCGTTCCAATATCGCTCACGGAATACAGACGATGCCCACTTTCGGTGCGTTTTGGTTCGATCAACCCATAGCGACGCTCCCAGGCACGCAGGGTTACCGGGTTGATTCCCGTCAGCCTGGCCACTTCCCGGATCGGATACAGACCCTGGCAATCATCAGCCTGGGCAATGGGCTCGAGTTCAGTAATCACAGGCATCGGCAGGGCAACAATCAGAAAGGGTGACTGGATTCTACCCGTCAATCCAGACCCTGTGGGAGCGGGCTTGCTCGCGGTGCAGGCCACGCGGTCTGTCAGGTGAGCGCGGTGATGCCCGCTCCCACAAACGGCGCTGTGTGTATTCAGGAACAATCCTTGCTTGTTTTTACGGACATGGCCCACCACCCCGGCGCCGTGTTTTGTGATTGCCCTACCCGGGCAGCATCAGCCTCATGGAGATACACAATGTCTACCTCCCCTGTCACATTGATGGTTGCGCGCCGTGTCGCCAAAGGCCGCTACCAGGAACTGATCGCCTGGCTGCACGAAGGCGAACAGCTGGCCACGGACTTTGCCGGCTACCTGGGCTCGGGCGTTCTGGCGCCGCCACCGGGCGACGACGAATTTCAAATCATCTTCCGCTTTGCCGACGAATCCACCTTGCATGCCTGGGAGCACTCCGTCTCGCGCAAGGCCTGGTTGCTGCGTGGCAGCGACCTGTTCGCCAACCCTTCCGAGCACCGGGTCAGCGGCATCGACGGCTGGTTCGGCAATACCGGGCAAAGACCGCCCCGCTGGAAGCAGGCAGTCGCCATCTGGCTGGCGTTCTTCCCGGTCTCACTCCTGTTCAACTTTGTATGCGCCCCCTTGCTCGGCGAGTTAGCCCTGTTGCCACGGGTACTGGTCAGTACCCTGGCCCTGACGCCGCTGATGGTTTACCTGTTTATTCCACTCTCTACCCACTTGCTGGCAGGTTGGCTGCACAGCACCCCAGGCAAACCCCTGCGCAGCGCTATCGCGACACCGCGCCACTAATCTCGGGCTTGGCCGTCAGGTCGCGGACACTGGTATAGTTTTGCCAATGCGCCGCGACTGTTTCCGGCTTTTGTGCACCGAGTACGTCATGCCCACTTCTACCGCACCGATTCTGATCACTGGCGCAGGCCAGCGCGTTGGCCTGCATTGTGCGCAGCAGCTGCTGGCCGACGGCTATCCGGTGATTTTCACCTATCGCAGTGAAAAACCCGGCGTGCAAATTCTCCGCGACCTGGGTGCCATTGCGCTGTTTGCCGACTTTTCGACCGAAGCCGGCATTCTCGATTTTATCGAACGGCTGAAAATACACACCGACAGCTTGCGGGCGATTGTCCACAACGCCTCGGCCTGGCTGGAAGAAACCCCACAGACAGAAACCAGCGCCTTTTTGCACATGTTCAGCGTGCATATGCTCGCGCCATATCTGATCAACCTGCATTGCAGCGAGCTGCTCAAACGCTCGAACCCTGCAGATATTGTGCATATCAGCGATGATGTAACACGCAAGGGCAGCAGCAAGCATATGGCCTATTGCGCAACCAAAGCCGGGCTCGACAGCCTGACCCTGTCATTCGCGGCTAAACTGGCGCCACAGATCAAAGTCAACGGTATCGCCCCGGCCTTGCTGATGTTCAACCCCGACGACGATGCGGCGTACCGCACCCAAGCGCTGGCCAAATCCGTGCTGGGCATCGAGCCCGGCGCCGAGGTGATTTACCGCAGCCTGCGCTATCTGCTGGACAACCCGTATGTGACCGGCACCACCCTGACCGTCAACGGCGGCCGGCATTTAAAATAATGCCGCCCCGCGAGGAAGTACTTAGATGAGCGCATCACTGCCTGAGCATTACCGCGAGATTCTTATTGGTTTAGGCGAAGACCCTGAGCGCGAAGGCCTGCTCGACACCCCCAAACGCGCCGCCAAAGCCATGCAATACCTGTGTCATGGCTACGAGCAGAGCGTGGAGAAAATCGTCAACGGCGCCCTCTTCGCCTCTGACAGTGACGAAATGGTGATCGTGGCCAATATCGAGCTGTACTCATTGTGCGAGCATCACCTGCTGCCCTTTATCGGCAAGGCCCATGTGGCCTATATACCGACGGGCAAGGTACTGGGGCTGTCGAAAATCGCCCGCATTGTCGACATGTTTGCCCGGCGCCTGCAGATCCAGGAAAACCTCACCCGGGAAATCGCGGACGCCATCGAAAGCGTCACCCAGGCTGCCGGTGTGGCCGTGGTGATCGAAGCCCAGCATATGTGCATGATGATGCGCGGCGTAGAAAAACAGAATTCGACCATGAACACCTCGGTCATGCTCGGCGCCTTCCGCGAACCGAGCACCCGCATGGAGTTCTTGCAACTGATTGGACGGAGCAAGTCGTAATGCCACAACTTCAGCCAGGAATGGCCCGTATTCGCGTCAAGGACTTGTGCCTGCGTACCTATATCGGCATCAATGAGGAAGAAATCCTCAACAAGCAGGATGTGTTGATCAACCTCACCATCCTCTACGCGGCGCAGGAGGCGGTGCGCGATAACGATATCGACCACGCGCTCAATTACCGCACCATCACCAAGGCCGTGATCCAGCACGTCGAAGAGAACCGCTTCGCCCTGCTTGAGCGCCTGACCCAGGAGTTGCTGGATCTGGTGATGGCCAACGACGCGGTACTGTATGCCGAAGTCGAAGTCGACAAACCGCACGCGCTGCGCTTTGCCGAATCGGTGTCGATTACACTGGCGGCGAGCCGTCAGACTGCAACCTCATAACCCCGGTGAACCCCATGACACCTCAAGAACAGCTTGAACTGGAGGCAGCCGCCTTTCGCCGCCTTGTCGCGCACCTGGACAGCCGCAAGGACGTGCAAAACATAGACCTGATGAACCTCTCGGGTTTTTGCCGCAATTGCCTGTCCAAGTGGTACAAGGCCGCAGCAGACGAGCGCCAGATCGCCATCAGCCTCGATGATGCACGCCAAGTGGTCTACGGCATGCCGTATGCCGAGTGGAAAGCCCAGTACCAGAAAGAAGCCAGCGCCGAACAGACGGCGGCGTTCACCCAAGGAAAAAAGCATGACTGATTTGAACACCCTGCGCGCCAGCCTCAACAGCGGCGAGCACGTTTTTGCCGATACCCTGGCGTTTATTGGCGCGCACTACGATTACCAGCCTCAGAGCTTCATCAATGGCGGTGTGGAAAACGCTGCAGGGCAAAATGAAGGTTCGTGCAAGACCCTGGGCCTGGCCCTGCTGGAAGGTTTGAGCGACCAGGAAACCCTGCTGGCTTTCGGCGAACACTACCGCTCGGTACTGGCCACGCCTGAAGGCACAGACCACAGCAACATTCGCGCACTGATTGCCCACGGCCTGGCCGGGGTCAAGTTCGAAGCCCAGCCGCTTACGCGCAAGGTGTAATACTGCAACTCATCGTGGGAGCGGGCTTGCTCGCGATGCAGGCGCCGATTTTTTTCAGTTACACCGCTGCGATCCCATCGCGAGCAAGCCCGCTCCCACAGGGCAGACACAAAAAAACCGGCCAAGGCCGGTTTTTTGTTGAGGCAGGCTATCAGAACTGGGCGTTCTGCAGGCCGTCCAGGTAGCGCTCGGTGTCCAGCGCTGCCATGCAACCGGCGCCAGCCGAGGTAATGGCCTGACGATAAACGTGGTCCGCCACGTCGCCCGCAGCAAACACGCCTTCAACGCTGGTCGCAGTAGCGTTGCCTTCACGGCCGCCCTGCACAACCATGTAGCCGTCTTTAAGCTCAAGCTGGCCTTCGAACAACGAAGTGTTCGGTGTGTGGCCGATGGCGATAAATACGCCATCGACTTTCAGCTCGTCAAAGCTGCCGTCGTTGTTCTTCAGGCGCGCACCGGTCACACCCATGTTGTCGCCCAGCACTTCGTCCAGGGTCGCATTCAGCTTGAGTTCGATCTTGCCTTCAGCAACACGGGCGTGCAGCTTGTCGATCAGGATCTTCTCGGCGCGGAAGGTTTCGCGACGGTGAACCAGGGTTACTTTGCTGGCGATATTGGCCAGGTACAGGGCCTCTTCAACCGCGGTGTTACCACCACCCACTACGGCAACAGGTTTGTTGCGGTAGAAGAAACCGTCACAGGTCGCACAGGCAGAAACGCCTTTGCCCATGAATGCTTCTTCCGACGGCAAGCCCAGATAACGGGCGCTGGCGCCGGTAGCGATGATCAGTGCGTCGCAGGTGAATGTACCGCTGTCACCCTTGAGGGTGAACGGACGATTTTTCAGGTCCACTTCATTGATGTGGTCGAAAATGATTTCCGTCTCGAAACGCTCCGCATGCTCACGCATGCGTTCCATCAAGGCCGGGCCGGTCAGGCCGTGAACATCACCGGGCCAGTTGTCGACTTCGGTGGTGGTGGTCAGTTGACCGCCAGCCTGCATGCCCGTGATCAGCAGTGGTTTGAGGTTGGCGCGGGCCGCATAGACAGCGGCGCTGTAACCGGCAGGGCCGGAACCCAGAATAATCACACGCGAATGACGTACTTCAGACATGACTCACTCCTATGACCGCCCGCATTGAAACCGGGTCGGAACGCCGCTTTACCGGCTGGAATAAAAAGAAACCGTAAACCTGCCCAGGCTATGCCTGCAACGCGCAGATCCTGAAAAATATGGGTGAAGCATATAGAGGCCGCAGAGAGTAAGGAAATACGCATTAACAATCCAGCTCATAGCAGGTCTCTATGTAGTCGAAGTCGATTTTAGACGGCTTTGTTACAGTTATTGTCGATACTGCGACAAGGCTTTCGTCCTGCGGACAAAGCCGCTAAGGTCGCCCGGTTTTCCACTGTTCGGAGCACGCTATGCCCGCCCCTGTTCTCTCTGGCCCGCAGTACCTGCGTGAAGGCCTTAAGTTGATCCTCAGCCCTGGCTTGCGCCTGTTCGTGCTGCTGCCGTTACTGATCAATCTGGTGCTGTTCGTCGGATTGATTTATTTCGCCGGGCATCAGTTCAGCCTCTGGGTCGATACCTTGATGCCGACCCTGCCCAACTGGCTCGGTTTCCTCAACTACGTGTTGTGGCCACTGTTCGTGGTGCTGGTGGCGTTGATGGTGTTTTTCACCTTCACCATGCTGGCCAACATCATCGCCGCGCCATTTAACGGTTTTCTCTCGGAGAAGGTCGAAGCCGTGGTGCGCGGGGTCGATAATTCGCCACCTTTCAGCTGGGGCGAACTGGCCGCCATGGTGCCGCGCACCCTGGCCCGTGAAATGCGCAAGCTGGGCTACTTTCTGCCGCGGGCCACTGCCCTGCTGATCCTCTCGTTTATTCCGGTGCTCAACCTGATCGCGGCACCGCTGTGGCTGCTGTTCGGGATCTGGATGATGGCCATCCAGTACATCGACTACCCGGCCGACAACCACAAGCTGGGCTGGAACGAGATGCTCGCCTGGCTGCGCGAAAAACGCTGGCAGAGCATGAGTTTTGGCGGCATCGTCTATCTGGTGCTGCTGATCCCGGTGGTCAATATCCTGATGATGCCCGCAGCCGTTGCCGGTGCAACCCTGTTCTGGGTGCGCGAGCGTGGCGATGAAGCGCTGGCAGCCGCCGACCGCAGCCGCTGACTTCATCATTCCATCATCACCGTGACACATTGACGTCATGACCCCAACGCACACTGGGGTCATGACCACAGCCCTTCATATCGCACTTGTTACCGAAACCTTCGCCCCTGAAATCAATGGCGTGGCCAATACCCTTGGCCACCTGTGCGATGGCTTGCGCGCCCGCAACCACCGCGTGCAACTGATACGCCCACGCCAGAGCGCCGATGGCAATCAGCGCAGCAGCGACGACCTGATGCTCTGCCGCGGTTGGCCGCTGCCCGGTTATCCCGGCCTGCAATGGGGCCTGACCTCCACCCATCGCCTGACCAGGCGCTGGTGCCAGCACCCCCCTGACGTGGTTTATATCGCCACAGAGGGGCCCCTTGGGCTGTGCGCACTCAGGGTTGCCCGACGCCTCGGCATTACCGCGGTCACCGGCTTTCATACCAATTTTCAGCAGTACTTGCGCCAGCATGGCCTGACCCTGTTTACCCGGGCGCTGACTCACTACCTGCGCGGGTTTCACAACCGCTCGGCAATGACCCTGGTGCCCAGTGCCAGCCAACGCGTAGAACTTGAGCGCAGGCATTTTGAACGCCTGGAGCTGCTGCCCCGTGGCGTCGATAGCCAGCTGTTCAGCCCGGCAAAACGTCAGAATGCCTTGCGCCAGAGTTGGGGGCTCAGAGAAAACGATATTGCCCTGTTGTATGTAGGACGCTTGGCACCGGAAAAAAATCTGGACGCACTCAAGCGCTGTTTCGATGAACTACAAGCCCGTTATCCCGCACGCCGCTTCAAATTGATCGTGGTGGGCAACGGCTCAAAACGTGCCTCACTGGAAGCCTCGCTGCCTGAGGCCATTTTTTGCGGGCAGCAGTCTGGCGAAGCGCTAGCGTGCCATTACGCATCCGGTGACGTGTTTTTGTTTCCCAGCCTGAGCGAAACCTTCGGCAACGTGGTGCTCGAAGCCCAGGCTTCAGGCCTGGGAGTGGTGGCCTATGACGAGGCTGCTGCCGGCTTGCATATTCGTCATGGCTACAACGGCGTACTGGCCATGCCGGGGGATGAATACGCCTGGATCGAAGCCGCCTGCTGGCTGCTTGATGACCCGGAAACCTTGCGCACCCTGCGCCTCAATGCCCGCTGCCATGCCAGTCGGCAAAGCTGGACGGGGATTGTCGAGCAGTTCGAAAACCAGTTGCAGCAGGCTCGCCAGGGCCGCGAATACGCAGCCCCGGTGCCGGTTCCGATGACCGTAAAAAAGCCTTAGGCCAGGGACTTCTCAATGGCCTGAATGACCGTGGCATCGTCTGGGGCGGTACGCGGTGAGAAACGCGCCAATACCCGGCCATCCTTGCCAACCAGAAACTTCTCGAAGTTCCAGGTAATTTCCCCTTCAAATTCGGCGCCCTCGCCTGCCAGCAACCGATAAAGCTGATGGCGGTCAGGCCCGTTGACCTCAAGCTTGCTGCTCAGAGGGAAAGTGACGCCGTAGTTGAGGCTGCAAAACGCCTGGATATCCTGCTCGCTCCCCGGTTCCTGCCCGGCGAACTGATTGCATGGCACGCCTAGAACGCTGAAGCCCTTGCCCTTGAATTGCTGGTAGAGGTTTTCCAGGGCTGCGTACTGAGGGGTCAAACCGCACTTGGAGGCGACATTCACTACCAGCACCACTTTGCCTTTAAAAGTCTCCAGCGGCAGCGGCTTGCCATCCAGCGCGTCCAGGGTAAGTTCGTGAAATGCACTCATGACGGACTCCAAAAATTCCCGTATCCACATTCAAACAATCGTTCAGCCTGCCGATTGCCCTCATAATCCAGGATGCAAAAAGGCGCCCGTAGGCGCCTTTCCTGGCTAGCTCTCATGTGAGCGTAGCAGCACTTGTCAGTGCTGATGACCGCCTTCACCGTGTACGTGGCCGTGAGCGATTTCTTCTTCGCTCGCGTCACGGATGGCCACAACCTTGACCTTGAAGTTCAGACGCTGACCAGCCAGTGGGTGGTTACCGTCTACAGTCACGTCGTCGCCGTCCAGGTCACGGATGGTCACGATCTGCATTTGGCCGTCCGGCGCCGAAGCGTGGAACTGCATGCCAACTTCCAGTTGGTCAACGCCTTCGAACATGCTGCTGCTCAAGGTGCTGACCAGTTCGGCGGAGTACTCGCCGTACGCGTCTTCCGGCTCAACGGTAACGTCCAGCTCGTCACCGACGGCCTTGCCAACCAGAGCCTTTTCCAGACCCGGGATGATGTTGCCAGCGCCTTGCAGGTAAACCAGCGGCGCGCCGCCGGCGGAGCTGTCGATGACCTCACCAGCGTCGTTGGTCAGGGTATAGTCGATGGAGACAGCCTTGTTAGCGGCGATCGTCATGGGGCGAGACCTTTTGCAAAAAATAATGAGTTCGCAAGTTTAACCAAGCAATCGCCCGAAAGCGAACACAACCAAGACCAACGGATAATTTTGAAAACTTCAACGATCATTGGCTGGCGTCAGGATGAGGAGCAGCACTGGGTTGCCGTGCTCTCCTGTGGCCACACACAGCACCAGCGCCATCAACCGCCCTGGCAATCCCGGCCGTGGGTGCTTGATCCCGGGCAACGCCAGGCCAAAATAGGCCAGCCCTTTGCCTGTGGCTGGTGTGCTCAAGAGGCGGATAGCGCTAATCTTGGCAATTGATTCAGGCACAAGCCCCGTTTAAAGGGTGTTGCCCTTGCACTGCCACGTCAGGAAGCTCGCATGCAAACTTTCTTTATCGCGCCCACCGATTTTGGTGTGGGTCTGACATCCATTAGCCTGGGCCTGGTTCGCACTCTTGAGCGCGCCGGGCTTAAAGTCGGGTTTTTCAAGCCCATTGCCCAGCCGCACCCGGGGGATTTGGGGCCGGAGCGCTCCACTGAACTGGTGGCCCGCACCCACGGCCTCAAGCCGCCTACCCCACTGGGCCTGGCCCATGTCGAGCGCATGCTGGGTGACGGCCAGCTCGATGAGTTGCTCGAAGAAATCATCAACCTCTATCAACAAGCGGCCATCGGCAAGGACGTGCTGATTGTCGAAGGCATGGTGCCCACCCGCACGGCCAGCTACGCGGCACGGGTCAACCTGCACCTGGCCAAGAGCCTGGATGCTGAAGTGATCCTGGTCTCGGCCCCGGAAAACGAAGTGCTGACCGAGCTGTCGGGTCGGGTGGAGTTGCAGGCCCAGCTGTTTGGCGGGCCAAAAGACCCGAAAGTGCTGGGCGTGATCCTCAACAAGGTGCGCACCGACGAAAGCATGGACGCTTTTGCGGCACGCCTCAAAGAGCATTCGCCGCTGCTGCGCAGTGGTGACTTCAAGTTACTGGGCTGCATTCCCTTTCAGCCCGAGCTGAATGCTCCACGCACCCGCGATGTGGCCGAATTGCTGGGAGCCCAGGTGCTCAATGCCGGGGACTATGAAACCCGTCGCATGTCGAAAATCATCCTCTGCGCACGCACGGTGCTCAACACCCTGCAACTGCTCAAACCGGGCGTGCTGGTGGTTACCCCGGGAGATCGCGACGACATTATCCTGGCCGTGAGCCTCGCTGCCATGAACGGCGTCCCGCTGGCCGGCCTGCTGCTGACCAGCGACACCCAGCCCGACCCACGCCTGATGGAACTCTGCCGTGGCGCCCTGCAGGCCGGGCTGCCGGTGCTGTCGGTGAGTACCGGCTCGTACGACACCGCCAACCGTCTCAACGGCCTGAACAAGGAAATTCCCATCGATGACCGCGAGCGCGCGGAAATCATCACTGATTTCGTCGCCAGCCACCTCGATGCCCACTGGCTGCACCAGCGCTGCGGTACACCCCGCGAAATGCGCCTCACCCCTGCAGTTTTTCGCTATCAGTTGATCCAGCGTGCCCAGCAGGCCAACAAGCGCATTGTCCTGCCCGAAGGCAGCGAACCCCTGACCGTACAGGCTGCGGCCATTTGCCAGGCACGCGGTATCGCCCGTTGTGTATTGCTGGCCAAGCCCGAAGAAGTCCAGGCAGTGGCCAAGGCCCACGGTTTTGAACTGCCCGAGGGACTGGAGATTCTTGACCCGGACCTGATCCGCGGCCGGTACGTCGAACCGATGGTGGCCCTGCGCAAAACCAAAAGCATCAACGCGCCGATGGCCGAGCAGCAACTGGAAGACCCGGTAGTGATTGGCACCATGATGCTGGCTCTGGATGAGGTCGACGGTCTGGTTTCAGGGGTGATCCACTCCACCGCCAACACCATCCGCCCTGCCCTGCAACTGATCAAAACCGCGCCGGGCTGTACGCTGGTGTCATCGGTGTTCTTTATGTTGTTCCCCGAGCAGGTGCTGGTGTATGGCGACTGCGTCATGAACCCGCACCCGAGCGCCACTGAACTGGCTGAGATCGCCCTGCAAAGTGCCGACTCTGCCGCTGCCTTCGGCATCACGCCACGGGTGGCCATGATCAGCTACTCCAGCGGCGAATCGGCCAGCGGTGAAGAAGTCGAAAAAGTCCGCGAAGCCACCCTTCTGGCGCACGAAGCGCAACATGCGCTGCTGATCGACGGCCCGTTGCAATACGACGCAGCAGCCAACGAAGTGGTGGCCAGGCAACTGGCGCCCAACAGCCAGGTGGCGGGCCGGGCCACGGTATTTGTGTTCCCCGACCTCAATACCGGCAACACCACGCACAAAGCCGTACAGCGCAGCGCTGACTGCGTCAGCCTGGGGCCTATGCTGCAAGGCCTGCGCAAACCGGTAAACGATCTGCCTCGCGGCGCACAAGTGGACGATATCGTCTACACCATCGCCCTTACGGCGATTCAAGCCGCCAACCGACCTATGGATGTGTAAATGCTGGACTTTCTGCCTGCGCCGATACGCGGCGTCATCGCTTCACTGCTGCTGGCGATCAACACCATCCTGTGTTGCACGCCGTTGTTTATCGTCGCGATTTTCAAGCTGTGCCTGCCGTTCCCGGCGGCGCAACGGCTGACCGACGAATTGATGCGCCGAATCCACGAAGCCTGGGTCGGCAACAACAACCGCTGGATGGACCTGATACGCAAGACCCGCTGGCATATCAAAGGCCTTGAAGGGCTGGACTATGAGCACTCGTATCTGGTGACCAGCAACCACCAGAGCTGGGTTGACATCATGGTGCTTCAATATGTGCTTAACAAACGCATCCGTCCGCTGAAGTTCTTCCTTAAACAGGAACTGATCTGGGTTCCGGTGATTGGCCTGGCGTGGTGGGCACTGGGCTTTCCGTTTATGAAACGCTATTCGAAGGCGTACCTGGCCAAACATCCGGAAAAGAAAGGTGCTGATCTGGCAACCACGCGCAAGACCTGCGCCAAATTCAAGAACCAGTCGGTGGGCATCTTCAACTTCGTCGAAGGCACACGCTTTACCGAAGCCAAGCATGGGCAGCAGAACTCACCGTTTCGCTACCTGCTCAAGCCCAAGGCCGGCGGTATCGCCTTCGTCCTGGACGCGATGGGCGAACAGCTGAAATCAATCGTCAACGTGACCATCCACTACCCGGGCGGGCGTCCGGGATACTGGGACTTGTTGTGCGGCAATGTGAAGGACGTGGTCGTGGTGTTTGAAGAGCTGCAAATACCCGATGAATTCCTGGGCAAGAACTACGACCAGGACCCGGAGTACCGCCTGGCGTTCCAGGGCTGGATCAACCAGCTCTGGGAAGAGAAGGACCGCTTGCTGGAGCAGTTGCATCGGGACTATCCGGCACAGTGAAGAAGATCAAAAGCCCCTCACCCTAACCCTCTCCCAAAGGGAGAGGGGACTAAAGGCAAAAGCAGACCTGTACAACACCACAAATCAGCTCCCTCTCCCTCGGGAGAGGGCTGGGGGAAAATACAGCGCCCAACAAAAAGCCCGCCACCGATCACTCGGTGGCGGGCTTTTTAGTGCGGCTTAAATTGCGCCGCGTTGACGCAACAGGTCCAGCACCTGCTTGACGCTTTCTTCCAGTGACAGCGTTTGCGTGTCGACCACCAGGTCGGCATTCAACGGCACGTCATACGGGAAGGACTCACCCGGAATATTGTCGCCACCCGCCGCATACAAACCTTGCGGGTCTCGCTCGGCGCATACGGCCGGGGATGCCTGCACATACACGGTAAGCAGACGGTCGCTGCCGATCAGCGCCTTCGCCTGTTCACGGCCTTCGGCATCCGGTGCCACGAACGCGGCCAATGTCAGCAAGCCCGCTTCGTTAAACTGACGCGCCACGTGAGCGGCACGACGCCAGTTTTCCGTACGACCGGCACGATCCTGTGGCAGCCCCTTGTTCAGGTCATGGCGCAGGTTCTGACCATCGAGTACAAACACCGCACGGCCCATGTCGAACAGCTTGCGCTCAACTGCATAGGCCAGGGTGCTCTTGCCGGCGCCGGACAGGCCGCTGAACAGCACTGTGGCTGGCTGCTGGCCAAAGCGCTGGGCACGCTCTTCAACCGCCACATGCGCCAGCTTGCCATGATGGGTCGCGCTGCCATGACTCAACGGCTGCGCAACGATCATCCCGGCACCGACAGTGCCATTGGTCAAACGGTCGATGATGATAAACGAACCGGTGGTGCGGTTGCTGGCGTAGCCGTCCAGGGCGATCGGTGCATCGAGGCTGATCTTGACCTTGCCGATCTCGTTCAGTTGCAAGGCGCTGGCCGGGCCCTCTTCCAGGGTGTTCACATCGACCTTGTTGATGATGCTGGCAATCGAACCCGGTACATAGCTGGTGGCGCGCTTGATGTCGTACTTCTTGCCCGGCAGCATCGGCTCTTCAGCCATCCACACCAGCATGGCTTCGAAGTTGTCAGTCACCAGCGGCACATTGTCGGCATGCACCAACAGGTCGCCACGGGAGATGTCGATCTCGTCTTCCATGGTCAGCGTAACTGCCTGGCCCGGGCCTGCGTGTTCCAGCTCACCTTCAAAGGTAACGATGGATTTGACCCGGCTGCTCTTGCCCGACGGCAATACGACGATTTCATCGCCCTTGTGCACGATGCCGCTGGCCAGGGTACCGGCAAAACCACGGAAGTTCAGGTTCGGACGGTTCACGTACTGCACCGGGAAGCGCAGGTCGGTGAGGTTGCGGTCGGCCGCCACTTCCACGGTTTCGAGGATTTCCATCAGCGACTGGCCGGTGTACCACGGCGAGCGCTCGGACTTGTTCACCACGTTGTCGCCTTTAAGGGCGGACATCGGCACAAAGTGCAGGCTGGTAGGCTTCATCTTCAAGCCTTCGGCGAACTTCAGGTAGTCGGCCTTGATCGACTCGAACACACCCTCGTCGAAACCCTTGAGGTCCATCTTGTTGATGGCCACGACGATATGCTTGATGCCCAGCAACGAAGCAATAAAGCTGTGGCGACGGGTCTGGGTCTGCACGCCGTAACGGGCATCCACCAGAATGATCGCCAGGTCACAGGTCGATGCACCGGTGGCCATGTTGCGGGTGTACTGCTCATGGCCAGGGGTGTCGGCAATGATGAATTTGCGCTTGGCGGTGGAGAAATAACGATAAGCCACGTCGATGGTAATACCCTGCTCGCGCTCAGCTTGCAGGCCGTCTACCAGCAGCGCCAGGTCGATATCGTCGCCTGTGGTACCGCTTTTTTTCGAGTCGCGGGTAATGGCTTCCAGATGGTCTTCGTAGATCATCTTGGAGTCGTGCAGCAAGCGCCCGATCAGGGTGCTCTTGCCGTCGTCGACGTTGCCACAGGTCAGGAAACGCAGCATTTCTTTGCGTTCGTGCTGGCCCAGGTAGGCGAGGATGTCCTCGCTGATCAAATCAGATACGTGCGACATGACAACCCCTTAGAAATAACCTTGACGTTTTTTATCTTCCATCGAGCCTGCGCCATCGTGGTCGATGACTCGGCCCTGGCGCTCGGAAGTTCGCGTCAGGAGCATTTCCTGGATGATGTCGGTCAGGGTTTCAGCCTCGGACTCCACCGCGCCGGTCAGCGGGTAGCAGCCAAGCGTCCGGAAACGGACCTTTTTCTTGACGATACGCGCCTTGTCTTCGTCAGACAGGTGCTCAAGGATGCGCTCGTCGTCGATCATGATCAGCGTGCCGTTCTTCTCGATCACTTCGCGTTCTGCGGCGAAGTACAGCGGCACAATCGGGATGCCTTCGAGGTAGATGTACTGCCAGATATCCAGCTCGGTCCAGTTCGACAACGGGAACACGCGAATCGATTCGCCCTTGTTGACGTTGCCGTTGTAGACGTTCCACAACTCGGGCCGCTGATTTTTCGGGTCCCAGCGGTGCTTGCTGTCACGGAAGGAATACACGCGCTCTTTGGCACGGGATTTTTCTTCATCGCGACGCGCACCACCAAAGGCGGCATCAAAACCGTATTTGTCCAGAGCCTGCTTCAGGCCCTCGGTCTTCATGATATCGGTATGCTTGGCGCTGCCGTGGGTGAAAGGGTTAATCCCTTGTGCCACGCCGTCCGGGTTGACGTGAGTGATCAGGTCCAGGCCCAGCTCGGCGACCATCTTGTCGCGAAAGCTGTACATCTCCTGGAATTTCCACTGGGTGTCGACATGCATCACCGGAAACGGCAGCTTGCCAGGGAAAAACGCCTTGCGAGCAAGGTGCAGCATCACGGCGGAATCTTTACCGATCGAGTACAGCATCACCGGGTTATCGAACTCGGCGGCCACCTCGCGGATGATGTGGATGCTTTCCGCCTCCAGCTGTTTCAGGTGCGTCAGTTTGTCGACCATGGCTACTCACGAAAGCTATCTTATGAACGGCCTGCGGGCCGTGTTCGAGGGGCGAATGCTAGCACAGCACCCTCTTCTATAGATGGCGCCAACTAGATCGAAACGGTCTAAGAATAGACCTCGGAGTTTGGGCGATTACTCCATGTGGGAGCGGGCTTGCTCGCGATGCAGGCAATGCGGTTATACAGCAAGAACGCGTTGATTCGATCGCGAGCAAGCCCGCTCCCACAGGGTTCAACTCCAATGCTCAGATCGGATTCGGGCAATCGATAAACAGGTGTTCCAGGGCGAAGCGCCGCGCCAGGTAATCCCCCAGGGCTTGCACGCCATAACGTTCGGTGGCGTGATGGCCTGCGGCAATAAAGCTGATGTCGTTTTCCCTGGCACTATGGAAAGTCTGCTCTGACGCTTCGCCACTCAGGTACAGATCAACCCCCGCCTGTACCGCCTGATCGATAAAGCCCTGCCCGCCACCGGTACACCAGCCCACGCGACGGATCATTTCGCTGCCTTCAATCAGCAACGGCTCACGGCCCAGCGCTTCTTGCACACGGCGGGCAAAATCGCGGGCCGTTACAGGCTCGGCCAAGGAACCCACCAGCCCCACCACTTTCGAATTGCCCGGTTCCAGCGGACCTTCGACGGTGATATCCAGCTGCCGGGCCAATTGCACGTTGTTGCCCACTTCTGGATGCAGATCCAGCGGCAAGTGGTAGGCCAGCAGGCTGATATCGTGCTTGAGCAGGGTTTTCAGGCGGCGCTGCTTCATACCGGTAACGCACGGGTCTTCGCCTTTCCAGAAGTAGCCGTGATGCACCAGCACCAGATCAGCCTGGGCCTCGACTGCGGCATCCAGCAATGCCTGGCTGGCGGTCACGCCACTGACTATACGCATCACCTGCGGGCGGCCTTCGACTTGCAAGCCATTGGGGCAGTAATCGCCGATGGCGGCACAGTTGAGGTAACGATTTGCCTCTTCTACCAGCGTGCTCAGGGAGACAGCCATAAAAGACTCCTAAATATAGCGTTCAGAGCCGGGCGGCCCTCGTATAATGGCGTCATTATGGGCCGTCAGAATGGCTCTGCAACCTTCAGGACTGAGTTCAATGTTTAAGGCTTTGCGTTTCTTTGGCTGGCCGTTGCTGGCTGGCGTGCTTATCGCTTTGCTGATTATTCAGCGTTACCCGCAATGGGTTGGGCTGCCGAGCCTGGACGTTAATCTGCAACAAGCCCCGCAAACCAGTTACATGCAGCAGGGTCCCGTGACCTACGCCGATGCAGTGGTGCGCGCCGCGCCTGCCGTGGCCAACTTGTACACCACCAAGGTGGTGAACAAAAACGCCCGCCCATTGTTTGAAGACCCGCAGTTCCGTCACTTTTTCGGCAACAACGAGCCTAAACAGCGTCGTATGGAGTCCAGCCTGGGTTCGGCAGTGCTGATGAGCCCCGAGGGCTATTTACTGACCAATAACCATGTAGTCGCAGGTGCCGACCAGATTGTGGTGGCACTCAAGGACGGCCGCGAAACACATGCACGGGTTATTGGTAGCGACCCGGAAACGGACCTGGCAGTACTGAAGATCGACCTGAAAAACCTGCCTGCAATTACCATCGGCCGCTCGGACACCCTGCGCATCGGTGATATCGCCCTGGCGATCGGCAACCCGTTTGGCGTTGGCCAGACCACCACCATGGGCATTATCAGTGCCACCGGGCGCAACCAGTTGGGCCTGAACAACTACGAAGACTTTATCCAGACGGATGCCGCGATCAACCCGGGTAACTCGGGCGGCGCGCTGGTGGATGCCAACGGTAACCTGACCGGCATCAACACCGCGATTTTCTCCAAGTCCGGCGGCTCACAGGGCATCGGTTTTGCGATCCCGATCAATCTGGCCATGGAAGTCATGAAGTCGATCATCGAGCACGGCCAGGTGATTCGCGGCTGGCTGGGCATTGAAGTGCAGCCGTTGACCCAGGAGCTGGCCGAGTCGTTTGGCCTCAGTGGTCGTCCGGGAATTGTTGTGGCGGGGATATTCCGTGATGGCCCGGCGCAAAAAGCCGGTTTGCAACTGGGAGACGTGATTCTGAGCATTGATGGCGAACCCGCCAGCGATGGCCGTCGTTCGATGAATCAGGTGGCGCGGATCAAACCTTCGGACAAAATCACCATACAGGTCATGCGCAACGGCAAAGAGCTCAAGCTCACCGCCGCAGTGGGCCTGCGACCGCCGCAAGAGCAGCCGCCGCAGAACGACTGAAAACCCTCACCCCAGCCCTCTCCTAAAGGGAGAGGGGGCCGATTTGTGGTGCTGCGCGAATACTGCTCTTGCTTTAGTCCCCTCTCCCTCCGGGAGAGGGCAGCGGTTACAAGTCTGACAACCCTTCAATCAACGCCGCATTCTGCTCCGGCGTGCCGATGCTGATGCGCAGGAACTGGGCAATGCGCAGTTGCTTGAAGTGACGCACGATCACCCCCTGATCACGCAACTTGGCCGCCAACGCCGCCGCATCGTGTTCCGGGTGACGGGCGAAGATAAAGTTCGCGGCCGATGGCAGCACTTCAAAGCCCAGCGCCTGCAACTGCGCGACCACTTGCTCGCGACTGTCGATCACCCACTGGCAGGTCTGTTCGAAATATTCGCGGTCGGCAAACGCTGCCGCTGCGCCAACAATGGCGATACGATCAAGCGGATAGGAGTTGAAGCTGTTCTTGATTCGCTCCAGCGCTTCGATCAGATCCGGATGGCCCACCGCCAGGCCGACACGCAAACCGGCCAGGGAGCGCGACTTGGACAGGGTCTGGGTGACCAGCAGGTTCGGATAACGGTCCACCAGGCTGATGGCCGTTTCGCCGCCAAAGTCGATATACGCTTCATCCACCACGACCACCGAATCAGGGTTGGCCTTGAGGATCTGTTCGATGGCCTCCAGCGCCAGCAGGCAACCGGTCGGTGCATTGGGGTTGGGGAAGATGATCCCGCCATTGGCCCGGGTGTAGTCCGCAGGCTGGATCTGGAACTGCTCATCCAGTGCTATGGCGTCAAATTCGATGCCATACAGCCCGCAGTAAACCGGATAAAAACTGTAACTTATATCCGGAAACAGCAGCGGTTTGTCGTGCTGGAACAGGCCATTGAAAACATGGGCCAGCACTTCGTCCGAGCCGTTGCCCAAAAACACCTGATTGGTCTGCACACCGTAATACTCGGCCACCGCCTGCTTAAGCAGGTCGCTGTTCGGGTCGGGGTATAAACGCAGGTTGTCATTGATTTCGGCCTGCATCGCTGCCAGCGCTTTAGGCGAAGGCCCATAGGGGTTTTCGTTGGTGTTGAGCTTGACCAGTTTGGTCAGCTTCGGTTGCTCACCCGGCACATAAGGCACCAGGGCTTTAACGAATGGGCTCCAGAACTTGCTCATACTTGTTACCCCTGTTTGTCGGCGAGGATGCGGTATTCAGCACTGCGGGCGTGACCGGTCAGCGATTCGCCGCGAGCGAGAATCGAAGCGGTTTTGCCCAGGTCGGAAGCACCCTGCTCGGAGCAGAAGATAATCGAGGAGCGCTTCTGGAAATCATAAACGCCAAGCGGTGACGAAAAACGCGCCGTACCGGAAGTCGGCAGTACGTGATTAGGCCCTGCGCAGTAGTCGCCCAGCGCCTCTGAGGTGTGACGACCCATAAAGATCGCACCGGCGTGGCGGATCTGCGGCAACCAGGCTTGCGGGTCTGCCACCGATAGCTCCAGGTGTTCCGGAGCAATGCGGTTGGCCACGTCGATAGCCTGCTGCATGTCGTTCACCAGAATCAGCGCACCACGACCATTGATCGAGGTTTCGATGATTTCGGCCCGTTCCATGGTCGGCAGCAGTTTGGCGATGCTGGCCGCCACCTTGTCGAGGAACTCGGCATCGGGGCTAACCAGAATCGCTTGCGCGTCTTCATCGTGCTCGGCCTGGGAGAACAAATCCATGGCAATCCAGTCCGGGTCGGTCTGGCCGTCGCACACGACGAGGATCTCCGAAGGGCCGGCAATCATGTCGATGCCTACCTGGCCAAATACATGACGCTTGGCGGTCGCGACGTAGATATTGCCCGGGCCTACCACCTTGTCGACTTTGGGTACGCTTTCGGTGCCATAAGCCAATGCCGCAACCGCTTGTGCGCCACCAATGGTGAACACCCGGTCAACGCCCGCAATGCAGGCGGCAGCCAGCACCAGTTCATTGATTTCGCCACGCGGGGTCGGCACGACCATCACCACTTCGGTCACGCCGGCAACCTTGGCCGGAATCGCGTTCATCAGCACCGACGAAGGGTACGACGCTTTGCCACCCGGTACGTACAGACCGGCACGATCCAGCGGCGTGACTTTCTGGCCCAGCACCGTGCCATCGGCTTCGGTGTAGCTCCAGGAGTCCTGTTTCTGTTTCTCGTGGTAGCTGCGCACGCGCTGTGCGGCCGTTTCCAGTGCTTCACGTTGTGGCGCAGTGATGCGGGTCAGGGCCAGTTCCAGGCGCTCGCGCGGCAGGATCAGGTCAGCCATCGAGGCCACTTCAAGCCCGTCAAAGCGCTGGGTGAACTCAACCAGGGCAGCGTCGCCCCGCTCACGCACAGCCTTGATGATGTCGAGCACACGCTGGTTGACCGAGTCGTCAGACACACTTTCCCAGCTCAGCAGATGATCCAGATGCTGCGCGAAGTCCGGGTCAGCAGCGTTGAGTCGGCGAATTGCAGTGGGAGCGGTCATAGCGAGGGCCTCGGTAATGGGCGAATGCTTGGAATAAGGGTTTTGCGCAGCTCAGGCACCACAAGACTACCAAGCCATCCGCGTGGGTACCTGAGATTTCTGGCTATTACGCGGATAGATGGGCGCGACCTGAAGCCGCGCAGGTGAGTCAGCCGCGGTGTCGAGATTCCACTGCTTTGCGCAGGGTATCGATCAGGGCTTGAATACGGGCGTGCTGCATTTTCATCGAAGCCTTGTTAACCACCAGGCGGGAGCTGATGGCGGCAATGAATTCCTGGGGTTCCAGGCCATTGGCACGCAAGGTGTTGCCGGTATCGACCACGTCAATGATCTTGTCGGCCAGACCAATCAGGGGGGCCAGCTCCATCGAGCCATACAGCTTGATGATGTCGACCTGACGGCCCTGTTCGGCGTAGTAACGCTTGGCGACGTTGACGAACTTGGTCGCAACGCGCAGGCGGCCCTTGGGTTCAGCGACACCAATGGCACCGGCGGTCATCAGCTTGCACTGGGCAATCTGCAGGTCCAGCGGCTCGTACAGGCCCTGGCCACCATACTCCATCAGCACGTCTTTACCGGCCACACCGAGGTCGGCGGCACCATGCTCAACGTAAGTCGGCACGTCGGTGGCACGGACGATCAGCAGGCGGACGTCAGGCTGTGAGGTCGGGATGATCAGCTTGCGGCTTTTGTCCGGATTCTCGGTCGGCACAATGCCTGCTTCGGCCAGAAGCGGCAGGGTGTCGTCAAGGATACGGCCCTTGGACAGTGCAATGGTCAACATGGGAAACGTAAGTCCTTATCAGGGTACTTTTGCCCGTGCGCAATCGGCGCCGGACAAGCATCGAGCCTGATATCAGGCTCGACTTGAACGATTCGAGGCCAGGTAAGGTAACGCTTGCAGGCCGTTACGTCACCTGGCAGCTGGACACTATCCCTGTGCCCATGATGCCAAACAGCAAAAACTAGCCCGGAACGCGGCGGATTTTAGCGCCCAGCATTTGCAGTTTTTCTTCGATGCACTCGTAACCACGGTCTATGTGGTAGATGCGATCGATCAGGGTATCGCCTTCCGCCACCAGCGCCGAAATCACCAGGCTGGCAGAAGCACGCAGGTCGGTGGCCATTACTGGCGCGCCCTTGAGGGTTTCAGTGCCGGTCACGATGGCAGTGTTGCCTTCAACCTGGATCTTGGCGCCCATGCGGTGCAGTTCATACACGTGCATGAAGCGGTTTTCGAAGATCGTCTCGATCACTGCACCCGTGCCTTCGGCAATGGCGTTGAGCGAGATGAACTGCGCCTGCATGTCGGTCGGAAACGCCGGGTACGGAGCAGTACGCACGTTCACCGCTTTAGGGCGTTTGCCGTGCATGTTCAGCTCGATCCAGTCTTCACCGGTGGTGACCTCGGCGCCTGCTTCCTTGAGCTTCTCAAGGACGGCTTCAAGGATGGTCGGATCAGTGTCCTTGACCTTCACGCGGCCACCGGTGACGGCAGCGGCTACCAGGTAAGTACCGGTTTCAATACGGTCCGGCATGACGCGGTAAGTCGCCGAATGCAGCTCTTTGACGCCATCAATGGTGATGGTGTCAGTACCAGCACCGCTTACCTTGGCGCCCATGGCGTTCAGGAAGTTGGCCAGGTCGACGACTTCAGGCTCGCGTGCAGAGTTCTGCAATACGCTGCGGCCGTTGGCCAGTGCTGCGGCCATCATGATGTTCTCGGTACCGGTCACGCTGACGGTATCAAAGAAGAAGCTGGCACCGCGCAAGCCGCCTTCAGGCGCCTTGGCCTTGATGTAGCCACCTTCAACGTCGATCACTGCGCCCATGGCTTCAAGGCCGCGGATGTGCAGGTCAACCGGACGCGAGCCAATGGCGCAGCCGCCCGGCAAGGCAACTTCAGCGTAACCGAAACGTGCAACCATCGGCCCCAGTACCAGGATCGATGCGCGCATGGTTTTCACCAGCTCATACGGCGCGACCAGGGTTTTGATGGTGTTCGGGTTGATTTCGACACTGAGCTTTTCATCGATCACCGGCTCAATGCCCATGCGACCGAACAGCTCGATCATGGTGGTGATGTCATGCAAATGCGGCAGGTTGGCTACAGTGACCGGGCCATTGCACAGCAGGGTCGCTGCCAGGATCGGCAGGGCAGAGTTCTTCGCCCCGGAAATGCGGATCTCGCCATCAAGGCGGGCACCGCCGGTAATAATCAATTTATCCATAACAATCTCGACGCCAATGGGCTCAGGGGGCTCAGGTGCGCTCGGCCCAGGCCGCGCTGCTGAAGAATTTCATAGTGACCGCATGGATGCTGCCATCAGCGATCCACGGGTTCAAATGGGCATAGATGCTTTGTTGACGTTTGACCGGGCTCAGGGCCACCAGTTCGTCACTGATCACGTTCAACTGAAAGTTGCAGCCTTCGCCCTCAACTTCTACCTGGGTTCCTGGCAGCTTTCCTTCAAGAAAGCTCTTCACTTCTACGGCCTGCATGCTCAACCTCAATCGGCGCCTAACGCGCACGGGTCGGCCATCATACAAAAAAGCCCCGCGCCTGCGAACCCCGCATAACAGGACTCTGACAGGGGGGCTTATTTATATGTGGCGATTAATGATGTGCCAGCAGCTCGGTCACACCCGAAACCTGGGCGATTTCGCGCATGTCTTCGGGCATGGCACGAATGCTCAATGGCTTGTTCAGGGCCTGGGCATCACGGATATAACACAGCAGCAGCGACAAACCGACGCTGCTCGATTTGGTAACGCCCGAGCAGTCAACCACCAGCTCTTTGGCCAGGGCTTTTTTGATCAGGGCCTGACCTTCTGTGCGCAAACGGGGGCCAGTCTGATAATCGAGCACGCCACTAAGGCGTAGCTCGCTCTCGCCGGCCAGGGTTATGGCCGCTTCACTCATTGCCCGGCTGCCTTGGGCGATGCCGCATCAGTGGTCTGCTTGGCCTTGGCCACTTCACCCGCCCAGTTGTCGATGGTTTTATCCAGGTTGTTGCCGTTGCGCTGCATGGCATCGGCGAACTGATCGCGGAACAGCTTGCCGATATTGATGCCATTGATGATCACGTTACGCACTTTCCACTCGCCATTGACCTTGTTAAGGGTATAGGACAATGGATAAATGGCGCCGTTGTCACCCTTGACGGTCATGTCGACACTGGTGCGATCGCCGCTTTCGTCCTTGGCCGGGCCAACGGTGATGCCCTGATTCTTGAACTCAAGCAAGGCATTGCCGTAGAACTGCATCAGGCTGCGCTTGAAGTTCTCTTGAAAGCGCTGCATCTGGGCAGGCGTTGCATTGCGCGAGTACTTGACCGTCATGATGCTTTTGGAGATGCCATCAACATCTACTGCAGGGCCGACGATTTCGTTCAGGGCATCATAGAACTTGCTTGGGCTTTGTTTGTATTGCTCCTTGTTGGCAGCCAGGTCGGCCAGCAACCTTGTCGTGGTATCTGAAACGATGTCATGGGCCGACTGCCCCGGCGCGGCGTTCGCCACCAGAGGAAGGGCTGCGGCCAGTATTACCAGCAGGCCACGGCGCAAGAGAGAAATCATCTGGAAGCTCCTTATTTGGCGTCTTTGCTAACGGTATTGAGCAGGAATTTACCGATCAGGTCTTCAAGAACCAGCGACGACTGCGTGTCGTGAATGGTGCCGCCGTCCTTGAGGGTCGCGTCTTCGCCACCCACGCTGATGCCGATGTATTTCTCGCCCAGCAGGCCTGCTGTGAGGATAGACGCTGTCGAATCCACAGGCAGGTTATCCACCGCTTTTTCGAGCTGCAATGTGACGCGGGCCATGTAGTTGTCACGGTCCAGGTCGATTGCTGTCACCTTGCCGATGGTCACGCCAGCCATGGTGACTTTGGCGCGCACGGTCAGCCCGGCAATATTGTCGAAATTGGCATAGAGCTTGTAGGTGTCAGTGCTCGCCGTCGGGGACAGCCCGCTGACCCGCAAGGCAAGCAACAGCAAAGCCAGGATGCCAGCCAGCAGGAACAGGCCGACACCGATTTCCATGGTGCGGTTTTGCATCAGAAATCTCCAAACATCAAGGCGGTCAATATAAAGTCCAGCCCGAGGACTGCCAGTGAGGCATACACCACGGTCTTGGTAGTGGCACGGCTGATCCCCTCTGAGGTGGGCTCACAGTCATAACCTTGAAACACGGCAATCCAGGTCACCACAAAGGCAAACACGATGCTTTTGATGATCCCGTTAATTACGTCACCACTGAAGGTTACGCTGTTTTGCATGTTGGCCCAGTAGGAGCCGTCGTAGACACCGAGCCAGTCCACGGCAACCCACGAACCACCCCAGATCCCGACCACGCTGAAAATCATCGCCAGCACAGGCAGGGAAATAAACCCGGCCCACAACCGCGGCGCAATGATGTACTTGAGCGGATCAACACCGATCATTTCCAGGCTGGACAACTGCTCGGTCGATTTCATGTTGCCGATTTCAGCCGTCAGCGCCGACCCTGCGCGCCCGGCGAACAGCAAGGCGGTAACCACGGGACCCAGTTCGCGCAACAGGGTCAGGGCCACCATCTGCCCCACTGCCTGCTCCGAACCATAGCTGGACAGGATACTGAAGCCTTGCAGTGCCAGTACCATGCCGATAAATATGCCGGACACCACGATAATGACCAGCGACATGACGCCAACCGAATGCAGCTGCCTGACCAGCAAACCAAACCCGCCCCCGATACCGCCACGCCCCAGCAGTGCATGAAACAGGAACACTGCCGAACGCCCCAGTACCGCAACGGTGTCGATCCCGGCCCGGCCGAACAGACCGATACGGCTCATTAATGACATCTTGCGCATCAGCGCTTCCCCAGTAGATCGGTTCGGTAGTCCGACGCCGGAAAGTGGAACGGAACCGGGCCATCCGGGTCGCCGGTCATGAACTGGCGAATGCGCGGGTTATCGGCGTTCATCAATTCTTCGGGCGTGCCCTGCCCCAGCACCTGGCCATCGCCGACTACATATAGATAGTCGGCAATGCTCGCAGTTTCAGCCAGATCGTGAGAAACCACGATACTGGTAATGCCCAGCGCATCATTGAGCAAACGAATCAGGCGTACCAGCACGCCCATTGCAATGGGATCCTGCCCCACGAAGGGTTCGTCATACATCAGGATCTGCGGATCCAGGGCAATCGCCCGCGCCAGCGCCACCCGGCGTTTCATGCCGCCGGACAACTCGTCGGGCATCAGGTCGATAGCTCCGCGCAAGCCCACCGCCTGCAATTTAAGCAGCACGATGTCACGGATCATTTCTTCCGGCAGCTCGGTATGCACCCGCAACGGGAAAGCAACGTTCTCGAACACGTCCAGATCGGTAAACAGCGCACCGCTCTGAAACAACACGCCCATATGCTTGCGGGCATCAAACAAATCACTGCGCGACAGGGCCGGCAGGTTTTGATTGTTGACCCACACTTCGCCGCTGTTGGGACGCAGTTGCATGCCCATCAGGCGCAACAGTGTGGTCTTGCCGCAGCCAGACGGCCCCATGATCCCCGTGACCTTGCCACGCGGGATGCGAATATCGACATTATTGAAGATGCTGCGCGTACCGCGCTTGAAGGACACTCCCTTCAGCTCGACCGCGTAGGCGTTATCGGCGCTCATCTAAACTCCTTGCGATGCAGCCTCTGCCTCTCACCCGGACACCAAACTTCTTGTGAAGAAGCACGCGTTCCCTGGCGGGCCGAACTGGCGGCGAACTATACCACTGCTCATAGTGACCGCCCAAGACCGAAGGAGTGCCGGTTAAGTCTCAGTACAGTGAAATAAAGATGTTTTTTCTGCAAACACACGCGCACTTTGTAAGCACATGCAATAAAGCACAGCGATCAAGCGTGAGGGAACGCCACATAACCGCTATAATCGTTGCCTTTTCTCAGGCTACCCGACTTCAACCATGAGCCAATCCAGCGACCTGATCCAATCCGCCCAACGCACCATCCGCCTCGAACTGGAAGCCGTAGAGGGCTTGCTGACACATATCGACGCAGATTTCGTACGCGCTTGCGAGATGATTTTGGCCAGTAAAGGCCGGGTGGTCGTGGTCGGCATGGGCAAGTCAGGACACATCGGCAATAAAATTGCCGCAACCCTGGCCAGCACCGGCACCACGGCTTTTTTTGTCCACCCGGCAGAAGCCAGCCACGGCGACATGGGCATGATTACCCGCGATGACATTATCCTCGCACTGTCCAACTCCGGCTCGACCGCCGAAATCGTCACCCTGCTGCCACTGATCAAGCGCCTGGGCATCAAGCTGATCAGCATGACCGGCAACCCCGAATCGCCGCTGGCCAAGGCCGCCGATGTCAGCCTGGATGCCCGCGTGGCCCAGGAAGCCTGCCCGTTGAATCTGGCACCGACCTCGTCCACCACGGCAACCTTGGTGCTGGGCGATGCACTGGCTATTGCCCTGCTTGAAGCTCGCGGTTTTACTGCAGAAGATTTCGCCTTTTCCCACCCCGGCGGAGCACTGGGCCGACGCCTATTGCTGAAAGTGGAAAACGTCATGCACTCTGGCGATGAACTGCCGCAAGTCGTGCGCGGTACATTGCTCAAGGAAGCGTTGATGGAAATGACCCACAAGGGCCTGGGCATGACCGTCGTCATAGAAGAGGACGGTCGACTGGCCGGAATCTTTACTGACGGCGACTTGCGCCGCACCCTGGACCGCGAAATCGACATCCGCAACGCCACCATCGACGCGGTCATGACCCCGCACGGCAAAACCGCCCGCGCCGACATGCTGGCAGCCGAAGCCCTTAAAATCATGGAAGACCACAAAATCAGCGCGCTGGTGGTGGTCGACAAGCAAGATCGTCCGGTTGGCGCCTTGAACATGCACGATCTGCTACGCGCAGGAGTAATGTAATGACCCAGGAACTTCTCAAGCGCGGCAAGGGCATCAAGCTGGCCATTTTTGACGTTGACGGCGTATTGACCGACGGCCGCCTGTATTTCCTCGAAGATGGCAGCGAATTCAAGACCTTCAATACCCTCGACGGCCAGGGCATCAAGATGCTTATGGCCGCCGGTGTGCAAACGGCAATTATCAGCGGCCGCAAAACCCCGGTGGTCGAGCGTCGCGCACAAAACCTGGGCATCCCGTATCTGTACCAGGGCCGCGAAGACAAATTGGTCGTACTGGACGAGCTTCTTGGCCAACTCAACCTAAGCTATGAACAGGTTGCTTACCTGGGAGATGACTTGCCCGACCTGCCGGTTATCCGCCGGGTAGGTCTGGGCATGGCCGTGGCCAACGCTGCGGACTTTGTCCGCGAGCACGCCCACGGGGTAACCCGGGCGCGGGGTGGCGAAGGTGCCGCCCGTGAATTCTGCGAGCTGATTCTGCGTGCCCAGGGCAGCCTGGACGCAGCCCACGCCGCCTACCTATAGAGCTTTCTATGCTGAGCAAAAAGATTCGCCAAATAGTGCTGTTTACAGTGATTGCCTCGCTGTTTGCAGCTGCTGGCTACTGGAATATCAGGCCGGAACGTTTTCTCAATGCCCCTACCCTGGCGGTGGATGAAAACGCTATCGACTACTACGCCACCAATGCACACAGCCGTCAGTTTTTACCTGACGGCAAGCTGCAGTACGACATGACGTCCGAGAAGCTTGAACATTTGAAGGCTTCCGAGGTCACTCAGATGACCCAACCGAAAATGCAGCTCTACCGCGGCACGGCCTACCCGTGGCACGTGCAGAGCGAGCGCGGTGAAGTCAACCCGGATGGCACCGAGGTCGAGCTTATCGATTCGGTGCGCATCGCGCGCACTGACGAAAAAAACCGCACCACCATTATTACCAGTACCCGTATGACTGTATTCCCCCAGAAGGAATATGCGCAGACCGAGCGAGACGTTAGAATCGACGGCGCTGGCGGCGTAACCACTGGCAAGGGCATGAAAGCATATTTGAAAGACGGCAGGATGGACCTGCTGTCCAACGTAAGAGGACAGTATGAGTCTCGTTAAAACCCTCCCTTTATTGCTCAGCCTGAGCGCAGCACTGGGAAGCGTGAGCGCCTGGGCTCTGCCGAACGACACCGAACAACCTATTCGCATCCAGGCCAACGAGGCACAACTGGATGACAAGCAAGGTATTGCCACCTACAAGGGCGATGTCATCATCACCCAGGGCTCGATGAAAATCACCGGCAACACCGTCACCATCACCCGTAATGCTGCGGGCGAAATCGACGTGGTGACATCCGTCGGCAACCTGGCCTACTTCGAGCAACTGCAAAAAGCCACTGACCCCAAACCGGTACAGGCTTATGCCGTCACCATTCAATACCATGCACCACAAAACCGCATCGTACTGATTGACAAGGCCAAAGTGATTAACGACGGCAATACCACCGAGGGCGAGAAAATCGTCTACGACACGGTAAAACAAATTGCCAGTGCCGGTCGCGCCAATGGCGCCAATGTCACCGCACCTCGCCCGCGCATCGACATGGTGATCCAGCCCAAGAAGAAAACCGACCAGCAGAAGGCCCAGTAATGGCAACTCTGAAAGCCCAGCATCTGGCCAAAAGCTACAAGAGCCGTCAGGTAGTACGTGATGTCAGCCTGTCGATCGACAGCGGGCAAATCGTGGGCCTGCTCGGCCCCAACGGCGCGGGCAAAACCACCTGTTTCTACATGATTGTCGGCCTGGTGCACGCCGATCAGGGTCGCGTACTGATCGATGACCTGGACGTCAGCCACGAGCCCATGCATGGTCGCGCACGCGCCGGTATCGGTTACTTGCCACAGGAAGCCTCGATCTTTCGCAAGCTGTCGGTGGCCGACAACATCATGGCAATCCTCGAAACCCGCAAGGAGCTCGACAAGACCGGTCGTCGCAAGGAGCTGGAAAGCCTGCTGCAGGAATTCCATATCAACCATATTCGCGACAACCTGGGCATGAGCCTGTCGGGCGGTGAGCGCCGTCGGGTAGAAATTGCCCGCGCACTGGCCACGGCACCCAAGTTCATCCTGCTCGACGAACCCTTTGCCGGTGTCGATCCGATCTCGGTGGGCGACATCAAACAAATCATCTACCACCTCAAAGCCAAGGGCATTGGCGTGCTGATCACCGACCACAATGTCCGTGAAACCCTCGATATCTGCGAAACGGCCTATATCGTCAATGACGGTCAATTGATCGCTGAAGGCGATGCTGAAACGATTCTGGCCAACAAGTTGGTGCGGGAAGTTTACCTGGGTCACGAGTTCCGCCTGTAAGCCCGGACACATCATGGGCAGCCAGGGCATCCGGGCAGTAAAAATGCGCCAGCATTTTATTGCCCGAATATTCAACGGGGTGCTCTCGATCAGTTCACCACCCGCAAACTAATTTAGACCGCCCCCTAGGCAAACGCACCGGTTTCAGGCATATAATTTGCTTATGTTTGGCGCTCACGCGCCCTGTAGTGGATGGCGCCATGTGCGCCGGCGAATAAGGTGTTAAGCCCCTGCCATGAAACCATCGCTAGTCCTGAGAATGGGCCAGCAGCTGACAATGACACCTCAGCTGCAACAGGCCATCCGCCTGCTCCAATTGTCGACCCTCGATCTGCAACAGGAAATCCAGGAAGCCCTGGAGTCCAACCCCATGCTCGAGCGCCAGGAAGAAGGCGACGACTTCGACAATGCAGACCCCCTTGCCGATAACATTGAGCAAAAGCCCAATCCCGACGTTCAAGAGCCCACCTACCAGGAAACTGCCCAGACCGTAGACAATCTGGAAGACGGTGACTGGGGTGAGCGCATTCCCAACGAACTGCCCGTGGACACTGCCTGGGAAGACATCTACCAGACCAGCGCCAGCAGCCTGCCAAGCAACGACGATGACGAGTGGGACTTCACCACCCGCACCTCGACCGGTGAAAGCCTGCAAAGCCACCTGCTGTGGCAATTGAACCTGGCTCCGATGTCCGACACCGACCGTCTGATCGGCGTAACCCTGATCGACTGCATCAACAACCAGGGCTACCTGGACGAAACCCTCGAAGAAATCCTCGAAGCCTTTGATCCGGAACTGGACATTGAACTCGATGAAATCGAAGCCGTCCTGCATCGCATCCAGCAATTCGAACCGGCTGGCATTGGCGCGCGCAACCTGGGCGAATGCCTGCTCCTGCAATTGCGCCAACTGCCTGCCAAGACCCCCTGGCTGAGCGAGGCCAAGCGCCTGGTCACCGACTACATCGACCTGCTGGGCGCACGCGACTACAGCCAGCTGATGCGCCGCATGAAGCTCAAAGAGGACGAACTGCGCCAGGTCATTGAACTGGTACAGAGCCTCAACCCGCGCCCGGGTTCGCAAATCGAATCCAGCGAAGCCGAATACGTCGTACCTGACGTGATCGTGCGCAAGGACAACGAGCGCTGGCTGGTCGAGCTTAACCAGGAGTCCGTACCGCGCCTGCGGGTGAACGCGCAATACGCCGGTTTCGTACGCAGAGCCGATACCAGCGCCGACAACACCTTTATGCGCAACCAGCTGCAGGAAGCACGCTGGTTTATCAAAAGCCTGCAAAGCCGCAACGAAACCCTGATGAAAGTGGCGACCCAGATCGTCGAGCACCAACGCGGATTTCTCGAGCATGGCGATGAAGCCATGAAACCCCTGGTACTGCACGATATCGCCGAAGCGGTGGGCATGCACGAATCCACCATTTCCCGGGTTACCACACAAAAATTCATGCATACCCCACGGGGTATTTATGAACTTAAATACTTTTTCTCCAGCCACGTCAGCACCTCTGAAGGCGGCGAATGCTCCTCCACCGCGATCCGTGCCATCATCAAAAAACTGGTTGCAGCGGAAAATCAGAAAAAGCCGTTGAGTGACAGCAAGATCGCTGGTTTACTGGAGGCACAAGGTATTCAGGTAGCCCGTCGCACCGTCGCCAAGTACCGCGAATCCCTCGGGATAGCGCCTTCGAGCGAACGCAAGCGTTTGATGTAAGCCACGGACCCCGGCGTTTCAGTGGCAGGCTGCTCGGCCTGCCGCTTTATGCAATGGCATCAAAGGAGAAACTGTATGCAAGTCAACATCAGTGGACACCAACTGGAAGTCACCGAACCGCTACGCGCATACATCGGCGAAAAACTCGACCGACTGGAGCGTCACTTCGACAAGATTACCAACGTACAGGTAACGATGGCGGTCGAAAAACTGAAACAGAAAATCGAGGCCACCTTGCACATCCATGGAGGAGAAGTCGTTGCCAACGCCGAGCATGACGATATGTATGCCGCCATCGATCTGCTCACTGACAAGCTTGATCGCCAACTGAAAAAGCATAAGGAAAAGACCCAAAGCCTGCTCCAGGGCGCGACCGGTCGTTAATACTCCCTACCCATGATCCGACTTGAAAGTATCCTGACCCCCGGCCGTTCCCTGGTGAACGCGCCGGGCGGCAGTAAAAAGCGTGCACTCGAACATATTGCCAACCTGATCAGCCGCGAAGTGCCTGGTCTCGAAATGCAGGATGTTTTCGAGAGCCTTATTGCCCGTGAAAAACTGGGTTCCACCGGTTTTGGCAACGGCATCGCCATACCCCATTGCCGCCTCAAGGGCTGCGAGTCGCCTGTAAGCGCCTTGCTGCACCTCGACGCCCCCATAGATTTCGACGCCATCGATGGCGCGCCGGTCGACCTACTTTTCGTTTTGCTGGTGCCAGAAGCGGCAACCGATGCACACCTGGAACTGCTCCGGCAGATTGCCAGCATGCTCGATCGCAAAGACGTGCGCGAAAGACTGCGCAACGCACCTAGCAACGAAGCGTTGTATCAGGTTGTTCTGGACGTACAGAACGGTCATTAATCATGCGCTTAGTCATAGTCAGCGGACGCTCCGGCTCCGGTAAAAGCACTGCCCTCGCCGTCCTTGAAGACAACGGTTTCTATTGCATCGACAACCTGCCAGCCGGCTTGCTGCCGGAACTGGCCGAACGCGCGTTGATTCACACTGAACTGGCCCAGCCACTGGTGGCCGTTTCGATCGATGCGCGCAACCTGCCGAGTCATTTGTCACGTTTTCCGCAGTTGCTTGAAGAGGTGCGTAACCGGCATATCCAGTGCGACGTGCTGTACCTGGATGCCGACGAAGAAACCTTGCTCAAGCGCTTCTCGGAAACCCGCAGGCGCCACCCGCTCAGCAGCGCGAGCCGCTCCCTTGCCGAAGCCATTCGCGATGAAACCCAGCTTTTGGGCCCCATTGCCGACCTCGCTGACCTGACCATCAACACCACCAATCTGAATCTGTATCAGTTACGTGACACCATCAAGCTGCGTCTGCTGAACAAGCCAGAGCCAGGCACCGCCTTTTTGGTGGAGTCGTTCGGTTTCAAGCGCGGTATGCCGGTGGATGCCGACCTGGTGTTTGACGTGCGTTGCCTGCCCAACCCGTACTGGAAACCCGAGCTGCGCGAGCAGTCAGGGCTGGACCAGCCGGTAGCCGATTATCTGGCGGCGCAACCTGATGTCGAAGAGATGTTCCAGGACATCTCCAGCTACCTGCTTAAATGGCTACCGCGCTTTGCAGCCAGCAACCGCGCCTATGTGACAATCGGAATCGGCTGCACGGGCGGGCATCACCGCTCCGTGTACCTGACCGAACGCCTGGGCAAATGCCTGCAAGAAACTCTGAAGAACGTCCAGGTTCGCCACCGCGACCTTACTTGAAGGATCTACCCCGCGATGCCTGCAGTGGAAATTGAAATCATCAACAAACTGGGCTTGCACGCCCGTGCATCGGCAAAGTTTGTCGGCATCGCAGGGCAGTTCCCATGTCAGATCCAGGCGGGTCGCACCCCTGAGTCGATGGTCGACGGCAAAAGCATCATGGCCATGATGATGCTGGCCGCCGGCAAGGGCACAACCATCCACATCAAGACCGAAGGTGAGAAGGATCAGGAAGCGCTGGACGCACTGGTTGCCCTGATCAATAACTACTTTGATGAAGGCGAATAAGCCTGAAGCCTTTTCGACGCAGCGGCAGGGAAACTGCCGCTGTGGGAGCGAGCCTGCTCGCGAAGGTCGTTCGCGAGCAGGCTCGCTCCCACGGCAGGAATTGATCGACTAAAGAGTATCTGCAGAGATCGATTCAACCAAGCGCCGTATCCATCACCATCATCAAACAAAAGCCGACACACAGCCCCAGGCTCGCCAGCTTTTCGTGGCCATTGCGCCGCGACTCGGGGATGACTTCCTGGGTGACCACCAGCAGCATCGCCCCGGCCGCCAATGCCAGACCCAACGGCAACAGCACCTCGGCCAAGTTGACCAGCCAGGCACAGAGCACCGCAAAGACCGGTTCAACCAGACCTGATGCAGCACCAATCAGGAACGCCTTGACCCGCGACATGCCCGCCCCTGCCAATACAAGGGCAATCACCAGGCCTTCCGGCACATCCTGCAACGCAATGCCCATCGCCAGGCTATCGGCATCCGGCATGCCGCCACCCGCCGACACCCCGACCGCCATGCCTTCAGGAATGTTGTGCGCCACAATGGCAATCACAAACAACCAGATGCGCGGCGCGATGACCGGCTCACCGGGGCGACTGACAAATACCTCCGGCCCGGCGCCCGAGACCTTGCGATCCACCAGAAACAGGCAGAATGCGCCCAGCAGGATCCCTGCACTTATAAGCCCGCTGGCGGGCCAGGGTGACAACCCCAGGCTTTGCGCTGCCGCAATGCCCGGCACAATCAGCGAAAAGGCCGTGGCCGCCAGCATCACACCGGCCCCAAAGCCCAGCAGAGTGTCACTGACCGCCACCGGCATTTTTCGAATAACCAGGACAGGCACGGCGCCTAACGCCGTGCCCAGTGCACACAACGCACCGCCCTGCAGCGCCCGCAGCAGCCGGGGCTCCAGATCCAGCCAGACCAGCCCCTTGGCAACCAACAGGGCCGTACCCGCCAACAGCAAAAGCGTACCGAAGGCATAGCGAAACATTCGAACGCCACCGACCGCTAAAATTTGCGTGCCCATAATCCGCCTGAATCCTTTCGTTGCGCTTAGCCAATCGCCGCTTGATAGCGTCGCGCCACTTCCGGCCAGTTGATCACGTTGTAAAACGCGTTGATATATTCCGGGCGGCGGTTTTGATAGCGCAGGTAATACGCGTGCTCCCACACATCAAGCCCCAGGATCGGCGTATTGCCGTTCATCAGCGGGCTGTCCTGGTTGCCGCTGCTTTCGATTACCAGCGTTTTTTGCGGGGTCACGCTCAACCATGCCCAGCCACTGCCAAAACGCGTCAGCGCGGCTTTGGTAAAGTTTTCCTTGAACACCTCCAGACCACCCAACTGCTCGTCAATCGCCTTGGCCAGCGCACCTTCGGGCTTACCCCCGCCTTTAGGGCTCATGACTTCCCAGAACAACGAGTGGTTGGCATGCCCGCCACCCTGGTTGATCACTGCAGCGCGCAGCTTTTCGGGCAACTGATGAACACTGGCCACCAGTTTTTCCACCGGCCACTTGGCCCATTCGGTGCCCTCTACGGCCGCATTGAGGTTGTTGATGTAGGTCTGGTGATGCTTGGTGTAGTGAATTTCCATGGTTTGCGCATCAATATGCGGTTCAAGCGCGTCATAGGCATAAGGCAATGCAGGCAAGGTGTAAGTCATTTCAATGTGCTCCTAAGTGATGGCCGCTAACTGTCGAGAACTCATGGCTGCTCTGAGCCACATTGCTTTTGAGCAACAGGTTGGAACGCGGGTACTCGCCGTACTCACTGATAAAATTCAAAAGCTCTACGTAGGTCTTGCTGCTCTGACGCAGCGCCGCTTCACGCAATGCTGTCGGCAGGCGCGCGTTCTGCATGGTTTGCAACAATCGCTGATGAATCGCACAGAGGTACTCCACGCTCTCCTCCGGTTGATTGAGGCGCAAATGCAGATCCGCCAGGTTGTGGTGTGAAATGACGCAGGCGGCCACTGCTTCGTCGGCATCACTCCAGCGCTCGAACAGCACCTGGGCCAGGGCCAGCGCCTGCAGATAATGCTCGCGGGCATCGACCAGTTCGCCTTCGGCGAAACAGCGGTTGGCTCTTTCGATCGTGCGTTTCCAGTGATCCATGTGAACCTCCAAAGCAGTGTCGATGGATTAAACGCCGCCGGCGGTGAGTTTCTCGGGGTCGAGAAGGACCTCAAGCTGGCTGCGTGACAAATCCGTGTATTCAAGTGCCACATCGATTACCGGGCGCCCTTGCTGGTAAGCGGTCTTGGCAATTTCGGCGGCTTTTTGATAACCGATGATCGGGTTCAGTGCCGTTACCAGGATCGGATTGCGCGACAGCGCCTCCTTGAGCTTGGCTTCATTGACCTTGAAGCTGGCTATGGCCTTGTCAGCCAACAGGCGGCTTGAGTTGGCCATGAGTTCGATGCTGCTCAACAGGTTGTGCGCAATCACCGGCAGCATGACGTTCAGTTCGAAATTGCCGGACTGACCTGCCACGGTGATCGCCGCGTCGTTGCCGATGACCTGGGCCGCGACCATCGCCGTGGCTTCCGGAATCACCGGATTGACCTTGCCCGGCATGATCGACGAGCCCGGCTGTAACGCCTCAAGTTCGATTTCGCCCAGACCGGCCAGGGGGCCGGAGTTCATCCAGCGCAGGTCGTTGGCGATTTTCATCAGTGACACTGCCGTGGCCTTCAACTGACCAGAAACAGCCACTGCGGTGTCTTGCGAACCAATCAAGGCAAACAGGTCCTTGCCCGGCGTGAAGGCCACCCCGGTCAGCTCGCTGAGTTGCTGACTGAATAACGCAGCAAACTGCGGGTGGGCGTTAATCCCGGTGCCCACCGCGGTACCGCCCTGGGCCAGGGCTTGCAGAGCTGGCTGCAGGTTATGCAAATGCTCGATATTGGCCTTGAGCTGCTGCGCCCAGCCATTGAGCACCTGGCTCATGCGTACCGGCATCGCGTCCATCAAGTGGGTGCGCCCGGTTTTGACGTAGGCGTGAACCTCGATCGCCTTGCGCTCGATAACCTGCACCAGATGGCTCAGCGCCGGCAGCAACTGCTCGTGCAGGCCCAGTGCAGCGCTGACATGGATGGTGGTCGGGATAATGTCGTTGCTGCTTTGCCCGCAGTTGACGTGATCGTTGGGGTTCACCGGCTCGCCCAGCAGCCGCGTGGCCAGGGTTGCAATCACTTCGTTGGCATTCATGTTGGAGCTGGTGCCCGAACCGGTCTGGAAAATATCCACCGGGAAGTGCTCCATGAAATCACCGGTCAACAGGATCTGGGTGGCCTCGACAATCGCCTCGCCCTGGGCCGCGCTGATCTGCTTGAGTTCAACGTTGGCCAGGGCCGCTGCGCCCTTGGCCAGGATCAGGGCGCGAATGAATTGCGCAGGCATGCGTTGATGGCTGATGGGGAAATTGTCGACTGCACGCTGGGTTTGCGCACCGTACAACGCGGATTCAGGCACACGCAACTCACCCATGCTGTCACGTTCGATACGAGTGTTACTCATCGGGAAATCCTTGCACCAGTTCTGTTAAAGAAATTGAAGGTTCGAGCTCGCAGGTTGCCAACTGCCAGGCAAAGCTTTGCCAGCGCTTGAGTCGGCAATTGCACAGGGCTTGGGTTTCGAGGTCGCGCAGCGGACGCCACGCGTTGTCCAGGCACAGATTGCGCCAGTGCCAAGGCAGCGCGGTGTCAGTGGCTGTGTCTAGCATCAGGCGGAAGGTGGTGACCGCAATCAACCACGGGGAAGTGGCTGTACAGCCAGCAAGATAGCGGCCTTCAGCCAGGTAATGCTCGATCAGGCGCGGCTCGTCCGGCGCCAGCCCGCAGCGGATCTGGCGGCTCATCCAGCGCCAGCTTTCTAGATACGGCCCTTCACGCAACGCAGAACTCATGACCCAGGCTCACTCGATAATGAGATTCATTATTAAGCGATATTGATTATCAAAACAAGCCTGCTAAAGGACAGGATGCACAAACACAAAAAAGGCGTATCACCGCTGCAGTGATACGCCTTGGCATGGAACCGGCCAGTCTTAGCTGCCCGCCACCATCATGCGTTCAATCAGCACCGAACCGGTGCGGATGTTGCTGCGCAGCTCCAGATCGTTGCCCACGGCCACGATCTGTTTAAACATATCGCGCATATTGCCGGCGATGGTCACTTCCTGCACCGGGAACTGGATTTCGCCATTCTCGACCCAGAAACCCGCCGCGCCACGGGAATAGTCACCGGTGACCATGTTCAGGCCGCTGCCCATTAACTCGGTGACAAACAGACCACGCCCCATTTTGCGAATCAAGGCTGCCTGGTCTTCATCACCGTGTGTCACAAAGAGGTTATGCACGCCGCCGGCGTTGGCAGTGCTCGGCATGCCCAGTTTGCGCCCCGAGTAAGTGCTCAGGATGTACGAAACCAACTCGCCGTCCTTGATAAACGGTTTGGCGTAAGTGGCCAGGCCATCATTGTCGAACGACGAGCTGCCCATGGCGCGCATCAGGTGCGGGCGCTCATCCAGGGTCAACCATTCAGGGAAAATCTGCTGCCCCATTGCATCGAGCAGGAACGACGATTTACGGTACAGGTTGCCACCCGAGATTGCCCCCAGGAAACTGCCAAACAGGCCGCCAGCCAGTTCGGCCGAGAACAGCACCGGCACCTCGCACGTCGGTACCGGGCGCGAGCCCAGTCGCCGGGCAGCGCGCTCGGCGGCGCGCTGGCCAATGCTCACGGCGTCCATCAACAACTCGCCCTGGCAATTGACGTCATACCAGTAGTCACGCTGCATCTGGCCGTCGCCTTCGGCAATCATTACGCAGCTGAGGCTGTGACGGGTCGAAGCCGAGCCGCCGATAAAACCATGGCTATTGCCGTACACGCGGCAGCCCTGATGGGTGCTGAGGGTGGTGCCATCGGCATTTTTGATCCGGCTGTCGGCCTCAAATGCAGCGGCTTCGCAGGCCAGGGCCTTTTCAATGGCCTGCTCGGGGGTGATGTCCCAGGTGTGGAACACATCAAAGTCTTTCAGTTCACGGGCCATCAGGCTGGCATCGGCCAAACCCGAGCTTTCGTCTTCCGAGGTGTGTTTGGCAATCGCCAGGGCGGCGGCGACGGTTTCGCGGATGGCATCCGGGCCGGTGGCCGAGGTGCTGGCCGAGCCTTTGCGCTGGCCTACATAGAGGGTGATGCCAAAACCCTGGTCACGGTTGAACTCTACGGTTTCAACTTCGCGCTGACGTACCGAGGTCGACAACCCCTGCTCCAGCGACACGGCGACTTCACAGGCGCTGGCACCCTGGCGCCTGGCTTCGGCGATGATTTGCTCGACCTGTTCCTGCAGTGCCGGCAAGGCCTGCGGGCCGACGCTTTGAACTGCACTCATGGTTTTCTCCACTCAAATTCTGTTTTCGGCAGGGCCGCCGAGCGACCGGGCCGGACAAGCGGCCCCCGACTGGTTATCATGGCGGCGTTTCTTTGCGGACTGCCACCATGGTTGATTCTTACGACGACGCCTTCGACGGCGAAAAAAGCAAATCGCAGGTCAAACGCGAGCTTCATGCTCTGGTTGATCTGGGCGAGCGTCTCACGACACTCAAGCCTGACTTGCTGAACAAAATGCCCCTGACTGACGCTATGCGTAAGGCTTTGGCAGATGCTCCAAAACACACGGCTCATATTGCGCGCAAGCGCCATATGATGTTCATCGGCAAACTGATGCGCGATCAACCGCTTGACGAAATTCTTGCCTTGATCGATCAAGTCGATGCCTCTTCTCGCCAGTACAACGAACGTTTTCACAACCTCGAGCGCTGGCGTGATCGCCTGATCGAGGGTGATGACGCTGTACTGGAAAAGTTTGTTGCCGAGTTCCCTGAAGCCGACCGCCAGCAAATGCGTTCGGTGATACGTCAGGCCAAACACGAGCTGGCTCATAACAAGGCACCGGCTTCAAGCCGCAAATTGTTCAAGTACATCCGTGGGTTGGACGAGACTCAACGCGGTCTGCGTTAAGCCTCGTACCCGTGAAGGTTGCCTGGCAACCTTCACGGGGCCTCCCCTCAACCGCCCGTACCGCCTACAGTGATCGCGTCAATCTTCAGGGTTGGCTGGCCGACACCTACCGGCACCGACTGCCCATCCTTGCCACACGTGCCTACGCCGCTGTCCAGCGACAGATCGTTACCGACCATCGACACCTTGCTCATTGCTTCCGGCCCGTTGCCAATCAGGGTCGCGCCTTTGACTGGGCGAGTGATTTTGCCGTCTTCAATCAGATAGGCTTCGCTGGTGGAGAACACAAACTTGCCGCTGGTGATATCGACCTGACCACCACCCAGATTGGCGCAGTAGATGCCCTTTTTCACCGAAGCGATGATTTCGGCAGGATCGCTTTCGCCGCCCAGCATGTAGGTGTTGGTCATGCGCGGCATCGGCAAGTGCGCATAGGATTCGCGACGGCCGTTGCCGGTGCGCGCCACGCCCATCAGACGGGCATTGAGCTTGTCCTGCATATAGCCCTTGAGCACGCCGTTTTCAATCAGGGTGGTGCACTCGGTCGGGGTGCCTTCGTCATCCACGCTCAGCGAGCCACGGCGGCCCGCCAGGGTACCGTCATCGACGATGGTGCACAGTTTGGAAGCAACCATTTCGCCCATGCGTCCGCTGTAGGCAGAACTGCCCTTGCGGTTGAAGTCCCCTTCCAGACCGTGACCCACCGCTTCATGCAACAGTACGCCGGACCAACCCGAGCCCAGAACCACCGGCATGGTGCCTGCCGGAGCCGGTACCGCTTCGAGGTTGACCAGGGCCTGGCGCAACGCTTCACGGGCGTAACCCATGGCACGATCGTCAGTGAGGAAATAGCGGTAGTCGGTACGCCCGCCACCACCATGACCGCCGCGCTCGCGACGGCCATTCTGCTCAACGATGACGCTGACGTTGAAACGCACCAGCGGCCGGATATCTGCCGCCAGCCCGCCATCGGTGGAGGCCACCAGAATCCGCTCCCAGACCCCGGCCATGCTCACGGTGACTTGCTGGATACGCGGATCGAGGGCGCGGGTGGCGGCATCGACACGCTTGAGCAGCTCGACCTTTTCTGCGCGGCTGATGACTTCCAGCGGGTTGTCCGGGCCATACAGCTGAGCCACGTCCTGAGTGGTGAACGCCTGCACCGTGCCGTTTTGCCCGGCACGGGAGATCGAACGGGCGGCGCGGGCGGCCTGACCCAATGCGTCCAGGGTAATGGCATTGCTGTAGGCAAAGCCGGTCTTCTCGCCAGACTGGGCGCGAACACCTACACCCTGGTCGAGGTTAAAGCTGCCTTCTTTGACGATGCCGTCTTCCAGCGTCCAGGATTCGGAAATCTGGCCCTGGAAATACAGGTCTGCCGCGTCGATACCCGGCCCGGCCAGGTCTCCCAATACGCTTTGCAGGCTTTCGATGGTGACACCTCCGGGTGCCAACAGGTGTTCGCTGACTGAGGTCAACAACTCGCTCATAATCACTCCGTCTTGGCCCCTGCTTCAGCATCTTTGAGTGCTGAACCCTCGGGCCTGAAAAATCTGTTCTGTGGGAGCGGGCTTGCTCGCGATGGCATCGATGCGGGGCAACGGTTACACCCTGTCGCCTGCATCGCGAGCAAGCCCGCTCCCACTTAAATTAGATGGGCGTTGAACCGCCGATGGCTCACCACCGGCATGCGCGCCCTGATATCCGCCTGCTCAAGCGCATCGCGGCGGGCCAGCAACACCCCCTCGCCCTGCGCCTGCTCGGCCAGCACCCGCCCCCAGGGATCGATAATGGCTGCATGCCCCCAGGTTTCTCGCGGGCCCGGATGCACGCCGCCCTGGGCCGCTGCAAGGATATAGCACTGGGTTTCAATGGCGCGGGCGCGTATCAGTATCTCCCAATGGGCCGCACCCGTGACAGCGGTAAAGGCCGAGGGCGCGGTAATCAGTTCAGCGCCCGCAGTACGCAGCTCACTGTACAGCTCCGGGAAGCGCAGGTCATAACATACGCTCAGGCCCAGCTTGCCGACCGGGGTATCCGCCACGACCACACGCCTTCCATGAGCATAGTCATCAGACTCACGGTAGCGGCCACGGTTATCGGACACATCCACGTCAAACAAGTGCAATTTGTCGTAACGGGCCGCTTGCTCGCCCTCGGCGTCGATCAGCAATGAACAAGCATTGACCTTGGCTTCAGGCTGCCCCTCGGGGGGCAGAGGCAAAGTACCAGCCACTACCCATAACTTGAGGTCGCGGGCGGTCTGTTTCAACCAGGGCAGGATCGGGCCCTCACCCAACGCCTCGGCGCGGCCGATGGCGGCAGTATCGCGACGGCCCATCGCGGCAAAGTTCTCGGGCAACACGGCCAGTTGCGCACCGCCTTGGGCAGCCTCCTCCAGCAGCCGGCGCGCCTGGGCCAGATTGGCCAGGACATCGCTCTGGCTGACCATTTGAATCACTGCCAGGGTCATGCTGCGCTCCTAGTGTTTCTCGAAAGGCTTGTCGAAAGTGATCTTCGGATCGTTCCACGGCCCTTGAATGCTGTATTGCACGCTGGCGAAGCGCGACACCTGGTCACCGATCAGCTTGTTGAGCAGGAACATCGCCCCGCCCGCTGCCGGCCCGCCCACCAACAGCGCTGCAAGGGGCAGGTTATTGGTCACGGGCAAGGTCACCAGCAGCTTGGCGTCGACCCGGTCGGTGACCATGTTCAATGTACCGTTAAGTTCCAGATTGGTGGACGGCCCGGTCATCAGGATCGGCTTGCCTGTGCTGTACACGCCGCTGCGGGCATTGAGCACGCCCTTGACCCGGTCATAGCTCAGGCCCTTGCCGAACAGGTCGGAGAAGTCCAGGCGCAGACGACGGCCAATGGCGTTGAAGTTGAGCAAGCCAAAAATGCGCAGCACCTGGGCGCTGCCGTCGACTTCCACAAACTGCCCCTTGTTGAGCGAGGCGTCCAGTGTGCCGGAGAAACGCTTGAGGCCAATCCACGCTGGCGAACCGGGCCAGTTGCCATCGATGTCCACATGAAAGTTGTCGCTGGTGACGCTGGGGGCAAAGCCCCAGTTCTTCAGCACCGTGGCCAGGTTGCCGCCACCCAGGCGCCCCTGGTACCAGCTCTTGCTGTTACCCGCCACGCCTTCCCAGCCGCCCGAACCTTCAAGCAGCATGCCCTTGAGCCCCAGATTGAGACTGGTAAGTCTGATGCCCCGGCTGTTGGGTCGAATGTTGAGTGACCAGGCACCAAGCAGGTCCGCCCCCTGGTAGAGCTGGCGAATAATGATGTCCAGAGCCGGTATTTTGCGCGGGTCGACCGCAGCCAGCGGGTCGGGGGCATTCTCGTCTGCCACCGTCTTGGGATCAGGCGCAGGCAGGCGAATGGTCTGCATGTTGACCACAATCGGCGCGTTGTTCGCATCCGGTAGGGTCACGGCGCCGATGGCCTGCTTGCTGTCGATTTGCAGCGCCCAGGAGGCGGCGACGCGCTTCATGACCAGGCGCACCTGATCCAATTGGGTGCCGAAGGCAATCAACTTGCCGACTTTAAAGTCCGCACTGCTGAGCAGTTGCTTGGCGCTGCCGCCGGGGTCATTGCCGGCATATCGTTCGACCAGCGCCTGCCAGGGGGCGACGTCCAGCTCCGACAGCACGCCGCGAATGCGCAGGCCCTTGGTCGTGGGCAAAACGGGTTTGCCATCGCCCAGGAACAACTCGCCACGCCCGTCTTCAAACTTGCCATTGGGGGCAGCAAAGGTCAGGTTGACCAGGTCGCCGTAGTCAAACCAGTACCGCCGCTCGGCGCCTTGCAGAGTCATGCGAAACACGCTGTTGCGGCTTTCATTGGCCGCCAGCCCGAAGGGTGCCGGCAAATCCACCACCGCGCCCTTGAGGCTGGAGCTGACGCGTAACTGGCTGTCGGCACCGTCCAGGGTCAGTTGCAACTGATAAGGCAAGTCACCGCTTACCGGGATCGGTTGATTGAACTTGAGCCAGTCCGTGAGTTTTTTCACCCCCACCTGACCGCTGGCCACCACCCGGGTGCTGATGCGGCCAGGCTTGCCGTCGGCAAAGATCTGCGCGGTGATCGGGCGATCGAACGCCCGGGCGCTGATGCCCTTGCCGCTCAGGCCCTTGGCACTGTCAAAGCGCAGGTCACCCTTGAGCTGGGTCAGTTCAAGCTCGGGTTCGCTGATTTTCAGGCGCGCCTTGTCGACATTGAAGTCCACCAGGATTTTTGGCTCCACGCCCTGTTCCAGCGGGATGTCCAGATCAACACGGCCCTTGAGCGCACCTTCACCCTGCCAGCCAGCGAACGTTTCTGCGGTACCTATCGGTGCTTCCTGAAGAATTTTCAGACCGTCCCCCAGCCCGCCCTCAAAGTCGCCATCCAGAAACAGATGGCTGACCTTGCCGGCAGGCACATGCGGGATGCTGACAGCCACGTTACGCACACGGGTGTCGAGTAGCTGACCTTTGCTGGCCATGATCCGCACACCGCTGTCTTCAATAAACACATCGCCCGACACGTTACGCACATGGGGCCAGCCAGGCTGGAACGCCAGTTCTGCGCCATGCACCTTGAAAAACAGGCTGATATTGCGCGCCGCCGCAACGGCGTCATGGCTCAGCGAACCTTGATACTGGAAGAAGCCCTCTTCGACTGCGCCTTTGATAATCGCCGTGCTCAGCCACTCCGAAAGCGCCGGACTCAGTACTTCAGGCAGGTACTTGGGGGTAAAACGGCCGTCGCCATCTGTCAGGCCCACCCGCAGGTCCATGTAATCTTCCTGGGAATGGTCAAGGTGAATGCGGATCAAAAAGTCGGCCGCGATATTGCCCTCTTCCCCCAGCACTTTGATGTAGGGCGCAATCAGGGTGAAGCTGTCCTTGTTCAGGGTCCAGCTCAGCAGGGCATTGGCTTGCAGGTATTGCCAGGGCTTGGCGAAGATCGGGTCGAGGTGCAGCATGAAGTCTTTGCTGTCCAGGCGCAGTTCGCCCTTGCCCAGGTCGCCGCTGATCAGGCCACTGACATTGCGCGCCGCCGGAGCGCCGTGGGTGGCATTGAAGCCGACCTGCTCCAGATTGGCCGCAAAGCTGATTTTTTGATCGTCCGTGGCTGCTGGACGATAATCAGCCAGCACATTGCGCAAGGTGCCGGTAACGCTCAATTGATCGATGACTTTGGCGACGGCTTCCGGCACGGGGGCCAGTGAGTCCATCAGCGGCGTGATCGGGGTCAGGTCCAGGCGGTCGGCCTGCAGGTGCCAACGCTCCTGCTCCTTGTCGGTGGCCGCGAACTGCTGCAGTTGCAGACGGGTTTCCCAACGGGTCTTGCCCAGGTTCATGGCCAGTGAGTCGAGCACCACCCTGAAACCCTGTTTGCCGCGCTCAGCCCAGGCATGCAGTGCCAGGTTCTCGATGGTCTCGGGTTTGCGATCGGCATAGGCACCACTGAACCGGGTCGCATTCAGGCGCGCCACCGCGCTCTGTACCGAGCCCTGGCTCCAGTTGAACCAGAACTCGCCTCCAGCCTTGAGCTCGGAGACTTTCCACGGTGCGATCAGCGTGGCCGGCAGCCACTTGGCCCAATCACTTTGCGGCAGGCTCAGATAGGCCTGGGCCGCACCGTCACGCCAGTGGCTGGCCTGAACCTGTGTGCTGAGGCTCAGCGCCACGGGCTGGCCATCGGGCAACGTCAGCCGCGCATCAAGACGCTGGTCCGACGCGCCGACGTCCAGCGTCAGCCCGACATAAGTCAGGGTCAGCGGGGATTGCTTGTAGGGTTCCAGGGTCACCTGGCTGTCGAGCACCGACAACCGCGCCACACGTTGCAGCTGGTTGAGCAACTGCTCAGGGTCAAGCGGCTGGTCATCCTGCACCGGCAGCCCTTCGAGTGCCCAGTGGCCGTGTTCATCCTGGCGCAAGCTCAGTTGCAGACCATTGAGCTGCACGTGACCAATACGGATATCACGGTTCAACAGGCTGGCCCACACATCGGGCACCACCTGCACTTCATCCAGACGCAGGGCGCTGTTGCCCTCACCGACCATGACGTCGTGGGCCTTCAATACCGGCGCCATTCCGCTCCAGCTTCCTTCCAGGCTGCCAATGGTCAATGGCATGCCCAGCGCTTCGCGGGCTTTGCTCTGCACTTCAACGCGGTATTCGGCGATCAGGGGGGTCAATTCACGGCCGATACTGACGTACAACGCCGTCAGGACCAAAACCAGAGCGCACGCGCCCAGCCCCCAACGGGTCAGCGCGGCAAAAAAGCGTGTCAGACGCTCCATGTCAGGTGGCCCCTTAAATATTGATCGTAGGGGCCGGTTTCAGCCCCTTTTCGACGCTATGTGACGCTAGATACTTCAGAGCAGCACCACGTCGTATTGTTCCTGGGAGTACATGGTTTCGACCTGAAAACGAATCGTGCGACCGATAAACCCTTCCAGCTCCGCGACATTGCCTGACTCTTCGTCCAGCAAACGATCCACCACTTTCTGGTTGGCCAGCACACGATAGCCGGTCGCTTGATAAGCCCGGGCCTCTCGCAGGATCTCACGGAAGATTTCATAGCAGATGGTTTCGGGGGTTTTCAACTTTCCCCGGCCCTGGCAGCACACGCACGGCTCGCACAACACTTGCTCCAGGCTCTCGCGCGTACGTTTGCGGGTCATCTGCACCAGACCCAACTCGGTAATGCCGATGATGTTGGTCTTGGCGTGATCACGCTCCAGCTGTTTTTCCAGGGTGCGTATCACCTGGCGCTGGTGCTCTTCATCTTCCATGTCGATAAAGTCGATGATGATGATCCCGCCCAGGTTGCGCAGGCGCAGTTGCCGGGCAATCGCGGTAGCCGCTTCGAGGTTGGTCTTGAAGATGGTTTCCTCAAGGTTGCGATGACCCACAAACGCGCCGGTGTTGACGTCGATGGTGGTCATGGCCTCAGCCGGGTCGACCACCAGATAACCGCCGGACTTGAGCGGTACCTTGCGGTCCAGAGCCTTCTGGATTTCGTCTTCAACGCCGTACAAATCGAAAATCGGCCGTTCGCCTGGGTAGTGCTCAAGGCGGTCGGCGATTTCCGGCATCAGTTCGGCAACAAATTGCGTGGTCCTCTGAAAGGTTTCCCGCGAATCGATGCGAATTTTCTCGATCTTGGGGCTGACCAGATCACGCAATGTACGCAGCGCCAGGCCCAGGTCTTCGTAGATCACCGTCGGCGCGCCCACCGTCTTGATCTGGGCACCGATCTGGTCCCACAAACGACGCAGGTAGCGAATATCCATCAGGATCTCATCCGCCCCGGCACCTTCGGCCGCCGTACGCAGGATAAACCCGCCGGCTTCCTTGATGCCTTCCTGGGCCACGCAATCACTGACCACCTGTTTAAGGCGTTCGCGCTCGGCTTCGTCTTCGATCTTCAGCGAAATGCCGACATGGGCGGTGCGCGGCATATACACCAGGTAGCGCGAGGGTATCGACAGTTGAGTCGTCAGGCGCGCACCTTTTGAACCTATCGGGTCTTTGGTGACTTGCACCACCAGGCTCTGGCCTTCATGCACCAGCGTACCGATGCTTTCAACGGCCTGGCCTTCACGCAGGGAAATTTCGGAGGCATGAATAAAAGCAGCACGATCCAGACCGATATCCACAAAGGCAGCCTGCATGCCGGGCAAAACCCTGACAATCTTGCCTTTGTAGATATTGCCGACAATGCCCCGGCGCTGGGTACGTTCGACATGCACCTCTTGCAGAACACCGTTCTCTACCACTGCCACGCGCGATTCCATCGGCGTGATGTTGATCAGGATCTCTTCACTCATGGCTGGGTCTCGTTCAGGCGTCATCACAGTAGTGCCACGTCTCGTAGGTGCCGTATTCAGCGCACGGTAAGGTTTTGCCAACAGGGTATGCCGAAATGCCCGAGCAGTTCTGCGGTTTCGCACACAGGCAGGCCCACGACGGCGGAATAACTGCCATTCAGGCCCGCCACAAACACCGCAGCCAAGCCCTGAATGGCGTAGCCACCGGCTTTGTCCAGGGGTTCACCGCTGGCCCAATACAGGCTGGCTTCTTGTTTGCTGATGTTTCTAAAGCGTACCTGACTGCGTACCACTCGGGTTTCACAGCGCCCGGCGTCAATAATCGCGATCGCGGTCAACACCTCATGCTCCCGGCCAGACAGCGCCATGAGCATAGCCAAGGCGTCGGCCTCGTCGACCGGTTTACCGAGAATGTGTTCATCGAGCACCACGGCCGTGTCAGCCCCCAGTACGCAAAACGCAGCGTCCGGCATGGTCGTCAGCAGTTGTTGGCGCCCGGCCTGGGCCTTTTCGCGCGCCAGGCGCTCGACATAGGCCACAGGGGATTCATTCGGGAGGGGAGTTTCGTCAATGGCTGCGCTGACCGTTTCAAACGGCACGCCGATCTGAGTCAACAACTCGCGTCGGCGCGGTGAGCCAGAGGCCAGATAAAGCGAGGTCATCAAGACATCTCCCTGTCGAGGTGCACAAACCAGGAAATGGCTCGTATCCGGTTAATTGATTTTGAAGCGTCTGCACAGCCCGCGCAGCCCGTAACTGACCCAGGGCCACAGCAGGGCACTGACCACACCCGGCAACACCAGCGCCAGCGTTGGCTGGCGATTGCCGGTCAACGCACTGAGCCACAGTTGGGCAAGCTGCGCCAGGCCGAACACAACCAGAAGCACCAGGCATTGCTGCCACATCGGGAACACCCGCAAGCGCTGCTGAAGGGACAGCACCAGAAAGGTAATCAGGGTCAGGGTCAGGGCGTTCTGCCCCAGCAACGTGCCATACAGCACATCCTCCGCCAACCCCAGGCAAAACGCGGTGACCATGCCCACTTTGTGCGGCATGTACAAGGCCCAGAAAGCCAGTAGCAATGCCAGCCAGAGCGGGCGCAGGATTTCCATGAACTGGGGCATGGGTGAAATACTGAGCAACAGGCCAATGGCAAATGTCAGCCAGATGATCCAGCCGTTACGCGAACGGGTACTCGCCATTTATTGCCTCTCCCGGGTAGTGGCCGGCACGGCGGCTGGCGGCTTGGCGGCAGGGGTTGCAGCGGGCGCAGGTTTTTTCACGGTCTTGGGCTCGGCAACAGCCGCCGGAGCTGGAGCCACAGCCGCCGGGATAACGGCCGCTGCAGGCGCAACCGGCTTGGGCACCGTCGCCGGAATGATCGGCGGCGGTTCACCGTTTTGTTCAGCCTGCTGAGCCTTGGCCGCATCGTTGGCCCGCTCTTCAGGGGTACGGCTGTCACTGAACACCAGCAGCAGGTAACGGCTGCGATTCAGGGCTGCCGTCGGCACGGCCCGCACAATGGCAAAGGGCTGACCCGAATCGTGAATCACCTCCTTTACCGTTGCCACCGGATAACCGGCCGGGAAGCGCTGCCCCAGGCCAGAGCTGACCAACAGGTCACCCACCTTGATATCCGCCGTGTCAGCAACATGACGCAGTTCAAGGCTCTCGGGGTTGCCTGTACCGCTGGCAATCGCCCGCAACCCGTTACGGTTGACCTGCACTGGAATGCTATGGGTGGTATCGGTCAGCAACAGGACACGCGAGGTGTAGGGCATCAACTCAACCACCTGCCCCATCAGACCGCGGGCATCGAGTACCGGCTGGCCCAGCACAACGCCGTCACGTTCACCCTTGTTGATGATGATGCGATGAGTGAAGGGGTTGGGGTCCATGCCGATCAGCTCGGCCACTTCGACCTTTTCGTTGACCAGCGCCGAAGAGTTGAGCAACTCGCGCAGGCGAACGTTCTGCTCGGTCAAGGCCGCCAGCTTTTGCATGCGCCCCTGAAGCAGAAGGTTTTCGGTTTTGAGTTTCTCGTTTTCAGCCACCAGCTCAGTGCGGCTGCCGAACTGACTGGCCACACCCTGCCACAAACGCTGCGGCAGATCGGTGATCCAGTAGGACTGCATCAGTACCAGAGACATCTGGCTGCGCACAGGCTTGAGTAACGTAAAGCGAGCGTCCACTACCATTAGCGCGACCGATAGCACGACCAGCACCAGAAAGCGCACGCCCAATGAGGGGCCTTTGGAAAAGAGCGGTTTAATAAGCCGCTCCTCCCGGGCAGGTGTTCAATTTATTCATACGGCTTCAAGCGGCCTGGATGAAGATTGACAGAAGATAAACGCCAAAAGGCAGCACTGCAAAGTGCTACCTTCTGATGATAACGAAAGGGCTGCACCACGCGATCTTATTCGCTGGAGAGCAGGTCCATCGTGTGTTTATCCATCATTTCCAGCGCACGGCCACCGCCACGCGCAACACAGGTCAACGGGTCTTCGGCAACAATCACCGGCAGTCCGGTTTCCTGAGCCAGCAACTTGTCGAGGTCACGCAGCAAGGCGCCACCACCGGTCAGTACCAGGCCACGCTCGGCGATGTCCGAAGCCAGCTCTGGCGGAGACTGTTCCAGCGCGCTTTTCACGGCCTGAACGATGGTTGCCAGCGACTCTTGCAGAGCCTCGAGCACTTCATTGGAGTTCAGGGTGAAGGCACGTGGTACGCCCTCTGCCAGGTTACGGCCGCGTACGTCGACTTCACGTACTTCACCACCCGGGTAGGCAGTGCCGATTTCCTGCTTGATGCGCTCGGCAGTCGATTCACCGATCAGGCTGCCGTAGTTACGGCGCACATAGGTGATGATTGCTTCGTCGAAACGGTCGCCACCTACCCGTACGGATTCGGCGTAAACCACACCGTTCAGGGAGATCAGCGCGATTTCAGTGGTACCGCCACCGATATCGACAACCATCGAGCCACGAGCTTCTTCAACCGGCAGGCCTGCACCGATGGCCGCAGCCATTGGTTCTTCGATCAGGAACACTTCACGGGCACCGGCACCGAGTGCCGATTCACGAATGGCGCGACGCTCTACCTGAGTCGATTTGCAAGGCACGCAAATCAAGACTCGCGGGCTAGGTTGCAGGAAACTGTTTTCATGCACCTTGTTGATGAAGTACTGCAGCATTTTTTCGCAAACGCTGAAATCGGCGATAACGCCGTCCTTCATCGGACGAATGGCAGCAATGTTGCCCGGTGTACGGCCAAGCATGCGCTTGGCCTCGGTGCCGACAGCAACGACACTTTTCTGGTTACCGTGTGTCCGAATAGCCACAACTGATGGCTCATTCAGGACAATACCGCGCTCGCGCACGTAAATAAGGGTGTTGGCAGTGCCCAGGTCGATGGAAAGATCGCTGGAAAACATGCCACGCAGTTTCTTGAACATGGGAAAGGGACCCTAGGCAACGCGTGGGTAAAAAAGTGCGGCAAACTCTAACAACGACAGGGATTTTGGGCAAGGCGCCAATATGTTAAATTGGGCGCTTTTCTGAGCACCAACACCCACAATCGCGGCCATATGACCGTAGAAATGCGGTAGTGTTCCGACAATCTAACACACGGATAGCATCCGTCCTGTTTTCCACTGGAGAATCCCATGGCGCTAGACCGCTCCGACGTGGAAAAAATCGCACATTTGGCCCGTCTTGGCCTCAATGATGCCGATATTCCACGCACCACCGAAGCCCTTAACAGCATTTTGGGGCTGATTGATCAGATGCAGGCCGTCGACACGACCGGTATCGAGCCTCTGGCCCACCCACTGGAAGCCAGCCAGCGCCTGCGTGCAGACGTCGTGACTGAGAGCAATCATCGCGAGGCGTATCAGTCCATCGCACCGGCGGTCGAAAACGGCCTCTATCTGGTTCCGAAAGTCATCGAGTAAAGGGAAAGCGCCTGCATGCATCAATTGACTCTGGCCGAGATCGCCCGCGGACTCGCCGATAAAAAGTTTTCTTCCGAAGAGCTGACCAAGACCCTGCTGGCGCGTATCGCCCAGCTCGATCCTCAGCTCAACAGTTTTATCACCCTCACCGAAGACCTTGCCCTGGAGCAGGCCAAGGCCGCTGACGCACGTCGCGCCAACGGTGAAAGCGGTGCCCTGCTGGGCGCCCCGATCGCTCACAAGGACCTGTTCTGCACCCTGGGCGTACGCACCAGCTGCGCCTCGAAGATGCTCGACAACTTCAAGGCACCGTACGACGCCACAGTGGTAGCCAAGCTGGCCGCTGCCGGCGCCGTAAGCCTGGGCAAGACCAACATGGACGAGTTCGCCATGGGTTCGGCCAACGAATCGAGCTACTACGGCGCGGTCAAAAACCCGTGGAACCTTGACCACGTACCCGGCGGTTCGTCGGGTGGTTCGGCCGCCGCCGTTGCCGCCCGCCTGTTGCCTGCCGCGACGGGGACCGACACTGGCGGATCAATCCGACAGCCGGCAGCCCTGACCAACCTCACAGGCCTGAAACCGACGTACGGTCGCGTTTCGCGCTGGGGCATGATCGCCTACGCCTCCAGCCTCGACCAGGCCGGCCCGCTGGCTCGCACGGCCGAAGACTGCGCCATCCTGCTGCAAGGCATGGCCGGTTTCGACCCGCAAGACTCCACCAGCATTGACGAACCCGTACCGGACTTCAGCGCCAACCTCAATGGTTCGCTGAATGGCCTGCGTATCGGCGTGCCTAAAGAGTTCTTCAGCGAAGGCCTCGACACGCGTATCGCCGAGCTGATCCACAACAGCATCAAGGAACTGGAAAAACTCGGCGCCGTGATCAAGCCGATCAGCCTGCCGAACATGCAGCACGCGATTCCTGCGTACTACGTCATCGCACCTGCCGAGGCCTCGTCCAACCTGTCGCGTTTTGACGGTGTGCGCTTCGGCCATCGCTGCGAAAACCCCAAGGACCTCACTGACCTGTACAAGCGCTCGCGCGCCGAGGGCTTTGGCCCGGAAGTACAGCGCCGGATCCTGGTGGGGGCCTACGCCCTGTCGGCGGGCTACTACGACGCTTACTACCTGCAGGCGCAAAAAATCCGTCGCCTGATCAAAAACGACTTCATGGCGGCATTCAACGAAGTCGACATCATCCTCGGCCCGACCACGCCTAACCCGGCCTGGAAAATCGGCGCTAAAAACAGCGACCCGGTTTCCGCCTACCTGGAAGACGTCTACACCATCACCGCCAACCTCGCGGGCCTGCCGGGCCTGTCGATGCCAGCCGGTTTTGTCGATGGCTTGCCAGTGGGCGTGCAGTTGCTTGCACCTTATTTCCAGGAAGGTCGCCTGCTCAACGTCGCCCACCAGTATCAGTTGAACACTGACTGGCACACGCGCTCACCTGCCGGCTTCTGAGGAGAAACATATGCAATGGGAAGTTGTGATCGGGCTGGAAATTCACTCCCAGCTCGCCACCCAATCGAAGATTTTCTCCGGTAGTGCCACCACCTTTGGTGCAGAACCGAACACCCAGGCCAGCCTGGTAGACCTGGGCATGCCCGGCGTATTGCCGGTACTGAACCAGGAGGCCGTGCGCATGGCCGTCATGTTCGGCGTGGCAGTAGATGCCGAGATCGGTCAGCACAACGTGTTTGCCCGCAAGAACTATTTCTACCCCGACCTGCCCAAGGGCTACCAGATCAGCCAGATGGAGTTGCCGATCGTCGGCAAGGGTCACCTGGACATCACTCTGGAAGACGGCACCGTCAAGCGGGTCGGCATTACCCGCGCGCACCTTGAAGAAGACGCCGGCAAAAGCCTGCACGAAGACTTCAGCGGCTCCACCGGCATCGACCTGAACCGCGCGGGCACACCGCTGCTGGAAATCGTTTCCGAACCGGACATGCGCAGCGCCAAAGAGGCCGTGGCCTACGTCAAAGCCATGCACGCCCTGGTACGTTACCTGGGTATCTGCGACGGCAACATGGCCGAAGGCTCGCTGCGTTGCGACTGCAACGTATCGGTGCGCCCGGTGGGTCAGGCCGAGTTCGGCACCCGCTGCGAGATCAAGAACGTCAACTCGTTCCGTTTTATCGAGAAGGCGATCAACAGCGAAATCCAGCGCCAGATCGAGCTGATCGAAGACGGCGGCAAGGTTATCCAGCAAACCCGCCTGTATGACCCGAACAAGGACGAAACCCGCGCCATGCGCAGCAAGGAGGAAGCCAACGACTACCGTTACTTCCCCGATCCGGACCTGCTGCCGGTGGTGATCGAAGATGCGTTTATCGAACAGGTTCGCGCCACCCTGCCAGAACTGCCACCGCAAAAGCGCGAGCGCTTCCAGTCGCAGTTCGGCCTGTCGGCTTACGACGCCAGCGTTTTGGCCTCCAGCCGCGAACAGGCGGACTACTTCGAAAAAGTCGTGAGCATCAGCGGCGACGCCAAGCTGGCGGCCAACTGGGTCATGGTTGAGCTGGGCAGCCTGCTTAACAAGCAAGGCCTGGACATCGACCAGTCACCGGTAAGCGCCGAACAGCTGGGCGGCATGCTGCAGCGCATCAAGGACAACACCATCTCCGGCAAGATTGCCAAAGTGGTGCTTGAAGCAATGGCCAATGGCGAGGGCAGCGCTGACGAGGTCATCGAAAAGCGCGGTCTCAAGCAAGTCACCGACAGCGGCGCCATTGAAAAGGTGCTGGACGAAATGCTGGCGGCCAACGCAGAGCAGGTCGAGCAATACCGTGCGGCAGACGAAGCCAAGCGCGGCAAGATGTTCGGTTTCTTTGTCGGCCAGGCGATGAAAGCGTCCAAAGGCAAAGCTAACCCGCAACAGGTCAACGAGCTGCTGAAAAGCAAACTCGAAGGCTAAGCCACTCAACTGTGGGAGCGGGCTTGCCCGCTCCCACAGATTTTTGTGGTTATTTCCCGCAACAGAAGGATTCCCCCATGAAGCAGCTACTCGGCGCCTGCGCCCTGCTCAGCTTGCTCGCCGGCTGTGCCAGCCATGACATAGACCCCCGCGGCTATGACAAAACCGGCATTGCCTCCTATTACGGCGCTCGCCACCACGGCAAGCGAACCGCCAGCGGTGAACCTTTCGACCAAAATGCCCTTACCGCTGCCCATCCCGCCCTGCCTTTCGGGACGCGGGTACTGGTCACCAACTTGAGCAACGACAAATCCGTCGTGGTACGCATCAATGACCGCGGCCCGCATACCCGCAGCCGCTTGATCGATCTTTCACGCCAGGCCGCCAGGCAGTTGGATATGCTGCGCAGTGGCACGGCTAAAGTCCGGGTCCAGGGCTTGAGCGACTAAGCGAGGGGGTCACTATTTTCGGCTTGAACGCATTATCTGCGTGGAGCGTGCTGCAACTGTTCGGCGGCCTGGTGCTGTTGATTGCAGGTGCGCAGCTGTTGGTGCGCTGCGCAGAGCACATTGCGAGCAAATTGAAGGTACGGCCACTTCTGGTCGGCTTGACCGTGGTAGCAATGGGCAGCAGCGCACCCCAGATGACGGTCAGCCTGCAGGCCGCGCTCAATGACACCGCGGACATTGCCGTGGGCAGTGTCATTGGCAGCAATATTTTTAACATCCTCGTCACCCTCGGGCTTTCGGCGCTGATTATTCCACTGCGGGTGTCGCGACAGCTGGTGCGCCTGGACATCCCGTTGATGATTCTCGCCAGCATCATGGTGTTTGCACTGGCCCTGAACCATCAACTCGACCGCCTGGACGGCGCACTGTTGCTGGTCGGCTTGCTGGTGTACCTGTTCTTGCTGCTGCACCAATCCCGCCACAGCGGTCACCACCACCCCGGCCGCGACACCCCTTACGCTTCATGGCTACGCACACTCACGCAGATGGGCTGCGCCTTGCTCCTCCTCGGGTTTGCCGGCCATCTGCTGCTGGGCGCTGCCGTCGAGGTGGCTTCAGAGCTGGGCCTGTCCGAACGCATCATCGGCCTGACCATCATCGCCGTGAGTACCTCACTGCCCGAGCTGGCCACTTCCCTGATTGCTGCATTTCGCGGCCAGCGTGAAATTGCGGTGGGCAACGTCATTGGCAGCAACGTGTTTAACCTGCTGGGCGTATTGGGGCTCACCGCCCTGCTGGCGCCCGCGCCACTGTCGGTGTCGCCCAATGCACTGGCCTTCGACCTGCCGGTAATGCTGGGCGTCGCAGCACTGTGCCTGCCGGTGTTCTATAGCGGCTATCGGGTGACACGGGCGGAAGGCTTGCTGTTTCTCGGCTTGTATCTGGCGTATGGCCTGCACGTAGTGTCATTCACCACCGGCATGCCGCTGGCAGGCAAGCTCGAGCATCTGATGCTGTTTTACATTCTGCCGGCTTTGTTGCTGTTTCTGCTGTTCAGCACTTTGCGTGCATGGCGCCGACAACATTGAGGCGTGGTGATTACCACTTAATGCAGGAACAAAACCTACAACAAAGACAGGTACATCCTGCTGAAGTATTTAGATAACTCCCGTAAACATGGAGGATGCCGCGCGATAACATGCGCCTCTGGTATTTACGGGCCTGCCATGAACTCACTTCGCTCCCTCGTTTTACTCGCCCTCACCTTGCTGACAAGCGGTTGCAGTTACGCATCGGATGCCGCGATGACCTGCTTCATCAACAACGGTCAAGATTTCAGTAAAGTATTGGGCTGCTACAAACAGGCTCAAGCTGATCAGGCGCTGACGCATAAGTTCATCGGCTCAACATTGTTTCCCGGGGTGGAAAGACGTCGCTTCGAGCTTCAGTCCCAGCGCTGGACAGGGCATGACTACGCTCGCCCGACCGACTGGGTTCACACTGTCGATATCTATATTCCGCAAGCTGCATTGAATAGCCAGGCACTATTGATCGCCAATAACGGGATCAATATCCCTGCAACCGACAAACCCCTGCAACCTTCAACAGACTTTACCGAAGAAATGGCACTCGGCATTGCCCGGCAAACGCAAACCATTGTGGTCTCTGTCAGCAATATCCCGAATCAGTACCTGACCTATACCGATGATGACCTGGCGCGTCGCGAAGATGACAGCGTGGCCCATAGCTGGTCTCTGTTTCTAAAAAACCCTGAGACCCGGCCATTTCTTTCGCTGCACATTCCCATGATGCTCACACTGGTCAAAGCCATGGACCTTGCCCAACAGGAGCTCAAGCCATGGCAAATAGATCGTTTTATTGCCAGCGGCGCGTCCAAACGGGGGTGGGCGGTATGGATGACGGCGCTGACAGACTCGCGGGTGAGCGCAATAGCTCCCTTTGTTATCGATATTCTCAACACCAAAGCGGTTCTGAAACACACCTATGGTGCTTATGGTAAAAGCTGGCCGATTGCTTTCAATGCCTATCACCACGAAGGCATTACGCAACAGTTAGAAACGGCTGATTTCGACAAACTGATGCAGATAGAAGACCCTCTGCTCTATGTCAAATCATCAACCGACAGGATGACAATCCCCAAGTACATCGTGAATGCCAGCAGCGATGACTTTTTTCTCCCGGACAACGCACGGTTTTATTTTGACGCGTTGCCTGGAACAAAAATGCTCCGTGTCGCACCCAACGCAAACCATTACGGGATCAAGGCATTTATCGAGAGTTCGTTGATTGCTTTTACCAACCGACTGCAACAGAAACGTCCATTACCGACCCTAACAACCATCGAAAAAACCGAATCGGCAAGTTCAAAAATGCAACTTGGGTTTTCTGAACGCCCCACCAAACTGGTTCAATGGCGCGCGTTCAATCTCAATGATCGTGATTTCCGACTGGCCTGCGGTATCAGGTACGAAGCCACCCCGATTGTCATGACCGAAAACAACACGCTTACCGTTGAGTTGAACTCACCCGAAGAGGGCTGGAGCGCCAACTACATAGAGGCCACGATGGCCGACGGCCTGGTCATCAGTACGCCTGTACTGGTTTTGCCGCACACCTATCCGACCTGGACACCCAAACAAATCGGGCCTGCATGCAGAAACCTGAACGATCCAGCCTGAGATTAAATCCAGCCGCCCCACTGCAACACAAAAATCCCGATATTGGTGGTGATAGCCGCCATCAAGGTGGTGATCACGATAATCGCTGCTGCCAGCTCGTGATTACCATTGGCTGCCCGCGCCATGACATAACTGGCAGCCGCCGTAGGGCTGGCGAAGTACAGGAACAAAATCCCCAGTTCCGGCCCGCGAAAACCGCAGATCCAGGCGCCGAGGGTTGCCAGCAGCGGCATGCTGACCATTTTCACCAGGCTGGCGCTCAGCGCCATGTCGCCACTTTTGCGCAGGCTCGCCAATGACAGCGTGCCACCGATGCAAATCAGCGCCAGCGGCAAGGTCATCGCCGCCAGATACTCACCCGATGCCTGCAACCAGCCAGGCAAGCTGATCTTGAACAGCGCAAAGGGCACTGCAGCCAGAACACTGATGATCAGCGGGTTTTTGACCACGCTTTTGCAGATACTCCACGGATCGGACTTGATGACCGGGCTGTAAACCGCCAATACGATGGTCGACAGGGTGTTGTAGAGCAGGATCACCAGGCCGGCGAGCACTGCCCCCAGTGAAATCCCGTAGTCGCCGTACATGCTGGCCGCCAGAGCCAGGCCGATAACCCCGTTATTACCGCGAAAAGCGCCCTGGGTGTAGATGCCGCGATCTTCCCGCGGGCAGCGCCAGATTGACCAGCCCCACGCCAGGGCAAAGCTGAACAGGGTCGCCGCGACAAAATACGCCAGCACCTTGGGCTGCAAGGCAGCCCTGAGGTCGGCGTGCAAAATACCCAAAAACAACAACGCCGGCATGGTGACGTTAAACACCAATGCCGACGCCGTATGGATAAAGTTGTCATTGATCCAGCCCACGCGCTTGAGCACCACGCCTAAAAACAGCATGGCAAACACGGGAGCCGTAATGGAGAGCGTCTGAAGGAATATAGCCAGCATGTCGGCGCTCTCGTGAAGACAGGACAGGTTGAAGCCTTCCAGGGGTCAGCTTCAACGACCTTTATTACATACCTTTGACGGCATAAATGCCGGCAGCATTACGCCAGTAGCCTTTGTAGTCCATACCATAGCCAAACACGTAACGGTCAATGCAAGGCAAGCCCGTGTAGTCGGCCTTCAGGTCAGGACGCGCCTTGCGGTCATGTTCCTTGTCGATCAATACCGCGGTATGCACCTGACGGGCACCGGCGTGTTTGCAGAAATCAACGATCGCGCTCAGGGTGTGACCTTCATCGAGGATGTCATCGATGATCAGTACATGACGGTCTATAAACGAGACTTCAGGCTTGGCTTTCCAGAACAGGTCACCACCCGTGGTTTCATTGCGATAGCGTGTCGCATGCAAATACGACGCTTCAAGCGGAAATTGCAGATGGGTAAGCAGCTTGCCGGAAAAAATCAGGCCGCCGTTCATCACACAAAATACCACTGGATTGGTCTCGGCCATTTCAGCCGTGATTTGCGCGCCAACGCGGGCAATGGCTGCCTCGACTTCAGCTTCGGTGTACAGGCAGTCAGCCTCTCGCATGATTTGACGGATATGCTCGAGATCAGCAGACATGACGCTCTCCAGGGGGTGTTGTGCAAGAAAAGCGGGCAAAGGTACGCATCCGCTTGGCTCAGATCAAGCATTTATGGACTAACGTGCAGTAATGTCTGTAGGACATCACCCCGGATTAGATTAATCTAGGCCGGTTTTTTTGCCTGCCCCCGGAGTTTTTCCCTATGCCTATCCGTGAGATACGCCATCCGCTAATCCGTCACAAACTCGGCCTGATGCGTCGTGCTGACATTAGCACGAAGAATTTCCGCGAGCTCGCTCAGGAAGTCGGCGCGTTGCTGACCTATGAAGCCACCAGTGACCTGACCCTCGAAACCTACGATATCGACGGCTGGTGTGGCACTGTTCAAGTTGAAAAAATCGCCGGTAAGAAAATTACCGTCGTCCCGATCCTGCGTGCAGGTATCGGCATGCTTGAAGGCGTCCTTAGCCTGATCCCGGGCGCCAAGGTCAGTGCTGTCGGCATTGCCCGCAATGAAGAAACCCTCCAGGCCCACACTTACCTGGAAAAACTGGTACCGGAAATCAACGAGCGTCTGGCGATGATTATCGACCCGATGCTGGCCACCGGTTCCTCGATGGTTGCCACCATTGATCTGCTGAAAAAAGCAGGCTGCAAGGAAATCCGCGCCATGGTGCTGGTTGCTGCGCCTGAAGGGATTGCAGCTGTTGAAGCCGCTCACCCGGACGTAACCATCTACACCGCCTCCATTGATGAGCGTTTGAACGAGCACGGCTACATCATTCCGGGCTTGGGTGATGCCGGCGACAAGATCTTCGGCACCAAGCAAAAGGACATTTAACATGCAGGACGAGTTCAACGACCCGCTCTGGCGCCAGATCATATCTGGCGCGCAGATGCTCTTCGTGGCCTTTGGCGCGTTGGTGTTGATGCCTTTGATTACAGGCCTGGACCCTAACGTTGCGCTGTTCACGGCGGGTCTCGGGACTCTGCTGTTCCAGATCGTGACCCGGCGCCAGGTGCCGGTCTTTCTGGCTTCGAGTTTCGCTTTCATTACTCCGATCATTCTCGCCAAGGGTCAGTTCGGCCTGGCCGCGACCATGGGCGGCGTGATGGCAGCCGGTTTCGTGTACACCTTTCTCGGTTTCGCGGTAAAGCTCAAGGGCACCGGTTTTATTGACCGCCTGCTGCCACCTGTGGTGATTGGCCCGGTGATTATCTCGATCGGCCTCGCGATGGCACCCATTGCTGCACACATGGCCATGGGTCGCGCTGAAGATGGCACCGAGCTGATTCACTATCAGACGGCCATGCTGATCTCGATGCCAGCACTGCTGACCACCTTGATCGTGGCCGTATTCGGCAAAGGGATTTTCCGTCTGGTGCCGATCATTGCCGGCGTGCTGGTAGGTTTTGGCATGGCGTTCTACTTCGGTGTTGTCGACACCGCCAAGATCGCCGCCGCCCCCTGGTTTGCGCTACCGCACTTCACCGCGCCCGAGTTCAACTGGCAGGCGATTCTGTTTATCGTCCCCGTGGCACTTGCCCCGGCCATTGAACATATCGGCGGTGTCATTGCCGTAGGCAGCGTAACCGGTCGCGACTACCTGAAAAAACCGGGCCTGCACCGCACACTGTTCGGTGACGGCATTGCCACCACTGCAGCCGGCTTGCTGGGTGGCCCACCCAACACCACGTACGCCGAAGTGACAGGCGCGGTGATGCTGACCAAGAACTACAACCCGAAAATCATGACCTGGGCGGCGATCTTCGCCATCAGCCTGGCATTTATCGGCAAGTTCGGCGCACTGCTGCAAAGCATTCCAGTGCCGGTGATGGGCGGGATTCTGTGCCTGCTGTTCGGTTCGATTGCGGCGGTGGGCATGAACACCCTGATCCGCCATCAAGTCGACCTGAGCGAAGCACGCAACCTGGTAATCGTCTCGGTGACCCTGGTATTCGGGATTGGCGGCGTACTGATCGGTACGGGGATGGGGCCTGAGGACTTCGGTCTCAAAGGCATCGCGCTGTGCGCCATTGTGGCGATTGCGCTGAACCTGATCCTGCCGGGCAATGACAGCTGGAAGCACAAGAAAAAAGGTGACGGGCCCGTCATCTGACCTGTAATCCTTGTGGGAGCGGGCTTGCTCGCGATGGCATCACCTCTATCCAACAGATAGACCGCGTTGACTGCATCGCGAGCAAGCCCGCTCCCACAGGGGTTTCCTACAGGGCCAGCGGCGCCCTCTCACACAACGTGTTCAACGCCTGCGCCCACTGCGGGTGGTCATTGAGACACGGCACCAGCACCAACTCCTCGCCCCCCGCCTCGATAAACTGCTCGCGTCCGCGATCGCCAATCTCTTCCAGGGTTTCAATGCAATCGGCCACAAACGCCGGGCACATCACCAGAATCTTCTTTACCCCTTGCTTGGCCAACGCATCCAGACGCGCCTCAGTGTAGGGTTCAATCCACTTGGCCCGGCCCAGACGGGACTGGAACGCCACCGACCACTTCCCTTCAGGCAAGCCCATGCGCTCGGCAAAGGCCTGTGCGGTGCGCAGACACTGCGCCCGATAACAGGTGGCAAGTACCGCAGGCGATGCATTCTTGCAGCAGTCATCATTTTTGAAGCAGTGGTTGCCGGTCGGATCCAGCTTGTGTAAATGCCGCTCGGGCAAGCCGTGAAAGCTCAGCAGCAAGTGATCGTAATCCTGCTCCAGATGCGGTTGGGCACTTGCCACGAGAGCATCGAGGTATTCGGGCTGATCATAGAACGGTTGCAGGATGGAGAACTGGACAGGCAGCTTTTTGGCCTTTACCACCCGCTTGGCCTCTTCAATCACCGTGGTCACGGTGCTGTCGGCGAACTGCGGGTAAAGCGGCGCCAGAGTGACCTTTTTGATGCCCTGCGCAGCGATACGGGTCAACACGGTTTCAATCGATGGCTCGCCGTAACGCATTGCCAGCTCGACCGGGCCCTGGCTCCACTCTTTGGTCATGGCCTGTTGCAAACGGCGGCTCAGTTCCACCAGCGGCGAACCTTCCTTCCACCAGATCGAGGCATAGGCATGGGCCGATTGCTCGGGCCGCTTGATCAGAATCAGCGACACCAGCAAGCGTCGCACCGGCCACGGCAGATCGATGACGTACGGGTCCATTAAAAACTGATTCAAGTAGCTGCGTACATCCGCTACCGAAGTAGACGCCGGCGAACCCAGGTTAACCAGCAACAGCGCGTGATCGGTCATGCAACTTCCTATTTCAGGGGCGGGCGGCGACATCTTCGAGCGCCGCACGCAAATCGGTGAACTGAAAAGTAAAACCCGCTGCCAGCAGTTTTGCCGGTTGAGCCCGCTGGCCACCCAGCAACAAACCGGCCATCTCGCCGAGCAGCACACGTAACACAAAGGCAGGCATGGGCATAAAGGCCGGGCGGTGCAACACGCGACCCAGCACCTGAGCAAATTCGCCATTGCGTACCGGATGCGGCGCGCAGGCATTATAAGGACCGCTTGCGGCATTCTCATGCACAAGAAAATCAATCAGGGCGATTTGGTCATTGATATGAATCCACGGCATCCATTGCCGACCATTGCCTATCGGCCCGCCCAGCGCCAGCTTGAACGGCAACAACAGGCGCGACAAAAAGCCGCCTTCGGACGCCAGCACCAGCCCCGTGCGCACCAGGACCACGCGCACCCCCAAAACCTGTGCCCGCTGAGCGGTCTCTTCCCAGGCGATACACAAGTGGCTGGCGAAATCCTCACTCACCGTCGGCGACTCTTCTGTCAGCTCGCGCTCACCACCGTCGCCATACCAGCCCACCGCCGAACCCGATACCAGCACTGAAGGCTTTTGCGCACGACTTTGCAACCAACCCACAAGGGTCTCGGTCAAGGTGATGCGGCTGCTCCACAACAAAGCCTTGCGCTTGCGGGTCCAGGGCCGATCGGCAATCGGCGCGCCGGCCAGGTTGATCACCGCATCAATCGGCTCCTCACCAAGCTCTTCAAGCAGGGCAATCCCTTTGACCTGGGCACCGCATAATTGAGCCACCTGTTCGGGGCGACGGCTCCACACACTGAGGCGATGGCCTTGCGCCAGCCAGTGACGACAGAGCTGACGCCCTATCAAGCCTGTACCGCCGGTCAGCAAAATGTGCATGAGTTGATCCTCACAAGGAGTTTTATCGGGAGCACTGGTCTATTTTTATATAAAGACCTTTTATCGGTCGTTGAGCTGATTTAAGAATAGGCCACATGGATCTGAAGCAAACACTAAAACCTATACTAAAAAACATAATTGTACAGGTATTGCCGACGGCGTAGTCTGTGCAAACAGAGATCGGGGGCCACAATGACTGTACCCATCGCAATTATCGGTGCCGGCATAGCCGGGCTGTCAGCCGCAAATGCCCTGCACAAGGCGGGGCATGCAATTCAATTGTTCGATAAAAGCCGGGGCAGCGGGGGACGCATGTCGAGTAAGCGCAGTGATGTCGGGGTACTGGACCTGGGGGCTCAGTATTTCACCGCACGCGACCGCCGTTTTGTCGATGAAGTCCAGCAATGGCAAGCCGAAGGCTGGGCCGCCGAGTGGGAACCGCACCTGTACCACTATAAAAATGGCCTGTTAAGCCCCTCACCCGACGAGCAAACCCGCTGGGTGGGCACGCCGCGCATGAGCGCCATTACCCGAGGCCTGCTGGGCCATTTGCCCGTGAGTTTCTCCTGCCAGATCACCGACCTTATACGCGGCGAAAAACGCTGGCACTTGCTGGATGCCGAAGGTGAGGAACACGGCCCGTTCAGCCACGTCATCATCGCCACTCCGGCACCACAAGCCACGTCCCTGCTGGCCAGCGCACCCAAGCTCGCAAGCGCTGCTGCCGGTGTGAAAATGGAACCGGCCTGGGCCGTGGCACTGGCGTTCGAATCCCCCCTCGACACGCCCATGGAAGGCTGCTTCGTGCAAGGCAGCCCGCTGGACTGGCTGGCCCGTAACCGCAGCAAACCCGGGCGCGACAGCCAGCCTGACACCTGGGTCCTGCACGCCACCAGTGCCTGGAGCAAACAGAACCTCGACCTGCCCAAAGAGTCAGTGATCGAACATCTGCACGGCGCATTTGCCGAGTTGATGCACTTCCCTACTCCCGCACCGATTTTCAGCCTGGCCCACCGCTGGCTCTACGCCCGCCCTGCTGCGGCGCATGAATGGGGCGCGCTGGCCGACTCCGATCTGGGCCTGTATGCCTGTGGTGACTGGTGCTTGTCAGGTCGCGTGGAAGGCGCCTGGCTCAGCGGCCAGGAAGCAGCGCGACGGCTGATCGAGCATCTGGATTGAAGCCACAACACGTGCCGCAGCAGCTGCCGCAGGAACGAGCAGCTGCTACGCGGGATTAACAACCCTCCAAAATACCTGTACAAGAAATTTGACTTGTACAACATCTGGCATATGATGAACTCAAGTTGTACATCACCAAAAAGATGTACAAGTAATTCTTGGAGGTTCGTCACATGCCCAGCCCCACATCTGCCCGGCACAAACCCAAAATAGCCATCAGCGCCTGCTTGTTGGGGGCTGAAGTGCGGTTCAACGGCGGGCATAAAGAGTCACGCCTGTGCAGCCAGGCCCTGACCCAACACTTCGAATTTGTCCCGCTTTGCCCCGAGGTCGCCATCGGTCTGGGTATTCCGCGCCAGCCGGTGCGATTGGTGGGCAACCCCTTACAACCCCAGGCTGTCGGCACGGTCGACAGCACGCTGGACGTGACCCGGCCCCTGCACGACTACGGCGTGGAAATGGCCGCGGCGCACACCGATATCTGCGGCTACATCTTCATGCAGAAGTCACCTTCCTGTGGCCTGGAGCGGGTCAAGGTGTATCAGGACGGCGGACGCCCTGCCGAACTGAGCGGGCGCGGCATCTACGCCCGGGCATTCTGTGACGCTCAACCCGATTTACCCGTGGAAGAAGACGGCCGTTTGAACGACCCGGTGCTGCGGGAAAACTTCATGACCCGGGTGTACGCCTACAGCGCCTGGCAGGCACTGCTCAAACAGGGCGTTACCCGCCGCTCACTGACCGAGTTTCATGCCCGCTACAAATATCTGCTGATGGCCCATCATCCGGTGCAGTACAAAACCCTCGGCAACCTGCTCGGCAGCCTTGGCAAGCAAGACCCTATGGGCATTGCACCGCAGTACTTCAGCGAACTGATGAAAGCCCTGAAAAAATGCGCCACCCGCCGCACCCACACCAATGTGCTGCAACATATCAGCGGCTACCTCAAGCAAGCCATCAGCGCCGAAGACAAGCAGGAAGTCCAGCAACTGATTGGCCAGTACCTGCACGGCATCGTGCCACTGGTGGTCCCGTTGACCCTGCTCAAGCATCACTTTCGCCTGCACCCCCACCCGTACATCTCGCGCCAGGTTTACCTGCAGCCGCACCCGGAAGACCTCAGCCTGCGTAATGCCATCTGACCATGAATGATGACCTGATCATGTCCAACACCCCTGGTACGGACTACAGCCAGGCACTGGCCGAAGGCTGGTTGCCCATCCGCGAAGTGTCGCGCATCACCGGTGTGAATGCCGTGACCCTGCGTGCCTGGGAACGCCGCTACGGCTTGATCGTGCCGCACCGCACGGCCAAGGGCCATCGCCTGTTCTCGACCGAGCATATCCAGCGCATCCAGCAGATTTTGTTGTGGCTCAACCGTGGCGTGTCGGTCAGCCAGATCAAGCCGCTACTCAACGCGCCGCCGACTCTCGCCCCGGCACCTGACAGCGACTGGCAGGCGTGGCGGCAAACCATGATTGAAGCCATCAGTGAGCTGGCCGAACGCCGCCTCGACGACTGCTTTAACCAGGCAATGTCGCTCTACCCCGCCCGCCCGCTCTGTGAACAACTGCTGCTGCCTCTTTTGAGCGAGCTGGAACAACGCTGGCAAGGGCAGTTCGGTGCGCAATTGGAGCGGGTGTTTTTCCACTCCTGGCTGCGCAGCAAGCTGGGGGCACGGATTTATCACAACAACCGTTCGCTCAAGGGCGCGCCGGTACTGCTGATCAATCATTCCGACCTGCCCTTCGAGCCGCAACTGTGGCTGACCGCCTTGCTGGTCAGCAGCAGCCACTGCCCGGTCGAAGTCTTCGACGCACCTGTGCCCGGCGGCGAACTGGGCCTGGCTGTCGAGCATTTGAAGCCCCGCGCCGTGGTGCTGTACTCCAGCAAAACCCTCAATACCCATCAACTGCCCCGACTGCTGCAGGGTATCGACTGCCCGATCCTGATCGCCGGACCGACGGTATGCATCCACTTCGACCAGTTGTCCGTAAGTACAACCGAGATCGCAGGATTGTATCTGGCCCACAACCCGGTAGAGGCCCATCAACGCCTCAGCCAACTCGGCCTTTATCGCTAGGAAATGATATGCAACTGATCTGGCTGCGCACCGACTTGCGCCACGACGACAACACCGCCCTGAGCGCCGCTGCCAAACGCGGCCCCACCCTGGCCGTATACCTGATCAGCCCCGAGCAATGGCTGGCCCATGACGATGCGCCAAGCAAGGTAGACTTCTGGCTGCGCAATCTGCGCACGCTGAGCAACAGCCTGCAACAGCTCAATATTCCTTTGCTTATTCGTACTGCGCCCAGCTGGGACCAGGCGCCTGCGGTGCTCCTTGAGCTGTGCCAGCAGCACGGAGTTGAGGCGGTACACACCAACCAGGAATATGGCATCCATGAAACCCGCCGCGACCAGGCAGTTGCCCGGGCCCTTGAAGCTCAGGGCATCGAGTTTCACGGTTACCTCGACCAACTGTTGTTCCAGCCGGGCAGCATCCTCACGCAGTCGGGCTCGTACTTTCAGGTCTTCAGCCAGTTTCGCCGCATCTGCTACAACCGCCTGCACATGGCCTTGCCCAAGCTGGTTGCCAGGCCTGAAAAACAATCACCGCTGAATATCCAGAGCGACGTCATACCCAAGTCTGTCAGCGGTTTTGCCGTACCCAGCGATTCGCTGCGCGCATTGTGGCCAGCAGGCGAGGATCAGGCTCGCCAACGCCTGGCACAGTTTGCCGATGAGCAGATCCACTACTATCAGGACGAACGCGACCTGCCCGCCAAACCCGGTACCAGCCAGCTGTCGGCCTACCTCGCGGCAGGTGTGATCTCACCCCGCCAATGCCTGCACGCCGCATTGCAAAGCAACAACGGCGAGTTTGAAAGCGGCAGCCCGGGGGTATTTACCTGGATCACCGAGCTGCTGTGGCGCGAGTTCTACAAACATATCCTGGTGGGCTACCCACGGGTCTCACGTCACCGCGCCTTTCGTCCGGAAACCGAATACCTGCCCTGGCGCCACGCGCCGGATGAACTGGCCGCCTGGAAACAGGGCCGCACTGGCTTCCCGATTATCGACGCGGCCATCAGGCAACTGCTGGAAACCGGCTGGATGCACAACCGCCTGCGCATGGTAGTGGCTATGTTCCTGACCAAAAATCTACTGATCGACTGGCGCGAGGGCGAGCGCTTTTTTATGCAGCATCTGATCGACGGTGATCTGGCCGCCAACAATGGCGGCTGGCAATGGAGTTCATCCACGGGAACCGACTCGGTGCCGTATTTCCGTATTTTCAACCCGATCACCCAGTCCGAACGCTTCGACCCCGAGGGTAAATTTATCAAGCACTGGCTGCCCGAACTGGCCGAGCTGAACAAAAAACAGGTGCACAACCCCGCGTCGGTGGGCGGGCTGTTTGGCGTGGCCAATTACCCGGCGCCCATCGTCAACTTGAGCCAAAGCCGCGACCGCGCCTTGAGCGCCTTCAAAAATCTGCCCTCCCGGCAAATGCTGGAGGCCAGCCATGGCTGATCGGCGGCGGATCTGGCTCACGGGCGCGAGCAGCGGCATTGGTGCGCAAATGGCCGAAGAGTTGCTCAGTAGTGGCGCCCGGCTGGCATTGACAGCCCGCACGCTGGCGCCTTTGAAAGCCTTGTCCGACCGTTACCCCGGACAGGTCTTGCTGGTGCCCGGCGACCTGACCGACAGCCTGCAGGTACGCGAAATTGGCAAGCGCATCATCCAGGCCTGGGGCGCGCTGGACACCGTAATCCTCAATGCAGGCACCTGTGAGTATGTTGATGCCCGCCACTTCGACGCCGCACTGGTCGAGCGCGTGGTGCGCACCAACCTGCTGGCCAACAGCTATTGCCTGGAAAGCGCACTGCCACTGCTGCGCGCAGGCTCGCGCCCGCATCTGGTGGGAGTGGTCAGCTCGGTCACCTTATGGCCATTGCCACGGGCCGGGGCCTACGGTGCGTCAAAAGCCGGCCTGCGCTACTTGCTCGAATCGTTGCGCATCGATCTGGCCCAGGAACAGATCGATGTCACCCTGGTCAGCCCCGGCTTTGTCGATACCCCGCTCACTGAACACAATGACTTCCCGATGCCCATGCGCTGGCCTGCACACAAGGCGGCACGGCATATTTGCCAGCGCCTGGAAAAACGCCCGCTGGAGATCGCCTTCCCGACGCTGTTCATTGCCTCCTTGCGGCTGCTGGCAAACCTGCCAAAGCGCCTGCAAGTGGCGTTAGGCAAGCGTCTGGCACGTACATCCGACGGTAAGCCATCATGAAAATAGCGATCATTGGCAGCGGGATTTCAGGGCTGACCTGCGGCTACCTGCTGCATAAAGAACATGATGTCAGCGTGTTCGAGGCCAGCGACTGGATCGGCGGGCACACCCATACCGTCAATGTGAGCGTCAAAGGCCAAACCTATGCCGTGGACACCGGCTTTATTGTGTTCAACGATTGGACTTACCCTAATTTCATCAAATTGATGGAGCAATTGGGTGTTGGCTCCAAAGCCACTGAAATGAGTTTTTCAGTCCACGACACCGACAGCAACCTCGAATACAACGGCAATACCCTCAACAGCCTGTTCGCCCAGCGCAGCAACCTGTTGTCGCCCAGGTTCTGGGGCATGTTGCGCGATATTTTGCGTTTCAATCGCGAGGCCATTCGCGACCTGGACGAACAACGTATTGCCAGCAACACCCGGTTGGGCGACTACTTGCGACTGCGGGGTTATGGCTCGCGCTTTATCGAACACTATATCGTGCCGATGGGGGCTGCGATCTGGTCGATGTCCCTGGTCGAGATGCAAGCCTTTCCATTGCAGTTCTTTGTGCGCTTTTTCAAGAATCACGGCCTGCTCAGCGTCAGCAATCGCCCGCAATGGCGTGTGATTGAAGGCGGTTCCAGTAGCTACCTAAAACCCTTGAGCGCAGGATTTGCCGACAGGATTCGCCGCAACTGCCCGGTTATCCAGGTTGAACGCAATGCCGAAAGCGTTCTGGTGCACAGCGTTGGTGGTACTGAATCTTTCGACAAGGTGATCTTTGCCTGTCACAGCGACCAGGCCCTGAAGCTGCTGGCCAAGCCCTCGGTTGCCGAACAACAGATTCTGGGAGCCATGCCATACGCCGACAACGAGGTCGTGCTGCACACCGATACCCGATTACTACCCGACCGAAAGCTGGCTTGGGCTAGCTGGAATTATCGCCTGGGCGGTGCAGGACAAAAACGTGCAGCCGTAACCTACGATATGAACATCCTGCAAGGGATTCAGAGCGAGACCACTTTTTGCGTCAGTCTCAACCAAACCGCAGCAATTGACCCGCTCAAAGTGCTGGCCAGCTACACCTATGCCCACCCGCAATACAGCCTGGACGCCGTCGCCGCGCAAGCGCGCTGGCAAGAACTGCTGGGCGCACAGCACAGCTACTTTTGTGGCGCTTATTGGGCCAACGGCTTCCATGAAGACGGCGTGGTCAGCGCCTTGCGCGTGGCCCAGGCCTTTGGTCAGCAATTATGAACAGCGCCCTGTACAGCGGCTGGATCGGCCATCGGCGCTTTGCTCCAAAGCCCCATGCCTTTCGCTATCAGATCGGCCTGTTGTATCTGGATCTGGATGAGCAAGACGCTGTACTGGGGCTTTCACCACTGGCAGGCAAAAGTCGTTTTGCGCCCTTCTCGTTTCGTGAAACCGATTACCTGAAAACCTTCACCGCAACCGGCATGCGCCTGATTGATGCGGTACGCCAGCAAGTTTCCAGCGCTTTGGGGTATACGCCGCAAGGCCCGATATGCGTGCTCACACAAGCCCGCAGTTGGGGGCTTTCCTTCAACCCGGTGAGCTTCTTCTATTGTTACGAAGCTGACGGAAAACTGGCCGCCCTCCTGTGTGAAGTCACCAATACGCCTTGGCGCGAACGTTATCACTATGTGCTTCCCGCCAATGGAGACGGTCTTTCCCACGTTGCCGTGGCCAAAGCCTTCCACGTATCACCTTTTCTGCCACGGGATCTGGAATACCACATGAGCTTCAGCCCGCCCCAGGCCCGGCTCGGGGTGCATATGGCCGACTGGCAAGGTGATCTGAAACTGTTTGATGCCACCCTCAACCTGCAACGCACTCCCCTGGACCGCCCGGGCCTGCACCGCTATCTGCGGCAGTTCCCGTGGATGACCGCCAAAACCTGCCTGGCCATTTACTGGCAAGCCTTGCGCCTGTTTCTTAAACGCACACCGATTTTTTCCCACCAGGCCGCCGACGGCGCCTTTCGCATTGCCGCCCTGCAACCCAAGGATCAACGCCATGAAGAGCCCTAGCCTGGTGAGCAAAACCTCACTGTCGACTACCCACAACCTGACCAGCGCACTACTGCGACGCGGGGTGCTGCGCCAGCTCAGTCAATTGAAAAGCGGGCATCTGGTGATCACCGAAAACGGTGAACGCCTGATCTTCGGTGACAGCGGCGCGGGCCTGGTCGGCGAGGTGCAGATTCACGATACAAGTGTCTGGGGCATGATCGCCAGCAACGGCTCGATTGGCGCCGGCGAAGCCTTTATTCATGGCTACTGGAGTTCACCTGACCTGACCAAAGTGATCCGCGTACTGGTCAGCAACATGGACGTGCTTGATGCCATGGAAGGTGGCCTGGCCCGCCTGGGTCGCCCGCTGATTCGTGGCTTGCACTGGATCAATCGCAACACCCGCAAGGGCTCGCAAAAAAACATTGCTGCGCATTACGACCTGGGTAATGACATGTTCGAGCAATTCCTCGACCCGACCATGATGTATTCCGCCGCGCAGTTCTTAACGGCTGACGACACCCTGGAGCAAGCCCAGCTTAACAAGCTGCAGCGCATCTGCCAGAAGCTCGACCTCAAGCCCGCAGACCATTTGCTGGAAATCGGTACCGGCTGGGGCAGCATGGCGCTGTATGCAGCGCAACATTACGGCTGCAAGGTGACGACGACTACATTGTCCAAAGAGCAATTCGACTACACCCAAACCCGCATCGAAGCGCTGGGCTTACAAGAGCAAGTAACGTTACTGCTGGAGGATTACCGCGACCTGACCGGGCAATACGACAAGCTGGTGTCGATCGAGATGATCGAAGCAGTCGGCCATCACTTCTTGCCCAGTTACTTCAAGCAATGCGCCCGCTTGCTCAAGCCCCACGGCCTGATGCTGCTGCAAGCCATCACCATTCGCGAGCAGCGTTACGAGCAGGCAAAAAGTAGCGTGGACTTTATCCAGCGCTACATCTTTCCCGGTGGTGCACTGCCTAGCGTGCAAAAAATGCTCGAAATTGTCGGCAAGGACACCGATATGAATCTGATGCATATGGAGGATTTTGGCCTGCACTACGCCAAAACCCTGCGCTTGTGGCATGAGAACTTTCGCCGCGCACACGGCCGTTTAACGGAATTGGGCTACGACGAATACTTTCTGCGCCTGTGGGAGTTTTACCTGTGCTACTGCGAGGGCGGCTTTCTCGAGCGCAGCATCGGCACCGCACAATTGTTGCTGGCCAAGCCGGCGGCCATGCCCGAACCATTGCTTGGTCGCTTCAATGCCTAAAAACCTGGTAAATGCCGGGCTGTTCCAGCTCGGCTGGTTTGCCTGTGTATTGGGAGGCAACAGCCTGTGGTTGCTGCTGGCCGCGGGCGCCCTGCTGGTGCATCTTCTGTTTATCAGCCGCTCATTGGCAGAAGTGCGCCTGGTAGTGGTCGTGTGCGTGCTCGGCAGTACGGTGGACAGCCTGTTGCTCAATGCCGATGTTTTCGCCTTCAAGCAGCCCGGCATAGTGATTCCGTTCTGGCTGATGTTGCTTTGGGCCCTGCTGGCCATCACCTTGAACCACTGCCTGGCGTGGACTGCCAAGCCCTGGTGGCGTGCTGTTTTGCTGGGAGCCATCGGTGGACCGCTGTCGTATTACGCCGGGCAACGTCTGGGCGCGGTGCAATTCCCGCTGGGCCTGTGGCCGACGCTGGCCGGGTTGAGCCTGTTGTGGGCTGGGTTGTTTGCGGTCCTTGTAGCGATTGCCGACAGGCTACGTCCGGTTGCGCAGCAAGTGTAAATCCTGAGAGCGAGTTTCATCTGGCAAACCGCAATGGCTGACTTTACGACGGCTGCGGCAGCTGCAAGGTCTGAAGGAAATTTTAACTGTGGGAGCGAGCCTGCTCGCGAAAGTCGTTCGCGAGCAGGCTCGCTCCCACAGGGAGGGTTGACCGGCAACAGAGTATCTACGGGGGGTTATACATCTGCGTTCATCAGCACATTCACACCTGATGCCAGCACTGCCTTACACTGCACGCCTATGACCAACATCCCCCTGACCGAAATTACCGAACCCGCCGTTACCTGTTCAACGTGCGCGGCATGCTGCTGCCAGCTGGAAGTGATGCTGATCACCGATACCGGTGTGCCCGAGCGTTTTATTGCAGAGGATGACTGGGGCGGCGAAGTGATGCTGCGCCTGGATGATGGTTGGTGTGCGGCTTTGGACCGCAACACCATGATGTGCACCATCTATGAGCTTCGACCACTGATTTGCCGCGAGTTCGAAATGGGCGAAGTCGAATGCCTCAATGAACGCCAGGGCATTGCCACGGCGTATCGCTAAATACCTGCCCCTACAGCGGCATGGTGTAGTGCAGCGCATAGCTTTCTACGCCGTCATTGGTGCTGGAGATCCCGGCATTGGAATAGTGGGTCGCACGTATCCCGACCTCATGACCACCGGCAAAGCGCAGGCCAAACCCCAAACGGTCTTCAAACTGGAAAGCTGTTCCCAGACGGTTGCCCTCCACTTCAGTGTGCGAGAACAACGCCACCCCGATCCCGGCTTCGAGATAGGGCTTAACGCTTCCACCGGCAAATTCGTACACCAGCACGGGCGAGAACGACAGGCTATTACTCGCGGATGACTTGTCACCTTCCCAGTAGGTGTAAGCCCCATCCCAATAGCCGGTCAGACGCCCCACATCACTTTGTAGCCAGCTTTTGTCCCAATCAGATTTCAAGCCCAGACGGTAGGTCATGGTCGATTCGCTGGTGTGCCCCACCGCAAATTCAAGCCCGGCAGCCTGTGCAGTAAAACTTTGCCCCAGTGCAGCGGCTGCAAGCGCAGCCAAACAAAACAGTCGCTTCATAAGAAAATCCTATTTTCATATGCCCATGTCAGTGGTTATGCGCTTCATCAGGCAGGTGTCATGAAGCATAAGTTCTGTTTTTTTACAGACCGAAGCTTCGCACAACGCCAGATTTATTCCACAACACAGGCAGGATATTTCCTAAGTGTTCAGGAGAAGCGCTGGTCCAGAACTGCGTTTCAGCAGGCGGGCCAGCTGCCAGCAAGCCGCGCTCAGCCAACAATCGCTTGAGCTGGCGCGCCACGGCGGCACCGGTGTCGATCAGGGTAATCGAACCAGGAAGCATCTGGCTTAGCAGAGGCTTGAGGAAGGGGTAATGCGTACAGCCAAGAATAATGGTGTCACAGCCCGCGGCCAGCAACGGTTCGACATAACCGCGCAACAAAGTACGCAAGGTATCGCTGTGCAGGTCGCCGGTTTCGATCAGCTCCACCAGGCCCGGGCATGGCTGAGTGACAACCCGCACATCGCTGGCAAAACGATCGAGCAAGGCAGCAAATTTGGCGCTCTGCAATGTGCCGGTCGTGGCGAGTACGCCTACCACTCCACTGCGGGTGGCCGCTGCCGCCGGTTTGACCGCTGGCTCCATACCGACCATGGGCCAGGTCGGGTAACGCTGACGCAAATCCGCCACCGCAGCCACCGTTGCAGTATTACAGGCCAGCACCAGCGCCTTGGCGCCTTGCTGCTGGAAAAATTCAGCCATTACCGCGCAGCGCTGACGAATGAATTCGGGGCTTTTTTCGCCATAGGGGATATGCCCGCAGTCCGCCACATAAAGCAGCGACTCGTTGGGCAATAGCGCGTGGATCTCCTTGAGTACCGACAAGCCACCGACGCCGGAGTCGAAAACGCCAATCGGCGCCTCACTCATGGCCAGTACCGCATACGCTGCAGGCCGGGTCGCGCTTGACCCGCAATTCGCGAAAACGCGTGCTCGAGGCATCGACCAGCAACAGCCGGCCCACCAGTGGCTCACCAAACCCGGCCAACACCTTGAGCGCTTCAAGGGCCTGCAAGCTGCCGATCACCCCCACCAGGGGACCAATGACGCCGGCTTCGCTGCAGGTCAGCTCCTCTTCGCTGCCATGCCCGTACAGGCAGTGATAGCAAGGGCTGGCACTCTGGCGCGAGTCAAACACCGACAGCTGCCCCTCAAGGCGAATCGCCGCGCCACTGACCAACGGCTTGCGCGCCGCAACACAGGCCTTGTTCACCGCTTCACGGGTGGCAAAGTTGTCGCAGCAGTCGAGCACCAGATCCACCGCGGCAACGGCGTCGGCCAGCGAATCGGCATCCAGCACCGAGCGGTGGGCAACCAGCTTGAGATGCGGATTGATCAGGCGCAGTCGGCGCAACGCCGAGTCCACCTTGCTCTCGCCAACATTGGCAGTGTCATGAATGATCTGACGCTGCAGATTGGTCAGGTCAACGCTGTCAAAGTCAGCCAGATGCAGCTCGCCGACACCGGCGGCGGCCAGGTACAGCGCGACGGGCGAGCCCAGCCCACCCAGCCCGACAATCAGCACACGGCTGTTTTTCAGCTTCAGCTGGCCATCGATATCAACCTGTTGCAACAGGATCTGTCGGCTATAGCGCAACAGCTCCTCGTCGGTCAGCACGGCAGGCGGCCCAATGTAATGCGTTCGTGGCCGCCCAGGTCCGTGCGGCTTTCAACCTCGGTAAAACCTGCGTCCTGCAACAGTTGGCGCACAGCTGCAGCCTGATCGTAACCGTGCTCCAGCATCAACCAGCCACCTGCATTCAAGTGCTGCGCAGAAGCGGTAATGATCTGGCGGATATCGTCCAGGCCATCGGCACCGGCAACCAGAGCGCTTTCAGGTTCGAAACGCACATCGCCTTGCGCCAGGTGAACATCACCGGCAGCAATATAGGGCGGGTTGCTGATAATCAGGTCAAAACGCTGGTCGTCCAGCGCGCTGAACCAATGGCTGGTAAACACATTGACGTTGTCGAGCTGCAAACGCTGGCGATTGCGCTCGGCCAGAGCCACGGCCTCAAGCACGCGGTCAACTGCCGTGACGTGCCAGGCGGCACGTTCACTGGCCAAAGCCAGGGCGATTGCACCGCTGCCAGTGCCCAGGTCCAGCACTTTGGCCGGGGTTGCGGGCAGCAGGGCCAGCGCGGTTTCCACCAGCAACTCGGTGTCCGGGCGCGGAATCAGCGTATGCGGCGCCACTTCCAGATCAAGGTTCCAGAAACCCTGCTGCCCCAGAATATAGGCCACCGGCTCACCGGCACGGCGGCGCAGCAAGTACTCGGCGAAGGTCAAGGCGGCTTCGCTGCTGACGATTTTTTCGGGCCATGTGTGCAGATAGCTGCGCGACTTGCCCAGGGCAGCGGCCAGCAGCAGCTCCGCATCAAGACGGGCCGTAGGTGAATCAGGCAGTTCAGCAGCACGCAACAAGCTGGCAATAATAGTCATTTATTCACCCAGGGCTGTCAGTTGATCAGCCTGAAACTCCGCCAATAAAGGCTCGATAACGGCATCAACGCCGCCAGCCAGTACGTCATCCAGGGAATACAGGGTCAGGTTGACACGATGGTCAGTCACTCGCCCCTGCGCGAAATTGTAAGTGCGGATGCGCTCGGAACGATCCCCCGAGCCCACCAGCGACTTGCGCTCGCTGGCAATGGCATTGGCCGCGGCGCTGGTTTGCTGGTCATTCAATTTGGCCGAGAGCCAGGACATCGCCCGCGCCCGGTTTTTATGCTGGGAACGCTCTTCCTGACACTCCACCACAATGCCCGAGGGCAAGTGAGTAATGCGGATGGCCGAGTCGGTCTTGTTGACGTGCTGGCCACCGGCTCCGGAGGAACGGTAGGTATCCACACGCAAATCGGCCGGGTTGATCTCGATGGCTTCCTGCTCATCGGGCTCTGGCAGCACCGCCACGGTACAGGCCGAGGTATGGATACGACCCTGGGATTCGGTTGCAGGTACACGCTGCACGCGGTGTACACCGGACTCGAACTTCAGCTTGGCGTAAACATTCTCACCTTCGACACGGGCAATGACTTCTTTATAGCCACCATGCTCGCCGATGCTTTCGGACAGGATTTCAACCCGCCAGCCACGGCGCTCGGCGTAGCGCGAGTACATGCGAAACAGATCACCGGCAAAAATCGCCGCTTCATCGCCACCGGTGCCGGCGCGAATTTCCAGAAACACGTTGCGCCCGTCATTCGGATCCTTGGGCAGCAGCATGCGTTGCAGGTCTTTTTCCAGTTCGATCAATCGCTCTTTGGCTTCACGAACTTCCTCGACTGCCATTTCGCGCATGTCCGGGTCGTTGTCCTTGAGCAACGCCTGGGCGCCTTCAAGGTCGGCCTGCACTTTGAGCCACTGCGCGTAAGCGGCAACAATGGGTTCAACTTCCGAGTATTCCTTGGAATAGGCGCGGAATTTGGTTTGATCGGAAATGACTTCGCCATCGCCAAGCAATGCGGTCAGTTCTTCAAAACGGTCCTGGAGGATGTCCAGTTTATTAAGCAGTGACGCTTTCATTACTATTTTTTATCCGCAGAGCTATGCGATGAGCCCTCACCGAGGGCAAAAAGTTCTTGGGCCATGGCCAGCGCATCGAGGCGGCCTTCGGCGGAAAGTTTTTTCAGTTGTACGCTGGGGGCATGAAGCAATTTGTTGGTCAGCCCGCGCGCCAGTTGTACCAGCACATCTTCCGGATTGCTGCCGTTGGCGAGCATGCGCTGGGCCTTTTGCAGCTCTTCGTCACGCAGGCGTTCGCTTTGCTGGCGGTAGGCCTTGAGCACATCCACAGCCGCCAGTTCACGCAGGCGCACCATAAAATCGTCAGCGCCGATGCTCACCAGCTCTTCTGCCGCCTGGGCCGCGCCCTGACGGCTCTTGAGGTTTTCCGCAACCACTTCATGCAAGTCATCGACGGTATAGAGGTACACGTCGTCCAGCTCACCGACTTCAGGCTCGATATCCCGGGGAACGGCAATATCGACCATAAAAATCGGTTTGTGCTTGCGCAGCTTCAGGGCGCTTTCGACCGCGCCCTTGCCCAAAATCGGCAATTGGCTGGCCGTGGAGCTGATCACGATGTCGCTGTGTACCAGCTCCTGGGGAATATCCGACAGCAGTACCGCGTGGGCGCCAAACTGCTCAGCCAGGGTACTGGCGCGTTCCAGGGTACGGTTGGCCACCACGATACGCTTTACTCCCAGGTCATGCAGGTGGCGGGCGACCAGGGTAATCGTCTCGCCCGCACCGATCAGCAAGGCCTGGCTGCGCTGCAGATCGCTGAAGATCTGCTTGGCCAGGCTCACCGCGGCAAAGGCCACCGAAACCGGGTTTTCACCGATGGCGGTGTCGGTGCGCACCTGTTTGGCCGAGTTGAACGTGGCCTGGAACAAGCGCCCCAACAACGGCCCGACCGTGCCCGCCTCACGCGCCACGGCATAGGCCGACTTCATCTGGCCGAGAATCTGCGGTTCGCCCAACACCAGCGAATCCAGGCCTGAAGCCACGCGCATCATGTGACGAACGGCTGCGTCGTCTTCATGGATATAGGCGCAGGCACGCAGTTCATCGAGGCTCAGGTCATGATAGTCCGCCAGCCATTGCAGCACACGGTCTGCCGAAAGGTGGTCCTGCTCTATATAGAGCTCGCTGCGATTGCAGGTGGAGAGGATCGCAGCTTCGCGACTGTCGGTTAGGCGGCAGAGCTGCTGCAAGGCCTCAACCAACTGCTCCGGAGTAAAAGCCACGCGCTCGCGGACGTCTACTGAAGCAGTCTTGTGGTTAATACCGAGTGCGAGGAAGGCCATTCAAGATCGCTGATGATGACAAGAAGCCGACAATTGTCCTACTTCGCCAGATTCAGAACAACCATTGCTGACTATTGTCTCTATAGTTAACGTCTGTTGAACACATCATCAGCCCCGGATATCGATAGTCGCACCTGTTATGGTTTGCACCATTGCATGTGTCATGATGCCCAGACCGCAGGTAAGTCGCCCATCTCTTATATGAATAGATCCTCCGCGTTGCTCCTCGCTCTCGTCCTTCTCAGTGGCTGCCAGGCTCTGGCCCCCACGTCCCCGGATGACTCATCCGCGGCAGAAGACGTTTCCTCCACCCCGGAAAAACCCACGGTCTACAGTTCGTTCAGCGAAGACACGCTGTACAGCCTGTTGAGCGCCGAGCTGGCCGGCCAGCGCAATCGTCTGGATATCGCCCTCGATAACTACGTGACGCAAGCGATCAACACGCAGGATCCGGGAGTTTCCGAACGCGCTTTCCGTATCGCCGAGTATCTGGGCGCCGACCAGGCCGCACTGGATACCTCGCTGATCTGGGTGAAAAACGCCCCGGACGATATCGAGGCGCAACGTGCTGCAGCCATTCAGCTGGCGCGCAACGGCCGTTATGACGAATCCCTGGTCTACATGGAAAAAGTCCTGCAGGCCAAGGGTGATACTCACTTCGATTTCCTGGCCCTGGCGGCCATAGAAACCGATGCGGATACCCGGGCAGGTCTGCAAAAAAGTTTTGACAGCCTGCTGGCCAAGCACCCGGACAACGGTCAGCTGATTTTCGGCAAGGCCTTGTTGATGCAACAGGACGGTGATGCCGAAGGCGCGCTGAAGCTACTGGAAAAGAACCCGCCGCAAAACGGCGAAGTCGCCCCGATTCTGTTGCGCGCCCGTTTGTTGCAAAGCCTCAACCGCGGCGATGAAGCGTTGCCCCTGCTGAAAAAAAGCGTCAGCCAGTACCCCGATGACAAGCGCCTGGGCCTGACCTATGCGCGCACCCTGGTCGAGCAGAACCGCATGACCGAGGCAAAAGTGCAGTTTGCCAGCCTGGTGGAGCAATACCCCGAAGACGATGAGCTGCGATTCTCGCTGGCACTGGTTTGCCTGGAAGGCAAATCCTGGGACGAAGCCGAAGGCTATCTGCAAGAGCTGATCGAGCGCGACAGCCATGTCGACTCGGCGCATCTGAACCTGGGCCGCATCGCCGAAGAACGCAATGATCCCGAGGGCGCACTGGTTGAGTACGCATTGGTAGGTCCCGGCAGCGAATACCTGCCCGCACAACTGCGCCAGGCGGACATCCTGATCAGCCATGGTCGCGGCGCCGAAGCCTCGAAAAAACTGGCCTCGGCCCGTGGTGCACAGCCCGACTACGCCATCCAGCTGTACTTGATAGAAGCCGAAACCCTGGCGGCGAACAACCAGACCGATCGCGCCTGGAACACGCTGCAACAAGCACTCAAGCAATACCCGGACGATCTCAACCTGCTGTATTCACGCGCCATGCTGGCCGAGAAACGTAACGATCTAGATCAGATGGAGCGGGATTTACGCGCCATCATCAAGCGTGAACCTGACAACGCCATGGCATTGAACGCCCTGGGCTATACGCTTTCGGATCGAACCACTCGCTACACGGAAGCCAAGGCGCTGATCCAGCAAGCCTATGATCTGAACCCGGACGACCCTGCTGTGCTCGACAGCCTGGGCTGGGTGAATTATCGCCTTGGCAATCTGGATGAGGCCGAACGCTTGCTGCGCCAGGCACTGGAGCGTTTCCCTGATCAGGAAGTAGCCGCTCATCTGGGCGAAGTGCTGTGGGCCAATGGCAAGCAGCGTGAAGCGAAAAAAATCTGGGGCACTTTTCTTAAAGAAAATCCTGACAGCCCTATTCTGCGCAAAACCATTTTGCGCCTGACCGGATCAGAGACTCTTTAACTCATGTTTTATCGTCACTTGCGCCATCTCGTGGTTTTCAGCCTGATTGCCGTGCTCGCCGGTTGCGCGGGCTTCGGCGCCCGCGAATCCGTAGAAGGCCACGGCAGCCCTGCCCTGTGGTCAGCCCACAAACAGCAATTGACCCGGCTCGACGGCTGGCAAATCAGCGGCAAAGTCGGCATTCGCGCCCCTAAAGAATCGGGCAGCGCCACGCTGTTCTGGCTGCAGCGCCAGGACTATTACGACATACGCCTTTCCGGTCCGCTGGGCCGCGGAGCCGCTCGCCTGACCGGGCGCCCGGGCAGCGTGCTTCTGGAAGTGGCCAATCAGGGCCGCTATGAAGCACCGACCCCTGAAGCGCTTTTGGGCGAACAATTGGGCTGGAGCCTGCCAGTGTCACATCTGGTCTGGTGGGTACGCGGCTTGCCTGCGCCCGGCAGCAAAAGCCGGGTAACATTGAATGCTGACAGCCGCCTGGCCAACCTGGAACAGGACGGCTGGAAAATCGAATATTTGAGCTATGTCGAGCAAAACGGCTTCTGGCTGCCTGAGCGGGTCAAGCTGCACGGCCCGGATCTGGATGTCACGCTCGTGGTTAAAGATTGGCAACCTCGCTTGTTGGGTCAATAAGATGCAAGACCGTCTGAATCGAAACACTCTGGTTTTGCCCTCCCCGGCAAAGCTTAATCTGATGCTGCACATTCTCGGTCGTCGCGAAGATGGCTATCACGAACTGCAAACGCTGTTTCAATTTCTCGACTACGGCGATGAAATGACCTTTGCCGTGCGTGACGACGGAATCATTTGCCTGCACACCGAATTCCCCGGTGTTGCTCATGACGACAATTTGATCGTCAAGGCCGCAAAAAAGCTTCAGGCACAATCCGCTTGCCCGCTGGGGATCGATATCTGGATCAAAAAAGTGTTGCCCATGGGCGGCGGCATCGGTGGCGGCAGTTCCAATGCCGCCACAACACTGCTCGCGCTCAACCATCTTTGGCAACTGGCCTGGGATGAAGACCGGCTGGCAGCGCTGGGCCTGACTCTTGGGGCCGACGTCCCGGTTTTCGTTCGTGGCCACGCCGCATTTGCTGAAGGTGTCGGCGAAATTCTTACGCCTGCCGAGCCAGAAGAACCCTGGTATCTGGTGCTTGTCCCGCAAGTATCTGTAAGTACTGCAGAAATATTTTCAGATCCGTTGTTGACACGTGACTCTTTGCCCATTAAAGTGCGCCCCGTTCCCAAGGGAAACAGCCGAAACGACTGCGAAGCAGTAGTGAAGGAGCGTTATCCAGAAGTACGTAACGCTTTGAATTTGTTAGGTAAATATACCGAAGCAAAATTAACTGGAACTGGAAGTTGTATATTTGGGGCCTTCCCAAACGAAGCAGATGCTGATAAAGTGCTGCACCTTCTTACAGAGACCCTTACAGGGTTTGTAGCAAAAGGAAGCAACGTTTCGATGTTGCATCGCAAGCTGCAAAATTTGTAAAAGGAAACGGGTACACGGTACTCGTAGCAACAGATACAGGGGCGTCGCCAAGCGGTAAGGCAGCAGGTTTTGATCCTGCCATGCGTTGGTTCGAATCCAGCCGCCCCTGCCATTTCTTATACTCATCCAGGTTACCCTCAGCCTTCAGGTACTGCGCGTGTCCAAGATGATGGTCTTTACGGGGAACGCTAACCCCGATCTGGCTCGGCGTGTCGTACGTCAGCTGCATATCCCACTCGGTGACATCTCTGTCGGCAAGTTTTCCGACGGCGAAATTACCGCTGAGATTAATGAAAATGTCCGCGGTAAAGACGTTTTCATCATTCAGCCGACTTGTGCTCCGACCAACGATAACCTGATGGAACTCGTCGTGATGGCTGATGCCTTCCGCCGCTCCTCAGCGACTCGTATTACTGCTGTTATTCCTTACTTTGGTTATGCCCGTCAGGATCGCCGTCCGCGTTCCGCACGTGTGGCTATCAGCGCAAAAGTTGTTGCTGACATGCTTACCGTAGTCGGCATCGATCGTGTTCTCACGGTTGATTTGCATGCTGACCAAATCCAGGGTTTCTTCGATATTCCTGTAGATAACATCTATGGCTCCCCAGTTTTGGTGGATGACATCGAAGATCAGCGCTTTGAGAACCTTATGATTGTGTCCCCGGATATCGGCGGCGTCGTGCGTGCACGTGCTGTTGCCAAATCCCTGGGCGTCGATCTGGGTATCATCGACAAACGCCGTGAGAAAGCCAATCACTCTGAAGTGATGCATATCATCGGTGATGTCGAAGGGCGTACCTGTATTCTGGTTGATGACATGGTCGATACCGCCGGCACGTTGTGCCACGCGGCTAAAGCCTTGAAAGAGCATGGTGCTTCCAAAGTGTTCGCCTACTGCACACACCCTGTGCTGTCGGGTCGGGCAATCGAGAATATCGAAAATTCCATGCTGGATGAGCTGGTGGTGACCAACACCATCCCGCTGTCCGCTGCCGCACAAGCCTGTTCGCGTATCCGCCAACTGGATATCGCACCGGTTGTGGCTGAAGCGGTTCGCCGCATCAGCAACGAAGAATCGATCAGCGCGATGTTCCGATAAGGGCCCTGCCCTTTCAGGACTTCTGCTGACGAAAAGCGCCCCGCCCCAGCAATCCGTTGGGGCGGGGCTTTTTTGCCCATACCGTCCATGGCGCTGGTCGCAAACGCCAGGGCGGATGTGGTTATTTTGGAGATACAACATGAACGATTTTACTCTGAATGCTGAAGTGCGTTCCGACCTGGGGAAAGGTGCGAGCCGCCGCCTGCGTCGTCTCGCAAGCCTGGTTCCAGCTGTAGTTTACGGTGGCGAAAAAGCCCCTGAATCCATCAGCATGCTGGCTAAAGAAGTTGCCAAACTGCTCGAAAACGAAGCTGCTTACAGCCACGTTATCGAACTGACCGTTGGCGGCGTTAAGCAAAACGTGATCATCAAAGCTCTGCAACGTCACCCGGCTAAAGGCCACGTGATGCACGCTGACTTCGTACGCGTTGTTGCTGGTCAAAAACTGACTGCAATCGTACCGGTTCACTTCGTTGGTGAAGCGGCTCCGATCAAGAAAGGCGGCGAGATCTCCCACGTTGTTGCGGAAATCGAAGTTTCCTGCCTGCCAAAAGACCTGCCTGAATTCATCGAAGTTGACCTGGCTAACGCTGAAGTCGGCTCGATCATTCACCTGTCGGACATCACCGCTCCTAAAGGCGTTGAGTTCGTAGCTCTGGCACACGGTAACGACCTGGCAGTAGCCAACGTTCACGCTCCACGTGTTGCACCAGAAGCAGCAGAGTAATTCATTACTCTGTCGTTGGAGTCTTGAGAAACATCGCGAGCTAACACGCAGCGAGTAAAGCGGACAAGATCGCGAAGTTTACTCACGTAAACCCGCTTTCTTGTCCGTTTTCGCCGCTAACCGTTAGCGGCGATGTTATCCACAACTCCATAGAAGGGCCCTTGTCGTGACCGCCATAAAACTGATCGTTGGCCTGGGAAATCCAGGCACCGAATACGAACAGACCCGGCATAACGCAGGGGCCCTTTTTGTTGAGCGTCTCGCGGCAGCCAATGGGGTAAACCTCGTTGCAGACCGCAAATATTTTGGCCTGACCGGGCGCTTCAGCCACCAGGGTCAGGATGTTCGTCTGTTGATTCCCACCACCTATATGAACCGAAGCGGCCAGGCCGTTGCGGCGCTTGCCGGTTTCTACCGCATTGCGCCGGAATCCATATTGGTGGCCCACGACGAACTCGATCTCCCGCCAGGCGTTGCCAAGCTCAAGCTGGGCGGCGGCCACGGAGGTCACAACGGATTGCGCGACATCATCGCGCAACTGGGGAACAACAAAGATTTCTACCGTCTGCGGCTTGGCATTGGCCACCCGGGCGTCGCCAGCATGGTGTCCAACTTTGTCCTCGGTCGTGCGCCACGCGCCGAACAGGAAAAACTGGATGCCAGCATCGATTTTGCCCTCGGCGTGCTGCCGGATATCCTCGCCGGGGAATGGAACCGTGCGATGAAAAACCTGCACAGCCAGAAGGCCTGACTCTTTTTCCGAGGGGAAACACCATGGGATTCAACTGCGGCATCGTCGGCCTGCCTAACGTCGGCAAGTCCACCCTGTTCAACGCCCTTACCAAGTCCGGTATCGCGGCCGAGAACTTCCCCTTCTGCACGATCGAGCCGAACACCGGTATCGTGCCGATGCCCGACCCACGCCTGGACGCGCTGGCTGCCATCGTCAAGCCACAGCGTATCCTGCCGACCACCATGGAGTTCGTTGATATCGCGGGCCTGGTGGCTGGCGCATCGAAAGGTGAAGGCCTGGGTAACAAGTTCCTGGCCAACATCCGTGAGACCGATGCCATCGCTCACGTGGTCCGCTGCTTTGAAGACGAAAACGTTATTCACGTTTCCAACAGCGTTGACCCGAAACGCGACATCGAAATCATCGACCTTGAGCTGATCTTCGCCGACCTCGACAGCTGCGAAAAGCAACTGCAGAAAGTCGCGCGCAATGCCAAAGGCGGTGACAAGGAAGCCGTAGCCCAAAAAGCCCTGCTGGAACAGCTGATCGCCCACTTCACCCTGGGCAAGCCGGCACGCAGCCTGATCAAGAACATGGACGCAGATGAGAAAGCCATCATCAAAGGCTTCCACCTGCTGACCACCAAGCCGGTGATGTACATCGCCAACGTGGCTGAAGACGGTTTTGAGAACAACCCGTTGCTGGACGTTGTGCTGGCTATCGCTGAAGAAGAAGGCGCGATCGTTGTTCCGGTCTGCAACAAGATCGAAGCAGAAATCGCCGAGCTTGATGACGGCGAAGAGAAAGACATGTTCCTGGAGGCCCTGGGCCTTGAAGAGCCTGGTCTTAACCGTGTGATTCGCGCCGGTTACGAAATGCTGGACCTGCAAACCTACTTCACCGCCGGCGTGCAGGAAGTTCGCGCCTGGACAGTAAAAGTAGGTGCGACCGCCCCTCAAGCAGCCGGTGTGATCCACACCGACTTCGAAAAAGGCTTTATCCGCGCTGAAGTTATCGCCTACGACGATTTCATCAAGTTCAACGGGGAAGCGGGCGCGAAAGAAGCCGGTAAGTGGCGTCTGGAAGGCAAGGAATACATCGTTAAAGACGGTGACGTCCTGCACTTCCGTTTCAACGTGTAATACAGCACACGTATAAAAAACCGCGCCCAGGCGCGGTTTTTTTTGGCCTGGCGTTTGTGGCGCACTCCGGGGCGCAACAACGGTCTATGGTTAACGCCATCTCACCTCATGATCGGGAGCCTCAATGATTCCCCGCGCCAAATTCCTCAGCCGCTATACCGACCCCATAGTCGAAAAAATCAAAGCCCGCTGGTCCCTGGGCTGGCGAGACGCCCTGGCCTCAGCCATTGCCGCCGCACTGGCGTGGATTATCGCCCGGCATTTTTTCGGTCACATACACCCCGTGTTTGCCGCAATCAGTGCCGTGGTGTGCCTGGCTCCAGGCCTGCCCAGTCATGGCAAGCAAGCGGTGGGCCTGATGGTGGGTGTCGCCACCGGGATCATCGTAGGCGAAGCCGCCTTGTGGTTGCCGGATGCTTACCCGTTGGTGCGTATTGGCTTTGCCACCTTCTCTGCCATCGCCATCGCGGCACTCTATGGCCTGGGGGCCGTGGTGCCCATCCAGGCCGGTGTATCGGCGGTGCTGATGCTGGCCGTAGGCCCGGAAAGTGCTGGCGTGGTACGGATGCTTGATGTGGTCGTGGGCTCATGCGTCGGGCTGGTTTTCAGCCAGATACTGCTGACCCCCAACCCGATCGGCATTATCGACAGCTCCGCCAAGGAGTTGCTCGAAAAGCTGGCGTCGGGATTCGGTAAAAGCCTGCAAGCTCTCGAAGGACAAGATGCGGCCAAGGCTCAAAATGCCGTGCAGATATTTTCCAGGGCCCACGACAGCCTTATTGCCCTGGAGAACGGCATCAGCATGGCCCGCAATACCGCCCGCTGGACCTTGCGCGGGCGCTTTGTATCACGGGAAGTCAAAGACATTGCCAGCCGTTACGAGCGCCACGCCGTGCGTTTATACGCCAGCTCCCTGTTGTTTGCAGAAGCCTTTGCCGATGCCTTGCGCAAGGAACAGGGCCCGGCACCGTCCTCCCTCCACGAACGGCTGGCAAACGTTGCTTCAGGCTGCGCCTCGATCGCCAGCGACGATGAACACCCGGTACTCATCCCCGTAGCCGGCGATGAATCGGCCGATGTTGTGTCAGCACCATGGCAGCTGTGCATGCAGCACTTGAGCACCGTTGAAAGCGCCCTTCTGACCTTCGGATTTACGACTCAGGGCGATAGCAGAAAAAACCCTGAATAAAAATACGAATAAATACCCGTTTACCCTTACCTCCACGAAGTTCGATCCATGGAGGTAAGGCACGCTATCCCTACGCCAATAAATACTAATCCTTACCGTGTCTATGTGTTTTAGCTCTCGACAGGCGGCCAGTTCAGGCCTTGGTTTAAACCGTCAACACCTTCAAACTATAAAATAAAAAGCGTTGTTTATACCTGTTTAACATTGCGAATTTCCCCTATCAAAAAAACATGGCGCCGGAGTATATTCAATGGGATCCTTTCGCCCGGACAAAGAGCCTTCAAGCCTATATTTTTCCGATGACACACAACTTCACGCTACTGTCAGAAATGCGGCAGCACAAAATATCGACATAATGCTTCATGGTGAAACAGGCACAGGCAAAGATACATTGGCCGAGCATCTGCATACCTTATCCGGGCGCCGTGGTCGTTATATTGCACTCAATTGCGCGGCCATCCCCGAGAGTCTGGCGGAAAGCCAGTTGTTTGGTGTCACCCAAGGCGCATTCACCGGCGCCCTGCAATCACGTGCAGGATTTATAGAAGCTTCAGATAAAGGCACTCTGTACCTGGATGAAATAGACAGCATGCCGCTGGCTTTGCAGGCCAAATTGTTGCGCGTTCTGGAAACCCGTGGTGTTGAGCGATTGGGCTCGACAACATTCATCCCTGTGGACATGCGTGTGATTGCCTCGGCCCAAACCTCCCTTGCGAAGTTGGTGGCACAAGGTCATTTCAGGTGCGACCTGTACTATCGCCTGAATGTCGTGAACCTGCACTTGCCGCCTTTGCGAGAACGACGCGAATACATTACCCCCTTGTTTATGGAGTTTATTCAGCGTGAGGCCCGGCATTTCAACTCATCCATACCAGTACCGAACACTGCGCTGCTACAACAGATCATCTGTCATGACTGGCCGGGCAATGTCAGGGAGTTACGCTCCGCAGCAAAGCGCTTTGTGCTCGGGCTACCCCCGCTGGATACCTCTTCCTGTGAACATGAATCCACAATTCTAAATTTAAAAATGCGCCTGCAACAAATAGAAAAGCAGTTGATCGCAGATTGTTTGCGACGCCACTTTAATTGTATCGATTCTGTGGTAATCGAACTTGGGATTGCCAAGCGCACGCTGTACCACCGAATGAAACAATTAGACATTTACTGAGTAGTTCCCACTGGAACTGCCCACATGGATATCGACACTTAAATAGCGAACAGACGTTCTGTTGCACTCCCAATACCGAACCACAGAGGCACATACATGTTCCCTTTACTTTCACTTGTAATGCCCTTTGCGAGCCAGGTCCTCAACGCGCTTGGCGGATTTGGAAACACAAGAATGCCCCCTGCAAACCCGGCAAATACTCACACCAAAAATATCGATCACTCTCAAACGAACATATATATAAATAATAAAATTTCGTTCTGACCTTCCTGAGAAAACCAAGAGGATAAAGAGTATGTTTACAGAAATAGTTAGATTCTTTGCAGGAATGGCGCGCGGTGCTGGCGACGACCCACTCCAAGCGCAAAAAAACTTTGCGCGCGAACAGGAATGGAAAGCCGCCGCGGCCGCCATGCACAAAACGGGAGTTGACACGAGAAACGGCATAGCCGCCGGAGTAATGGACTCAAGTAGCAAGTCAATGAATGCAATCTTTGCAGGTGCCAAGGCCATCTCGTACTGATTTTATTCATACCGCCCCATCTCGAATGGGGCATCCGGCCAATCGGGGCGTGCAGCCACACAAGCATGCAACTACAACTCACAGCTTGAGGTTTCAAATGAAAACCCACTTTCCTTCGAAGCTCCCCCAGGCCGTCTTGAGTGCCTCTGAACTACCCTCGAACACCCCCGAACTGGCCGATATCCATTGGTTCAACGCCTCTTTGCTTGCCACGGCAACTAAAGCAACCAATACCGAGATATCCGATAAATTGACCAGCCACCCACTCAAACAGCGCTCTGCACTTTTAGCGGGTCTGTCGAGTACCGCCGCAAGGGCCCTGCAAAAAGCCAGTACCAGCACCGACCCCCTCGACATGCTCAAATCCACCCGGGCCCTGTCGGCGCTCCACCTTGAGACCGTGCTGAGCGCCAAGATGATCAGCAAGACGTCACAAGCCATCGAAAAACTCACCAATCTGTCTTAGGTAACCGCATGGCAGCGCGCCTGATCAAGAGTGTGTGTTTCCTGCTCGTGCTGGCCGTCACCGGTTGTGGTGAAAGCGTGGTGCTTCACAGCCAGCTCTCCGAACAGGAGGCCAATGCAGTCATTGCAGAACTGGCAGACAAACAGGTCCACGCTCAAAAAGTCCCCGATAAAAATGGCATTTCCATTCGTGTCAGAACAGAAGCTATCAGCCGGGCGATTAACTCGCTGTCGGCGGCTGGCCTGCCCAGAACAAAGCGCTCCACACTGGGTGATATTTTTCGCAAGGAAGGTGTCATTTCTACGCCACTTGAGGAGCGCGCCCGTTACATCTATGCGCTGTCACAAGAGCTTGAAGCCACACTGTCGAGCATTGACGGGGTGATAGTCGCGCGCGTGCATGTGGTACTGCCCGAACGTGTGGCGCCAGGTGAGGCCGTGCAGCCCGCATCCGCTTCGGTGTTTATCAAACACGATGCCAGACTGGACCCCGACGGCATCCAGTCGCGGGTACGGCGGATGGTTGCCAGCAGCATTCCGGGCATGGCAATGGCAATCGACAACCCGCACAAAATAACCACGGTTTTTGTTCTTGCCGCCGCGTTTCAGGACAACCAGCAACTGCTGTTCTTCGGACCTTTTCTGGTGCCGCAGCAAGACCTGGGGTTCTGGAAAAGCCTGTTCGCTGCACTGGTGACAGGGTGCCTGCTGGCAATCATTACGCCAGTTGTATGGTTAAAGCTGCGCAAAAAGGGCTCTGCATGAATGACCTTGATGCCTGGGTACAGTGGTGGGCCTTGCCATGGCGCTACGCCCATCCGCACTGGCAGATCCTTGACGCATCGCCCGCCTTGCTGCGCAACCAGCATGCAGGCGCCAGCAAGAGCTTGGGTATCGCCCCCTGCCTGCCCTGTGCGCCCACAACCAGCCTGATGCAGCTGGCACTGGCGCAACCGGCGCACTATGACGCGTTGCTGCAAAGGGTCGAGCGTATCTGCCGCACTACACCTTCTGCTGCACGGGATGACACGCAGCGTTTGTGGTGCCAGCGCCTTGCCAGGGCTTTGCACACGCAGGACTGGCTCGAGCCCGCCGACGATCCCTTGCAACTGCTCAGAGCATGGCTCGAACCACCGGTCTGGCAGAGGTTGCGACTGCGCTTTGCCCCTGCACGGATCGAAACGCTGGAGCAAAAACCGGTGCCGGCCATTTCACCGGCCAAACTCCGAACGCTCTGGCAAACAGTGTTGTGGCACACACGACCCCGCGACGAGGGGCACAACCATGCTGACACGCCGCACGATTGAGCTGCAGCCAGGCGCAACCGGGCTGCCCCAGGTACTGATCAGCAGCCAGAACCTGATCGATTGCGGCCTGGCCAATGAGGTGCTGGCCCAGGCACGTGCCCAGGCAGACGAACTGCTGAGCAACGCTGAAAACGCTGCCGAAACGCTGCTGCAAAAGGCCCACAGCGAATTCTGGCAACAGGCCAATGCCCATCTGGCGCGTTGGCAACAGGAACATGGCGCCTTGTACCAAGCGATTGAAACCAGCGCCTCGCAAGTGGTCAATCAGGCTCTGGAGCGATTGCTCGGTGAGGTGCCGCCACAGATGCGAATCAATGCCTTGCTGGCGCAACTGCTGCCAGCCCAATGCCCGCCATTGAATGCAACCCTGCGCTGCCACCCGCAGATGCTTGCACCTGTACGGCAGTGGCTAAGCACCCGCCCGGATACCGCATGGCAACTGCAAGCAGATGAACGCCTCGACCCCTTCGCTCTGGTGCTGGTCACTGCGCAACACGACCTGCGCATTGACTGGGCCACAACGCTCAAGGCGCTGCTGATCCCCATGACCACTGATGGAACTGATCCGGCAGGAGCTACCACTGAGTGGTGAGTATTGACTGATGGAGGTTCTATGGCTTCGTTCGAAAGCATCCAGCGTCGCATTGACACCCGCTTTATCCAGGCCCAAAAAAACTGGAGGAGATCGCCCTGAACAATCAAGCAAGCCCCGAAGACATGCAGCGCTTCCTCGACGCTTCACAAAAAATGGCCATTGCCAGTTTCTCGATCAACGAGCAAACCCGATTCAAGCACAGCCTGACCAAAAGCATTATTGATGCCGTGCAGTGATGCTCGGGTTCAAGCACTCCCTCCAATGGGCCCTGTTGCCAGCTCTTTTTTTGCTAGCCAACGGGGCGATGGCCGCCATTCCACAGGAGTGGCAAAAAACGCCTTATGCCCATGAAGCCAATAACCTGTCAGTGCCTGATTTTCTAGGGGCCTTTGCCCATACCGTGGGCCTGCAACTACAGATTGATGGCGCGCTTCAAGGCGTCGTAAACGGCAAGCTGCGCGCCGACACGCTCACCGGTTTAATGGAGCGGCTTGCACTGGAACACCGTTTCCAGTGGTTTGTGCATAACAACACGCTCTACATCAGTTCGCTTGACCAGCAGACCACGAGCCGCCTTGAAGTTGCGGACGATACCATTGCCGATCTGAAGCAGGCCCTGACCCGGATAGGCCTGCTGGATGAGCGTTTCGGCTGGGGCGAGTTGCCGGATATCGGCGTGGTACTGGTGTCCGGGCCCAAACGCTATATCGAGCAGATCAGGCAGTTCAGTCGCAAACGGGCAGAACCCGCCAATAAACAGGATGTGCTGACTTTCACACTGCAGTTCGCCAATGCGGCAGACCGGCAGATCGATTATCGGGGCGAAAAACTGAGTGTGCCCGGTATCGCCAGCCTGTTGCGCGGGTTGCTCGATACCCAGTCATCGAGCCCGTTCGCTGCTCCCTCCCCCGGCCCCTCGCCAGTATCCGGCACGGCCTCCCCCATGCCTTATTCAAGCAATCCACCACCGCCCGCGCTCACCGCCGATTTGAAATCATCAGGCCTGAACGCCATCCGCGTGGAGGCCGATGTACGTAACAACAGCGTGTTGATCTACGACGTCAGCGAACGCCGGACGCTCTATCAGGCACTGATCGCCAAGCTCGATGTCCCGCGCAAACTCGTGGAAATAGACGCCGTGATTCTCGATATCAACCGCACCCAACTCAATGAACTGGGGACGAAATGGGGCTTTCAGAGCGGCCGTTTCGGGATGGCTACTGGGTTGTCGGGCACTTCCCCGACAACCGTGTCCATGATCCAGGCTGACCGTTTTGCAGCCGAGATCAAGGCACTTGAAGCCCGCGGGCTGGCAACGGTGGTATCCAACCCCTCGATCATGACCCTGGAAAACCAGCCCGCTGTTATCGATTTCAATCGCACGCAATATATCCAGGCCGTCGGTGAGGGCGTGGCCAACATCATGCCGGTCACCACCGGCACCAGTTTCCAGGTCATACCCCGGGTAATCGAAGCCAGTGGCGCCAATCAGATTCACCTGATCATCGATATCGAAGACGGCACCTTTGCCGATAACACAGGGCAGCATTCCACACCGGATGTTCGCAAAGGCAACATCAGTACCCAGGCAGTGATCCACGAAAAACAATCCCTGGTCATCGGCGGTTTTCATGTCGCTGAAGAGGTCGACAGCCGCAATCGAGTCCCCGTATTGGGAAATATCCCATGGCTGGGCAAGCTGCTGTTTTCGTCCACGCAGAACACTAAAAATCGCCGTGAGCGACTGTTTATCCTGACACCCCGCCTGATTGGCGACCAGACCAACCCTGCCCGCTACCTGCCACAATCGGATCAGGCGCAACTGGAGGCAGCGCTGACCCCATTGAGACGGCGTGATGCGAAGCAGCCAGTGATTCAGCGCTCCGATATTACCCGGGTGTTCCGTCAACTGGTCACGGGCCACGTGCCTGGCCGGTTCACAGCGATGCCGATGCCGACCCGGACGGGCAGCCTGTGCAAAGCGTTCACGTCTCTGAAGGTCGATACCGAGCGTCATCAGTGGTACGAAAGTGAGGACTACAACGTGGCCGTACTGGTATTGCACAACCAGAGCCAGAGCCGGGTGCGCGTCGATGAACGTGATTGCAGCACTGCCGGCACCCTGGCGGTGAGTGTCTGGCCGACTCCGTGGCTGGCGCCCGGCGAACGTGCGGAGGTGTTTATCGCGACACGAGCACCCGAGCCCGACGAACAATCAAGCGTGTCTCGGCCATCATTGCTGGAGGTCGCGCCATGACTCGGCTGATCGCAGTTGCCATGGCGGCGGCCCTGGCTGGACTGTTGCAAGGCTGCACCTCGGATTGCCGTACAGACCTGTGCGCGCGCCCGGCCTCCAGCGCCAGGACGCTGGTGATCTGGTGGCCACCACACATGCGTACAGATACAGGCTCGTATGCTGAACGTTCAGACCATCACGTTGTGCCTCTGGAACCCTAGATCAACCGTGCAACGACCCATTGCCCCGGTGATCTGAAGACATTCAAACCCACGCATCCAATCCTGCGCAGAGTCTTAGCCCCCACCCCCATGTACCGGCCTGTCTGATTATCAGCCAGGCCGGTATTGTCATTACATCAAAGGGCTGCGGCCATGCCGGATCTTTTGGTCAAGCTGCTCGGGATTCAGCTCCCGAATACGAGCCGAGGGCAACGTATCCTTGAACTCAACGCGCAAGGGAGTGTTCTGATCCATACCGTATTTCAACTCAATGTTGAGGAGTTTGCAGGAATTGCTCAAGGCTGCCCTGCTGGAGTAGGCCACAAGAGGAATGGGGGTCTTCATAGCGTCGGTTCTAGTTGCCGTATAGCTTACAGCCAAGGTTTTAATCCGCAGGTTGTCCGGGTTTTCCAGGGCCTTTTGCACATCATTTATGGCGTTAGGCCCATCCCCTATCTGATTGTCAATCATGCGCAGCACCTTCGGCTTGACCTCCAGCCTGATCACTACCGAGGTGCCCTGGCTGCTTTCCAGGTCGTTGATGATCCGCTCGAATTGTGGCTGCTGGGCAAACAGCCGGAGAATTGCCGCCTTGTTAGCAGGCGCAGCGTCATTCAGCCACTCATGGTCAGGGCCACCTTTTACCCCCACATAGGAAACCGTTCTTTCAACTGATTTGAGTGCTCGCCGACCTTGTGCGGCCAGCGCCTCCTGGTGAAGGCAGGTTTGCAGCTGTTCATTGAGGGCATGGTGCTCTTCAGAACGGGTAGCGGGTGACGGTAGCTGAATGAATAGACGATGCAGATGTTGCAGTTGCTCCACCAGTGGGCCCTGTGCTGCAAACGAGGTCAGGTGTTGCTTGAGTGGCGCAGAATGCCGGGACAAGGCATCGCGTAATCCATTGACTTGCGCCTGATCGATCACAGCAGGCTGCTTGAAGGTAAAACGCATGCTGCGGGCAACACTGCGATCAAACCCCAGGGTGAACGAAGAATCACTCGTGATATACGGCACCCACGTAGGTCCATCGGCACCGAGCTGAGTCCACAAGGCGCCATTGGCCGGCGCCATACCTAAAGAGGCACTGCCTCTGGCTAACCATTGGGTATTCACGCTTTGGGCCCGGGTTATTTCATCCTGCCCCAAGACGACAGCGCTGCGTTGATCAACATGAAACAGTTGAAGCCCCCCCCCGCATTCACCATAGTACGTACCAGGCCACCAGGTGTATTCGAGGTTTCCGGCATCAACATGTGAAAGCGGGGCTGCACATGAGCGGAAACACTCAAGTCCAAAGCGTTTTTCGAGCTCGTGCCGCTCTTGTGATTGCTGCCAAGATCCAGCAAGTCGAAAACGTTCCCTTTCTCCCCGGTGAGGATGGCCATCATTGCGGGAAAATCTGCCTCCCTGATATCAAAGCTGACGCTTTGCTCGTTTTCATGCGTCAACGCCAATGTAGTCTCAGCCCCTACCCTGAGCCGGCCTTCGAGTGGCACCTCGGAGGGAAGCAACATGTTACCGACGCCTACAGAACCAGTGACGGTATGGCCAGTGCCCATATTGATGTCAACGCTGACCCCCTGATCGGTTCGAGTCAGCGTTATGCCGTTGGTATTGTCTCTTGAAACACCCCCTATGATTTCAAGCAACGGGACTGGAAGTAAGAACAGGGATGCCGATAAGGTTTTGCTCCGGCTCGATGCAACTGACTGGCCGCTTTCAGACTTTTGAATGCATTGAAGCAGAGCCTGCTTGACCGTCTCTTGTGGATTGAGCCCCAAGGTAGTGGTTATATGAAAATTGAGCGCTGATCCCGGGGTACCCAAGTCCCTGGCCAACAATTTGAAGTTGTTATAGAGCGTTTCTGCCTGCTTCAATCCATTGATGCTCTGCGATGTTTTCTTGTGTACCGGGCTGTTTTGATAGTTCTCTATCGCACTCTCCAGGCGGGCTGTTATTTCGGCCTGATCAGGCGCTTTACCCTCCAGCCGGTCGACCAGTTTGACCAGCCTGAAAAGTGTGCGGGCGTGCTGAATCAAATCGCTCTCGATCAGCCCGGTCGAATTGCTCAAATCACGTTTCAGGCCAGCGTCGTGCAACGACAAACAAACACCCTGTTTTTCGTAACTGCGCAGCAAGGCCGCTGTGATATCAGACTTTGAAGACCCCATATTCTCGAAGGACTGGCGAATTCGGGACAGGTTGCTCGCTGAGCCTTCAGTGGGTTTGCCACTCGTTGTGGGCAGATAATCCGGGATCACACGGGCTCCCTTGATCTCGCCCAATCGCCTGGCCAATTGCACGCTGCACTCTTCTACCTCACTCAGAAAACGCTTGAGTTTTGTGGCCAGGGCCTGGGTTGGCTGGCCCTCGCCCAGGCGGTCAAGGCGACTTGAAATATCCATCGTACGGGGTGTCACGCTCGCCAGCGTACGCAATAGCCCCTGCAGTTCCCGCACATCCGCGTAGAGGTCTGCCAGCCCGCGTCGCCCTTTAACATCATGCTGGATACCAAGGCCGATATTCTTGATCCCCTGAACAGGATGAAAATGGGCTAAAGCACTTTTAATGACCCCACGATCAACCGACAGGGCTTCAGTCTTGTGGCCAAAACAATCGGAGGTCACGGCCCAGGAGGTGCCGTTGTCCTGGCTCTTCAACTCAGCGTTGCCCAACACCGTACCCAGTGATCTCGCGGGGGTGTTTGAGTGTGCCGTTAAAGGTTTCCATTGCGGGTCACCATCCGCTGAAACAATCAACTGCCGATAGTGTTCACCCCATCTTTTTTGTTGCGCATTGTTTTCACCCCAGCTGACGATCAATTGCTGACCTGCTCCCATACGCAACGACTTGACCGGCGCATTGTCCGGCACCGGCACGGGAGTCCAGGTGAGCGCTGAGGTGCAAGGGGTTTGCCAGTGAGCCTTGTCGAGCTTGAGCAGTTCGCCGGCGCCGGTCTGTGCATACAGATCTCCCTGACGGTCAAGTGCCAGCGCCACAAGCTCTTTAGGCCGGGTAAAGGTCAAGACCCTGGCCTTTCCGTTGACGTGGGCAATCAGCTTGTTTTCAGCATCAAGCGTTACAAATTGCCTGGCGTTATCGATAGCAAAACCGGTGATCTTTCGCTCGTTATTCTCAACCATGGCGCCACCAAGGTTGATATGGGCATGAGCATCATTAACAGGTGTCAGGTCATAACTGGCACCGCTGTACGCAGCATCCCGCGTTTTATGGATTGCCAGCGCTTTCAGCTCTGCACCTTGCAATACATAAGCGCGACCATCCAGGCCACGCTCCAGTCGCTCCACATTGTGGTGAGCGCTTTTATCCCATTGCTGTGAGCACTCGTTCCAGCACAGCAATGTGTTGCCCTCAAGCGCAACCTTGCCCCGCGGCCCAAGGTCCACACTACCGGCGAGTGTCTGCAGCCCTGGCTCGGGCAAACCTGTGTCGTTCACTCTGAGGATCACATCACTGAGGTTCCAGCCCGATGCCTGATCAGGGCCATGGCTCAAAGGGGTGCTGTGTAACTGGCGGCGGGAGTCGAGGACAAGGGCGTTGAGCCGGCCTTGATCATCATGCATAAAGCCCTTGATGCTGACTGCGCCCTGATGCAGCTGCTCAAGATTATCGAGTGGTTCAGGGCGCATGACCAATTGCCCGTCTTCGGCATTGCGCAGGTTCGCGCACAAAAACTCACCCTGAGGTGTCGAGGCGTACAGCACATCACCCGCCAGCCCCAGATGCGCCAGTTGCACCGGTTTACCCGACTCGTTGACGGGAACAAGACAAAGAGCAGCATCGGCTGTGTCGCGGCTGATTTTTAGCGTGAAACCCTCAAGGCTCGCCTGCGTTTTACCATCAATGCTCATGTCTGCGACCCCCTGCGGCACTTTCATCAGTTGCCCTTGAGCACTCAAGCCAATACGGCTGTATCGGGCCTCGTCCTTGTCGGGCAACCAACGAAGCGTCTGTGCTTCTAACCGGTACAGGCGTTGCTCGACCACACGAAACTGGCCGCCTTCGGCGGTTGTTTGCACACCGCTTATCTGCCCCAGATGGGCACGCCCGGGATTGATCGGGGGCGATGGGTAAAAACTCAGGGGAAGACTGCTTTTAAGTACTGCAGCGGCCGCAGGGGTGGACTGGATATGAAATACATTAAATTTGTCGTCCCTGATTCGCAGGTTCCGGGCAGGGCCTGCGTAAGTGGCATCTTGCTTGAACGGCCTGGACAACTGATTCAGTTGGGCGGCAATGTCCTGGCCCACATACGAGCCTTGGGTCACGACTTTTCCTTCAACCAGGCTGGCGCTGAATGCCAGAGAGGGCTGCTGATAATGACGAAAACCGGTCATTTGCACCGATTCGGTGGGGCCAGAAGTGTTCGGGGAGGCTGTGCCGCGCATTTCTGACGGCGCTGGCTTTGCGGGTTCAAAAAAATTGACGTCCATGACTGCTCAACTCTGACTGGCTGATGAAGAGTGAGTGACCATGTAATAGCGCCCGGTTCCTGCCCCGATCAGCGTTGCTCAAGTTCCGCCAACTCGATGACTTCACGGCGCTCGTCATCATCCAGTTCTCGCAGAGTGCGGTAGACCAGCGCAACCGCCTGCAGGGTCTCGCGGCTGATGCAATGCCCGGTCTCGATGCCATACAGCGTGCGAGCCAGCCACACACACTGAATCACCGGAACATCTGCTGCCCGTGCCCTGTCGATCATTCGCCGTGCCCGGGCATCAGCCCCCTTGGCAATCACGGTCGGCAAAGGCGTCTGTGGCGGCCGGTAGTACAGCGCCACGGCAAAATGCGTAGGGTTGATCAGCAGCATGTCGGCCTCTTCCAACGGCGGAGTCGGGGCCACAGGCTCTTCATGGGCCAGCTCCTGGGCCAGTGCCCGACGCAGCATCTTGGTATGTGGGTCACCTTCCATGCCCTTGTACTCCTTGACCACTTCGACATGGGTCATGCGCATGCGCCGGGCAAAAAAATACCGCTGCAACGCCAGGTCAACCACTGCTAGCACCAGCAGCAGGCCAAGGCACACATGCAGCAAATGCCGGAACAAGGCGATCAGCGCGACGATATAGCCCGGCAAGTCAGCGTTGACCAACCCGACCAACGCCCCCAGGGAAGGCCCGATCACGCGGTAAAGCACCGCACAGATCAGCAGTGCCTTGATCAGGCCGGTGAGCAGGGTCAACAGTGACTGGGCCGAAAACATCTGCCGGGCCTGATTGACCGGGTTGAGCCGGTTGAAGTCCGGGATCAGGACTTCAGGGGCAAACAGAAAGCCGAATTGCAGCCAGCTGCTGATTAATTTCATCAAGACTGCAACGCCGGTCATCAGTAAGGCGAAGTCAAAAAACAGGTAACCCGCCTCGACGAACACGGCCTGCAGCGAATGACCAAAGGGTTGCCCGACCAGTGAAACGGGCAGCATCAGCAATTGGCCAAAACGCTGCAGGCTGTTCTGAGCCGTGATCAAGGCGACCTCACTGATAACCGCCAGCGTCAGCAGTTTGGCGATGTCCTGACTTTGCGCAACCTGGCCTTTTTTGCGCTGGTCCTGCAGTTTTTTCTGGCTGGCGTCATATTTCTTCTCACCCGAATCGCTCATGACTCACCTACTTTGAAGAGCTGGCCCAGTGCGTGCCCAAGATCCCCCAGCAGACTCATCCGTCCCACGATCAGCTCCTCCAGTTGTGGCAGGTAGAGCAGCAGAAAGCCCAGCCCGGCCAGGCTTTTGGCCGGCATCGACAGCACAAATACCTGCAACTGCGGGCTGTAGAGGCTCAACAGGGCAACAGCGAATTCGATCAACAACAACAGCGCAATAAAGGGCGCGGCGTAGAGCAGCAGATGCGTGAAGGTATCGCCGAGCAAAGAAAGAAACACGGCAAAACCATCCGCAGCAATGGTCGGTAACCAGAGCGTGGGGGGCCAGATCAGGTAGCTGTCCCAGATCACCCGGGTCAAGCTGCCCAGCCCGAGGGTGACCATCAGCAAAAAAATGCTCAGTTGCTTGAACAGGTGCCCGACAGGTGTGGCATCCGCCCCTAGCGAAGGGTTGAGCTGCCCGCCGATCAGGGCACCACGCTGGTTATCGAGCAAAGCCCCTACCGACTCGAACAGCCAGAACGGCATGGACAGCAGCATGCCCAGCAAAAAGCCCAGCATGGCCTCTTTGAGCATCAGACCGCCGAGCGCCAGCAGGGTGTAATTCACGCCCGACAAGGCGTGATAAATACCCGGGGCAGGTATCAGGGCCAGCGCAAAAACGATGACATGCCGGGGCATGCCGCGCACATGTTCGAAGCAGAATGCCGGGATCAGAAAAAAACAGGGATACAGGCGCGCCATCGCAATTGCGAGGCTGGGCAGGTATTCGAGAAACGCAATTTGTGGGGCCATCGGGTGTTCCCTCTAAAGCGCCGAGCGGGCGACCATGTCAAAGGTGAGGTTGATCAATTGAATCAGTTCAACCCCGATCCAGCGCCCCGTCAGCGCCAACGTGACGCCCACTGCAACCAGCTTGATGCCGAAGGGCAGTGTCTGGTCCTGTACCTGCATCAGCGCCTGCACCAGCGAGGTCAGCACACCCACCGCTACAGCCACGATCAGCGGTGGCGCAGACAGCACCACCACCAGCAGCATGCCCTGCTTGAACAGCAAAATCGGCTCCATGGACGCCTCACAGATAGGACAGGAACAGACTGTCGAGCAGACGTGTCCAACCCGAAACCAGCACAAACAGCAACAGCTTGAGCGGCAATGAAAGGGTCATGGGCGAGACCATCTGCATGCCCAGCGCCAGCAACAGGTTCGAGACGATCAGGTCGATCACGATAAAGGGGATGTAAATCAGAAAACCGATTTCAAACCCTGCCTGTAGCTGCGACAGCACAAATGCCGGTACCAGCAGGATAAGGTCGTCACGCTTGACCTCTTGCGCCAGTTGCGCAGGCCATAGACGCGCAGTGTTATCCAGCAGATGGGTCAGCACATCGGGAGCAGTGTTGCGTGCCATAAAGGCCCGCAAGGGCTTTACTGCCTCCTCCCCGCTCTCCTGCAAGGCTTGCACACTGCTCATATCCAGCGGCGTCTGCTTGAGGGCCTGGGCGGTTTCATACCCCACCGGTGCCATGACAAACATTGTTGCAGCCAGGGCAACTCCATAAAGGGCCATGCTCGGCGGCACCTGCTGCACACCAATGGCGTTGCGGGTAATCATCAACACAATGCAGATTTTCAGGAAGGCGGTGCACACCATCAGCAGCATGGGCATCAGTGACAGGCCGCCGAGAAACAGCGCCAGCAGAAAGGGATCGATCCCTTGAACGGTCATTGCGAAAAACTGATGCGCGACAGTTGCAGGCCAAGGTGCCCCTCAACCTCCACCAACTGCCCGTGACCGATCGGCCGGTCGCCGTAATACAACCCGGCCATGCCCGTGTCATAGCCCTCGATGCTCAACACCATGCCGGGGGCCAACTGGCGCAGCTCACCCAGGCTCAACTTGAGTGCGCCACAGCGCACGCTCAGCTCTACCTGCAAGGTTTCAAACGGCTCATTGCCTTTATGCCGTTCAACGTCCGTACCCGCAAACATCACCTCTTCCACAGCCGACTCCTCGAGAGCACACACGGTCAGGCAGCGACGCCCGCCTTCATCATCAATTTGCGATGTGATCCGCCACCGCCCAATCCTCAACTGCCCCACGCCATCACCGCTGAACAACAGGCGCTCCGGCACCAGCACGTCGCCTGGTCGTACCCTGCGCAACTGCTCAACCGTCAACGGCAGATAGCCAAGCACCACGGGCACAGGCACGGCAAAGCAATCGGGCAACGGCGCCTTGACTGCCTGCCATTGTCCCGCCTCGCAAAGCGCCAACAGGCTGTGGGCCGCCAGCATCAATCGGCCGACACTTCGCGATGGGCCCAGCACTACACTGAGGCAGCACTCGAATGCGCCCACCTGCCTGTCGGCAAGGGGCCGCAGATAGCCAAAAAGCGCCCTTACCTGCGCACTCATGCGCTGCTCAAAGTGCGCCCAAAACCATGACTGGGGATCGTTGCCGGTCTCGGCCAGCACCACCGGGCACTCGCCAAACAGGCTAAGCAAGGGCCCTGCATCACTGAGCGTAAAGACCCCGCAGCGGCTCTCGAACGAGACACACGCACCACCCCCTGGCGCCCGCCCCGGTTCCAGCAAAAGCTCACCGGGCTCGCCTGCGACCTGAAATGAATAGCGCAGGCCACGACCCAACCGCCAACAGGCCTGGACCGTGGTTGCGTCCAGCTGTGGCAAGGTGATCGGCGCTACCGTCATCACTGGCACTCCTGCAGTAACCGGATCCTGACGACCTGCCCCAAGGCACGGGCCAGACGCCGTTGACAGGGTTGCTGCTGACGGGAGAGCCATTGTCGGGTGGCGGATTGCTGCGCCTTTAAAATGATCAGCCAGCCATGATGTTCATAACGGGCGCTGACACTGACCCGCCCGCGATGTGCCAGATGCAGCACAAATTGCACTGGCCATGGCCCTGCCCCCGGTGCACGGGGCATCAGTGCCTCGGACAACACCTGTGCCAAGCCCCTATCCGCGCCTGCCAGGCTGTCTGCAAACAGTTTGCAGTCGGCTGCGCGCGCCGGGGCGGCAGGCAGATACCGGGCCAATGGCAACGGCACCGGGTTTACTCCTGATGACTCGGCCATCCCGCCTCCTCTGCCAGCAACATCGACAATTCCAGAAGTTTTTCGACCTTTCTCTGGCATTCACCCGCGTACTGGCGGGCACTCTCGACATGGATCGCAACCACGCGCTGCTGCTCGAGCAGCGCTTGCAAGGCACTTGCCTGCTGCGCTGTTTGAGCCGCCCACTGGCGCTGTGACTCGTCCCAGCCCGACAGGGTCCTGGGCGACACCACCTGCCCCTGATACCGGCCGGTAAGTTCGGTTTGCTGCCGGTTTTCGTTTTGCCTGGCCTGCTCAACCGCCGAACGGGCCTGCTCAATGTTCAGGCCAAGGGCTCGCAGCTCCATACGTTTGATGTGCAACAAACGCTCAGCCCGATCGGCCCGATGTTGGCGCAGGCGCCGCAAGGGCTCGGTGGCAGGCGGGCGGTTTTCAGAAGGGCACATGGGCAGTCAACTCGCTCAAGTGCTCCAGGGTTTCCTGAAACGTTGCAGGCTCGCGCAAGTCCTGACGCAAAAAGGCCTCCACACGCTGGCGGCTCTCGACGGCCAGGTCGGTCAGGGCATCGTTGCCCGCCTGGTACTCACCCAGCCTGAGCAGCAGTTCGATCTGCTGATGCGCGCTCAGCAATCGCCTGAACGCGGCCATGTTTTGCATATGTTCTGGCGCAGCCACATTGCTCAGGATCCGTGACAGGCTGCCCAGCACATCTATCGCCGGATAGTGACCGCGCTCTGCCAGTTTGCGGGACAACACAATGTGCCCGTCCAGCAAGGATCGAACCTCATCGGCTACCGGATCGCCCATGGAGTCCTGCTCAATGAGTACGGTATAGATCGCGGTGATAGACCCCTCGCGAGTCAGGCCTGCGCGCTCTACCAGACGTGGCAACAGGCTGTAAACCGAGGGCGGCAACCCGCCTCTGCCCAAGGGTTCGCCAGCGGCCAGACCGATTTCCCGCTGAGCGCGGGCAAAGCGCGTCAATGAGTCGATCAACAATAAAACCCGCCGGCCTTTGCGTCGGAAACCTTCGGCCAGAGCAGTTGCGGTAAAGGCTGCCCGCGCACGCTCCATACTTGTGCGATCAGAGGTTGCGCACACCAGCACGGCTTTGCCCCGCAGCCCCTCATCCAGCTCATGGTCAAGAAACTCACGCAGCTCGCGACCGCGCTCGCCAACCAGGCCAAACACGATCACATCGCACTCGACGTTGCGGGCGATTTCGGCCAGCAGGGTGGTCTTGCCACAACCGGCACCGGCAAACAGCCCGACCCGCTGGCCCTCACCCAGGGTCAACAACCCGTCAATGGCCCGTACCCCTGTTGGCAAAGTGCGACCGATGCGCGGCCTCTGAGTGGCCAGGGGCGCCTCGCATACAACAGCATTGGCCTCCTCACAAGGCCGCCAGGCGAAGCCCCCCCCGTCGCCCCCGGCAAGCGGTCGGCCAAACCCGTCGAGCACTTGCCCCAGCAGATCATTGCCGACGCGAACCTGATGCACAGCCCCCAAGCGTTCAACGGCCGCCCCTGCGCATATTCCTTCGAGGCTCGCCAAAGCACTGAGGGTGGCGTCTTGCTGATCGCAGCCGATGACCTCTGCCAGTATCCATGCGTTGCTCCCTGCCTGAACCCGGCACAGCTCGCCAATGCGGGCCTGGGGCAGGCAGCATTGCAGCAGCATGCCATTGATCCGCAGGAGCCGACCGCTCAGGGTCACCGGTGAAAAACCCGCCAGGTGCGTGAACTGGCGTTGCCGCCAGCGCTCAAGGCGCTCAGCAATCGTGCCGTTCACCAGCTCACCTCATAGCGCTGCGCGCCTTCAAACAGTACTCGGCGGTTGTCGATCGCAGTCAGGCGCACACCCTGCGCTTCGTCACCAAAAAACAGCCTACGCCCGTCGGCCAATACAACATGGGCCTTTTGGCCACCGATTATCTGGACGATCCTGAAGGGCAGTACCGTGCTGATTTCCTGGACCTGATTAATGATCGCAACCGGCGTTTCAAACTGCGCCTCGAAGCGATCGAGCATCCGCGAGACCAGTGCCAGCGAGTCTTTGCCGACATCACCGTCCAGGATGATTTGCTCATCAACCATCTGCAGCCGGATGGCGTTGTCCAGATCACGCTCGATCAACATCTTGAGTAATTGCTGATGGACCTGATACGTTGTTGCAAGCTGACGCCTGTCACTGACAGCCAATGGCTTCGGAGAAAGTGCCTGTGCCGTGTTTGAAGGCTGACAGACTTGTGCCGCCAATATCAGCACCGACACGCTCAGGGCCAGCGCCAGCCACTTGCCAGGGCGGCGCGCAGGCACCATGCCCGAGCGCGCGGCGGCCGTTTCGCTCTGCACCCTGGTTACTTCTGCCAGCTCATCCACCCAGGCACTTTGCGTATTGGCGATGCACAAGCGTATCCCGCCAATGGCGAACGCCTTACCCGCAGCCAGATCGGCAATCTGTGCCCGGGCAGTGCCGGTTTCATCCTGCAAGAGACCTTCCTGCGCCTGCACTGTCCAGCGCCCGTCCACACAGTGCAACCGGGCATGCCTGGCTTCAACGCCAGGGTCGTACAACTCCAGGTCGGCATCTTGATGGGCACCGATGCTCCAGCATTCACCGAACAAAGGCAGTGCAGCCCCCTCATGCAAACCGCTCAGCACTCGCAACTCGAACAGCAGGCCAGGCTGCTGCGAATCGAACACCACGGTTGCGCCATCAGGTAAGCCATGCCCCGGACTCAAGACACGGCCTCGCGCAGCACACCGTCGAATTGCAGATCAAGACGCCCGAGCACCTTGACCTTGGCCGAGCCGGTCAACTCGGCGAAAGACATGACCGGCACATGGTTGAATTCATCGAACAACAGCGTGCGCAACGGGCTGCGCAGATCCTGCGCCACCAGCAATACGCTTGCGTCGCACTTGCGCGGTGCAAAAGCCTCCTTGAGCAGCGCCACAAGTTGCGTACTGTGCTCATTGTCCAGGGCAAAGAACACGCCCGATTGGGTTTGGCGCAATGCCTCGCGAAAAAGGTTTTCGCTATGGGCAGACAACAGCCAGGCATGCAGACCGTCAGCCTGACTGTACAGATGATAGATCTGCGACTTCAGGGCAATCCGCGCATAGTCCGCCAGCGCTGACACTTCGCGCTCGTGCTGGCCATGTTCGGTCAGCACTTCGACAATCAGGCGTACTGCCCGCAGGGGTACGCCTTCACTGGCCAGGCGCTGCAGAACGGCAGAGAACCGGGACAGCGGCATGATCCGCTGCAACTCTTGAACCAGCTCAGGCTGGCTTTGCTCAAGCCAGCCGAGAATCGACTTGCTCTCCTGCAACCCCAAAAATTGCGGCCCGCTGATCATCATGGCTTGACGCATGCGCTCAACAATCAAGGCATGGGCACTGAACGACTCGACGCCCTCCCGGGCCAGCAGCGGATCACCGGGGTTCAGCCATAGCCAGTCCCGTTCATCTCTTTGCTCGCTGCCTCTGAGAGCACTCTGAGGAGCATCCGTGACACTGTCCCGTGCCACGGCCCGTCGTTCATCAAAAGTCGCCTTGAGCGTGGGCACTTCGTGAACACAAAAGCGAAACTCATCCTCGGGCAGCATGTCGCTGTATTCGATTTCAAAACTGGGAAGTGTCACCCCGATACGGGTGACGATACTGTTGCGCACCTGACGAATCCCGTGAATCAGCCGCTCAGTAAGCTCCAGGCTTTGATGGGCACTGGCGAACTGCAGCAGATACGGGCGTGTCGGATCAAACACTCTCAGATCTTCGTCGCCGTTGTGTTCAGGGGCCACCTGCACTGCTTGCGCCGGCTCCAACGCCTCAGCCTTGCGGCTTCGCGACCACCAGTAAAAACCCGGCGCAAACGTACACAGGGCAATCAAGCCAAACACCGGGGCGGGCATTCCCGGCAGGGCGGCGAAGGCCAGCATGGCCGCCGATGCGATCATCCAGCTCTTGGGTTCACGGGTTATCTGCTGGCCGATTTGTGCCCCGACATGGCCGCCTGGCGATTGGTCGTCGGGGGCAACACGGGTGATGATCATCCCCGCGGTCAAGGCAATCAACAGAGCCGGAATTTGCGCGATCAGACCATCACCGATGGTCAATACCGAATACAGCGTGATGGCCTCGCCAGCACTCATCCCGTGTTGCACTACCCCCGTGGAAAACCCGCCGAGGATATTGATCAGCACAATCACCAGGCCTGCGATGGCGTCTCCTTTGACAAACTTCATGGCGCCGTCCATGGCACCGAACATCTGGCTTTCCCGGGACAACTGGTCACGCTTGTATCGGGCCTGTGCACCATCGATCAACCCGCCACGCAGGTCACTGTCGATGGACATCTGCTTGCCCGGCAGCGCATCCAGGCTAAAGCGCGCCGCCACTTCAGCGACACGTTCCGAACCCTTGGTAATCACCAGGAAATTGACGATGGTGATGATCAGAAAAATCACCAGCCCCACCGCCAGATTCCCCCCCACCACAAAGTTGCCAAAGGCCTCGACGATCTCGCCCGCATCCTGCTCCAGCAGGATCAGGCGGGTCGTGGCAATCGACAACGCCAGACGAAACATCGTGGTCAGCAGCAAAAGTGCAGGAAATGTGGAAAATGCCAAAGGGTTGGGCAGATAAAGCGCCAGCACGATCAACAGGCTGGCCAGGCACATATTGAGCGCGATCAGCACATCCACCAGCCAGGTCGGCAAGGGCACGATAAAGATAAAAACAATGCCCAGCACCGCCACGGCCCCGAGCACTTCGCCCGGGCTTGCCACATTGCCAGGGCCTTTACTGAGCCATTTGACGAGCCTCATCGAATCGGTCTCGTCAGCCCTGCCGACAGCTGGACGATACCTTCGCTCTGAGTGTGTTCACCCATCAGGCTCAAAAAAGACTGCAATGCGTCCTGACGGCTTGCAGGGTCACTCCAAACGGCCAACGGGAGACGCTGAATCAACGGATAAACTTGATTGAGCAAGACCAGTTGACTGGAAAGGTTTTCGCCACCCAACTCACGACTCAGGCTTTGCACCTCATCGCTATCGATGCCCGTGCCCGCGTACCCCAGCAGACGTTGCAACAGGCAGACTGGCGACAGTTCGGCCTGCCGTTCGCGGGATGACAATCGCTCAATAAACCACCGGCAACTGTGCAAAAGGCTGCTCAACTGGGTGCAGCCTTGAAGTCCGCTCAACAAGGTACGCAACCTGAGGCTCGGCACCGAGGGCCGGTGGGCGGCGATATCATCCGCCAGCGCGCGCGCCATCACGCGCAACCCGTCGTTGACCCTCTCTTCATCGAATAAAGCCAGCAAGGCCTGGATAATGCTCGGCAGTGATTGTTTGCGCACCACACTGGAGTAATACAGCGTGCGAACAGCCTGGCGCAGCGCGGCATCGCCTTCGGCTGCTGCCAGCGCCAGCGCAATATTCAGGCCCGCCTGAATTTGCCGGTCATAGCGGGTATGCAACTGTGCCTGAACCTTCTGCACCCGCTCGATATCACCTTCACGCCCTTGTGCCCGGGCCTGAGCAACCATGTACTGCAAGACAACACTGGTGCGGGCCGGGTCGTCGCCGGTCAACGCCAGCAAGGCTTCGACCCCTGAGTCTGACGCCAGTGCCAGACGAACGTGCCGGGTCAGCAGCCCCAGGCTGAGCTGAGCGGGATGCCCCAGTTGCTCATAGAGCTCGTTTAACTGCTGGATACCCTCAACCTTCTGCACCCGGTTATCTACCGTGCGCAGCGCGCGCTGAGCCAATGCCTTGCTGCTGCTTTCGGCTTTCTGGCTGAACAACATGCCAACCTCTTCAGCGGCACTTTGCGCAGAAGACTGGGGCATCTGCCCCCCAACGCTCCGAGAAGAGAGCAGGATCTGCGCGGTGTCGTTTCGCCCTTCAACTTTCATAGCGCTGCCAAGTCAGGAGGTTTCATTGACCTGTGTGGTTGATCACAGGCAAGCGGTTCCCTGGCAGTAGCATTGGCATGTTTTTGAAAAAACTGGCGCACGCACAAGGTCCGCTACGCAAGATCCGGCACAACCGCGCCTGTTAAAAACCTGTAAAGCTCATATAAATCAGATGGCTATATTCGATCCGCAAATTGGCACAGGCGATGCTTGGGAGGTCCTTGTCGAAACCATTTTCGATAGCACTCACCCTGAGGATAAAAAATGGATCACCTTGATAAGGCTTCCCCCCCTGCCCCTGACTTTCTGGATCTGTCGACTGAACTTCAAAAAAAACTTAAAGCGTTTATCCACAAGCGCGTACTGAACCCCGAAGATGCAGAGGATATTTTTCAGTTGACCTGCCTGGAGGCGTGGCGCAGCAAAGCACGCTTCAACGGCCAGGCAACGCTCAGCACATGGATGTGCGGCATTGCCCAGAACCTCATTCGCAATCATTTTCGTCGGTTGCACGCAAGGCCGGTGCATTGCGAGTTCGACGAGACGCAGTGCCATGAGCAGGACCACAGCCCCGACCTGTATGGTCAATTTGAGACTCACCGCAGGCTTGAGCTCACGCTGATTGCCTTCAACCGGCTGCCCATCGAAATGCGCGACACGTTGTATGCATCGGTGCAAAGCGGCAGCAGTTATCGCGACACCGCCAGCGCTCTGGAAATCCCTATAGGGACAGTTCGCTCACGCATCTCGCGAGCTCGCGAACAACTCAAGATGGCCACCCACTGCTAGTGCCCGCCACGGATGCTCAGAGGGGTCCATGATTGAGGGCACGCCCGGAGCAAGGCCAGGGAATGGCCCCCACTACCGACTCAGACTTTTTTCGTTCGCGGCAGCAAAATCGCCAGCACGCCGAACAACGGCAGGTAAGAGCACAGGGTGTACACATACTCGATGCCATGAATGTCCGCCAAATGCCCGAGCAAGGCCGCACCAATCCCGCCAAAACCAAACATCAGGCCGAAGAAGATACCGGCAATCATCCCCACATTGCCCGGCACCAGCTCCTGGGCATACACCACAATGGCCGAGAATGCCGAGGCCAGGATAAAGCCGATGATCACGCTGAGCACACTGGTCCAGAACAGGTCGGCATAGGGCAGCAGCAAGGTAAACGGCGCCACCCCGAGAATTGAAAACCAGATCACCGCCTTGCGGCCAATACGGTCACCGATGGGGCCGCCAAAGAACGTGCCCGCCGCAACTGCGCCCAGGAACAGGAACAGGTACAACTGCGAGGTGGACACTGACACGTCGAACTTTTCGATCAGGAAGAACGTGTAGTAGCTGGTCAGACTCGCCATGTAGAAGTACTTGGAGAACACCAGCAAGCCGAGCACCGCCAGGGCACCGAGTACCCGCTGCTTCGACAACCCATGAGTCGCCTGCTGCCCGGCCTTGAGCTTGAACAGATTCAAATGGTTGCGGTACCAGCGACTGATGACATACAGCAGCCCAACGGCGAACAGGGCAAACAGGCCGAACCAGGCCACGTTACCCTGACCAAAGGGAATGATGATGGCCGCAGCCAACAACGGGCCAAAGGCCGAGCCGGCATTGCCACCTACCTGGAAGGTCGATTGCGCAAGCCCGTAGCGCCCGCCCGAAGCAAGCCTCGCTACACGGGAAGCTTCGGGGTGAAACGTAGAAGAGCCAATACCCACCAGGGCGGCGGCCAGCAAAATCAGCGGAAAACTGCCGACCTGAGACAACATCAAAATCCCGATCAGGGTGCAAACCATCCCGGCAGGCAACAAAAGCGGATTGGGATGACGGTCGGTGTAGTAACCCACCCACGGCTGCAATAGCGAAGCGGTCATCTGAAACGTCAGGGTTATCAGTCCGATCTGAGTAAAGGTCAGGTCATATTTGGCCTTGAGCATCGGGTAGATCGACGGCAGTACGGCCTGGATCAGGTCATTGATCAGATGCGCCAGGGCCACGGCGCCGATAATGCGCATGACCAATGGGCTTGACTGAGGGGCTGGAGGGGACGCGATTGTAGTTGTTTGAGCGTTGCTAAGAGCCATTTGGGTTTCCGTACGACAGGTGAATGCGCGCTTGCAGATCCGTCAATGTGCCATTCTTTTACAAGATCTTTCCATGCAAACGCCGTAAAACCTTAAGCAATTGATAGAACGAAGATTTTTTTTAGATATTTGCTTGACACACCCCCCGTACGAGGGAATAATGCGCGCCATCGGCTACATAGCTCAGTTGGTTAGAGCATAGCATTCATAATGCTGGGGTCCGGGGTTCAAGTCCCTGTGTAGCCACCAAACGCTTGTTTACAGAAGTCTCCATGAGTCTGCAGACAGTACAAGAAGCCCGCCTAGTGCGGGCTTTCTTGTGTCTGGGGGTTTCTTAATGTCTCCTCCCAAATCTCCCCGTCGCATCCTGCGAGCCCTCGGCCAATAACCTGGCAACTGCGTCCAGAAATCGCCTACCCCCTTACGTCATGACCGATCCGGATCAGTCTGCTTCACACCTGTTCGCAGCCCATGATCTGAAATGGACAGGTAGCCCCACTATTCCCTGACACTTTTAATATAATAAATATTTACTTTTTAAATCTGGGTTACCTAAAAAAAACAATGCTAGCCTGCGCGTTTTTGGAGAGCCGCTTATATGAAGGCACTTAAATACGTCACTTTTAAATACCCCTGCTCCGTTATTTTTATAATGTCTTTTTTCCTATTTGCTGCCCTGCAATACAGGCCCGCAGTGCTCAATTACACAACACGCTTCGTCGACTTCGCCCACTATATGTTCCAGGACGGATTGACGCTTTTTCCAATCTCTGATGACCTGCAGCCCTATCCCGACTACACAGTGACCCATACGCTCCTCGTTTATCTGATTTCACTGCCATTTGGCCAAGTATCCCTTCTCTCCCTGGCGACGCCCTTTTGTATTGCTGCCGCCTTGACACTGGTATTCATATACAAGCTGGGTGAACGGCAGGAAAAGAAATGGGGCGCATATGGTGTTGTGTTCGCGCTATTCACCTGGTCATTTCTGGACGGCGTAAACTCCTTATCAATGGATATATACCCTGCACTTTTTACCGTGATATGTTTTTATCTGGCCTGTGCAGGAGACGAGCATAAACAAACATCCCGATTGCTGCTTATACTCGCAGCCCTGGCGCTGGGCTTTGCATTCCGTGGTCCTGTTGGCCTGATCGTCCCAGCCAGTGTAGTCGCCTCTTATTACCTGCTGAGCCGGCAATGGCGCAGGCTCGTTGTGTTCTGCCTGCTCGCCGGCCTGGTCCTGGGCGCTGCCCTTTTGCTGCTGATAGCGGCTGCCTACGCACAAGGTGGACATGCTTTCTTGCAGGAGGTATTGGTCAAGCAAGGGCTGGGGCGATTTGACAGTAACCAGGCACCTCGTTATTACTTCTACTTCTCTGCCGGCTTGCTGACCTACGGTGTAACCGTTTTTATTGCCTTGAACGTCATCATCAGAAAGGGCAAAGATTTTTTTGCACCGTCGCCTCTACCGTCGACAAGCATGCTCTTGTATCTCTCGGCCTGGCTTCTTGTCGTGGTCGTACTGCTGACAATTCCAAGTGCCAAGAAAGCGCGTTACATACTTTCAATCACACCCGCGATTTCCTTGTTAGCGGCCTATATCTTTGTAGATCGAAGCCAACGATTCGCCAATACCAGAGACAAACTGCTGAAGTTCTGCTTGAGACTGCCCGTTATTGGCCTCGGAATGCTTCTGTTTGCATTTATTTATAATCACTTTGCGGCGCCCCCTGTTCAACCGAACTACCTTGGTGCAATGACGGGCTTGATTATTCTTGCCGCGGCTCGCCCCTGGATGGAGTCACGCCTTTATTCACATCCACATCGCGAGTTTTTAACATTCTCTTTTGGGGCGACGGCCTTTCTTATACTGGACATGTTTTTCTTTAACGCCATTACCTACCATCTGGAATTGGCCAATGAACCGACCCCCAAGTTCCTGCCTTATTGGTTTTGGTGACGCGAGCGCTCACAACGTCACCCATTACGGATTCCGCTAGAATGAGCGGCTATCAAGCAGCCGCCTGATGCGGGCTTATTCTTGCCTGACGATATCGACTGAAATCTCCACCGCCTCAATCACTCCCCGGTTTTCAAGCCAGTGCGTGGTGTGCCTGTCTTCAGGCCAGCCCACACCCGGGCCATACTCCGTGGCGATACCATTTCTATGGTCAGTGATAACGCCGTGAAGGATATAGACGGTGCCAGGCCTCTCTGTATGGTTGTGAACCGGCCCGAAAACGCCCCCCGGCTCAATCGTCACCTTACGCATGCGAAGCTGGCGCCCTGCCATTCCCTCGATCTCGGGGCCAAGGTCGATGGTGGCCAGCAACGTGACCGTAACGCCTTTGGTCTCGGGTACTGCCTGTTCATTGCTCATCGCACCCACCTCTTCAAAAGACAAAGCCTTATTGAAAGTAAACATCCTGAAAGGCGTAACGAGTGACGAGGCGACAAAGGGATAGGCAGAACAGATTTGCTCCACCCGAAAACAAAAAACCCCCGAAGCCATAGGCATCAGGGGTTTTGCTGTTGTGGTGCCCAGAGACGGAATCGAACCGCCGACACGGGGATTTTCAATCCCCTGCTCTACCGACTGAGCTATCTGGGCAAGGCGGCAATTAAACGTGTTTTACCGTCGGGGCGTCAAGCACGAAATAAAAAAAAGACCAATGATTACCTGCGCTTACATCACCGCCCAGGCCTGATATCACCCCTGGGGCAGGATTTTCCCCGGGTTCATCAGCCCAAGAGGGTCGAGAGCCTGCTTGACCAGGTGCATGACACCCAGTGCGGCGCCATGCTCCAGGGGCATGAACTTTATCTTTCCCGAACCAATGCCATGCTCTCCGGTGCAAGTGCCCTCAAGGGCAATGGCGCGCTCGACAACCCGCTCATTGAGCGCTTCGGCTTCAACCAGTTCTGCGGCATTGCCCGGGTCGACCACCATCCCCAGGTGAAAGTTGCCATCCCCGACATGCCCGACCATGCCTACGAAAAATGAAACCCTGGCCACATCTTCAGCCGTTTCGGCAATGCACCGGGTCAGCGCCGAAATCGGTACGCAGACATCCGTGCTCCAGATCCGACCATTCGGCCGCATGGACTGCATTGCATAGTGGACACTGTGCCGGGCACGCCACAGGGCATTGCGCGCATCAGCATCGCCAGCCGCCTGGAAACCCGATGCACCATTGCTTTCAACAATCTCCCGGGTCAGTTCCACCTGCTCCGCCACACTGGCCGGGGAACCGGCGAACTCGAAAAACAGCGTCGGCGTTTCAACCAGGCCCATGTGCGAGAAACGGTTGACCGCCTGCACCGTGCGCGCATCGAGCAATTCGACCCGTGACACTGGAATGCCATATTGAATGATCGACACCACCGAACTGACCGCCGCCGCTATCGTCGGGAAGGTACACACCGCCGCGCAGGTGGTTTCCGGAATACCGTAAAGGCGCAGTGTGACTTCGGTGATGATCCCCAGCGTGCCTTCCGAGCCGACAAACAAGCGCGTGAGGTCGTAGCCAGCGGATGATTTTCGCGCCCGTCCACCGGTCTTGATCACCTGACCGTCAGCCAGCACCACGGTCAGGTTCAACACGTTTTCGCGCATGGTCCCGTAACGCACCGCATTGGTCCCTGAAGCGCGGGTCGCTGCCATGCCTCCCAGGGTGCTTTCACCGCCCGGGTCGACCGGAAAGAACAGCCCGGTGGTACGCAGTTCGGCATTCAGCTGCATGCGGGTTACCCCGGCCTCCACAGTGACATCCAGATCATCCGGGCGCACGGCGATGATTCGCTGCATGCGGCTCAGGTCGATACAGACCCCGCCCCGGGTAGCGCCTACATGGCCTTCCAGTGAAGTGCCACCACCAAAGGCAATGATCGGCACTCGCTGCGCTGCGCAGAGTTTGACGATGGCCGCCACCTCGGCCGTGGACTCGGCGTAACACACCGCGTCCGGCGGCAAGGTCGGGTGGTATGACTCACCTCGGCCGTGTTGCTCGCACTCGGCTCGGCCAGTGCTCAGGCGCTCACCGAGCAGCTCGCGCAGGGCATCGAGCAGGGTGGGCATGGGAGAAGCGTGAAATGCAGGGTTAGAGGCCATGGAAACGTCCATATTATTGTTGGGAGGGACGATTCCAAGGTACAACAAACGGCCACTGTGATCACCGGCAGATCCGCACGCCCGCTGAACGTGGCCGTAACGTTACTGGCTGCCGGGATATAACGCCCCGTCAACCAGCCTCGCGACCACCCTGCGCAAACGTTCGAGCAATACCTCATTGGCCGCGACCGAGACCGGGTTCAAGGGCTCACGCAACAAGGCAATTTCGCACTGATTGCAGGCCTCAGCCAAATTGACAGCGCCCACCGTGGCAAAAGAACCGTGCATCCGGTGCACATAACTGATCAGTTTCGAGGTATTGCCCTGCTGCAACGCCAGCTGAGCCTGCGCCAGATCCTCCTGCATGGTGGCGATAAACAGCCGATGCATGGCTGGCGAAAGGCTGATCCAGTCTTGCAGATCATCCGTCTGCAGGGGTGCATCGGGGGCATCATGGACGCCAACAGGCAGCTCGGCAGGCGCTGCGCACAAGGCGGACAAGGTCTGGCGCAATGTGGTCAGGCTCAGGGGCTTGACCAGCCATACATTCATTCCCGCTTCCAGGCAGCGCTCCCCTTCTTCACGCAGGGCATTGGCGGTCACACCAATAATCGGCACCCGCGGGTCAAGCTCACGCAAGCGGCGCGTCAGCTGATAGCCATCGAGTCTGGGCATATTGACGTCGGTGATCAGCAGATCAAACGACGCTTCCTTCCAGCGCGACAGGGCCTGCTGCCCGTCGTCTGCCAACGTAACCCGGGCCCCCAGGGCCTCCAGCTGCTCCCTGAGGATCTCCTGGTTGACGGGATTGTCCTCGGCGACCAGGACATTCAACTCCAGCTTTGCGGAATAGGGCACCACACTGGCGGACGCCTGGGGGACAGCCCCATGGGCGATCTGCATCAGCGTTCTGCCAATGGCGCGAATATCATAGGCATTGACCTCCCAGCCACGGGCAGTCCTTTGCGGCTGGCTGCCCCCCGACTCGGTCGCCAGCAGCCGCTCACCTTGCCAGGGCACTGTCAGCGGTTGGTCAGGGTCCAGATCCAGCAGGATTGCAGGGTAGTCGGGAGGAAGCGCTGCCGGCATAACCTGGGCGCGAGCGCCCCAATGGTTTAACCAGTCTGCCAGGATCTGCCCTATATCATTGCGCGCAGCGCGCACGTAAACACGGACCCCCTCAAGGTCGATATCGGCACAACTACCCAGTGAGCCGGCGATAACCGGTAAGCTCATATGCAACGAAAAGCTGCTGCCAAGCCCCGGTTCACTGACCACCCGCAAATTCGCGCCCATCATCTCGCTCAAGCTCGCACAAATGGACAGGCCCAGCCCCGCACCGCCTGCACGTTCGCTGCCACCCACCTGGGAAAAGGGCTTGAACAGGCGCGTCAGTTGCCCTTCGCTGATCCCCACGCCGGTATCGGAAACCTGCCACTGCAACGCGGCCTGCCCTTGTTCGATGCCTATCACCTTGAGCCTGAAGACAACCCAGCCGGTGTCGGTGAACTTGATTGCGTTACTCAGCAAATTATTGATGATTTGCCGAATACGTACCGCATCGCCACTCAACAATGGCGGCAACTGCGCGTCGGCACAGGCAAAAATCTTCAAGCCCTTATTGCTCGCCGCGGCTGAATAACTGCGCACACAGTCTTCAAACAAGTCCAGCGGACAGAAGGACTTGGCCTCGACAGCCATTTGCCCGGACTCGATCTTGGAGACGTCCAGCACATCACTGATCAACTGAAACAACACCGTAGACGACCGCTGAATGGTCTGCAGGTATTCACGCTGGCGCTCATTCAGAGACGTAAGGCCCAGCAGTTCAAGATTGCCCAGTACCCCGTATAGAGGCGTACGAATTTCATGGCTCATGGTTGCCAGAAACAGAGTTTTGGCTTTGCTCGCTTCGTCAGCCGAACGCCGCTCCTGCTCCATCAGGTTGGCGTCATCCACATGCCGGGTGACGTCGTTGAAACCACAGAGCACCACGTTCTTGCCCTTGTAACGGGTAAAGACAAAACAGGCCTGCAGATAGCGCCCCGCGACTTCCAACTGGACCTCTCCCAGTTCGTGCTCACCATAATCGCGCTTCAGCAGGGCAATCAGTTCAGGGGTACCCTGCCACTCATGCGCCCTCTGGTTTTCCAGCAGGATCTCTCCCGTGCTGCGCTCGACCACGCACAACCCCACGGGTGCGCTGTCGAGCATGGCCCGATTGAATTCTTCGCTCTCGGCCAGGGACTGGCTGGCACGCTGGGCAGGTTCGATGATTTGCTTGCGGTACCAGCGGTTGAAGCGCCAGCCGATCAGCCCAAACAACACCAGCAGGCCCGCCGCGCCGGCCAAAGGCCATTTGGCATAGCCAAAGAAGTTCTGATAACTGATCGCGTACAACCCGACCCAGGGCGTGGCCCCGCCCGAACTCAGCTTGAAGCGCAGACCATCGCGGGTAATGCTCAAGCCCAGGGGCAGATCCTCGACATCCCCGGCGTCCCCCAGCAATACATCGCCGGCAGGCGAGATCAAGGTCAAACGGCTGTTGGTGGGGTGCATCAGCAAGCGCTCCAGATCACCGATATCGCTGACGTCCAGTAACGCGTTCAGGATCACCAGGTCATTGGCTTCAGCCCCCGGTGGCATGAAGTTGCGCGACAGATTCAGCCCGACGGCGCCGACAATGTACTTGCGCTTTTGAATCAGGTCCTGCGGAGCTTTTATCCAGATCAGTTCATCACTGCCAAGGGCATGGCGATGCACCATAAGTTCATCGTACAAACGTTTGGTCACATCGAAAAAGTTGCTTTTGAGCAATAGGGGGGACTGCCGCGTGCCCTCAATACCGGGCACCGCAATAGTGAATTGATCGCTGGGGGAAAAAACAAATACCTGCGGCGCCACATAGTGGGAATCGGACCAGTAAGCCGTGAAAAGATCGGTCAACTGCACACCGAGCGAGTAGACGCCCTGCATTTCGGTATGGGTGAACTTGTCTCGCTGGCTCACCGTAAAGGGCAATGACTTGGCCGTGTCACGGTTCTGGAACAAGCGCTCATCGCCCTGACGGATCAGTACCTCGTGCGAGTGCGGTTGGCTATCTATCAGCAGGTTTTCATTAGCCTGACTGTAGCTTTGAACGGCAATACGCAAAAAGGTCTCATGCTCATGAATGCTTTCCATCAGCCGCGCGAAATGAAAATCCGTCTTCTCGCCCTCCTCCTTCAGCACTCGATTAACCGCCCAATAGCTCATGCTCACCAGCAGCAGGGCAAACCCGGTGAGCAGGAGCAATAGTTTGTTCAGTCTGAGTGAGCTCAGTGCCAGCGCACCGAGACGTACCTTAGCTTGCTTCATGATTTAGCGCCGTCGATGACCTGGGAGGAAATAGGCAAGCCTGTTGCTAGCCAAAGGGTTACACATTGCACTATCCGCCAGCCCCCACTGCGCTCGCCACGAGCCTTGCGCCGCCACTTCTGCGCCCTCGAAATGGCCTGAGCAAGCCGAACAGGAATTGTCTGATGGGGATTCTCCTCTGGCAATTGCATCCTTTGCATCACCTGCCGCGGCGAGCCGTTGGCAGGGGGGGCATTAAATAATGGAAATCACACATCATTGGTTTGTAGAGGGCTTCTCTCATGTTTCATAAATTTGGCAAATACACCGCGCTTTGTGGCTCTTCGCTGCTGATCGTAATGGCTGCTGCTACCGCTCAAGCGGCTGATGGTCAGGTTGAATTCACCGGCACTATCAACGACAACGCATGCACCATCAACAGCGAAAGCGTTAAAAAAGCGGTTGATATGGGCCAGGTCCGTATTGCCGACTTCCCTAACACTGTAGGGGCTGTCGCCACTGCTGGCGCCACACCATTTTCGATCTCGCTGGAAAACTGCAGCGGCTCGACCCTGAAAAACGCCTCCATCAAATTCAGCGGCCAACAAGCTGGCACTGATGCAACCGTGCTGGGCATGACCGGTGACAACCAGGTACCCGGCGTTGGTATCCAGATCAACGACGCGCGCACCGGTAACAAGTTGCCACTTAACACGGCCAGCAACGATTACGTTCTGCGTCCGCAGTCCAACACCTTCGACTTCACCGCATCCTATGTTCGCCTGGTTGCCGACACCGCAGCTTCGGGTGAGACCCCGGGTGTGCGTGGCATCGGCACCGGTAAAGTCAATGCATTGGCCAGTTTCGACGTTACCTACAAGTAATTTATGCATTTAACGAAGAGCTCGCGGTTGATCGCGATTGATCGCGAGCTCTGGCGTTAACCAGAGGACATCTTAATGCGTTTAAAAGTTGCAGCCTTTTTGGCACTGGCAGCAAGCTTCTGGCTGCCCCAGGTTCATGCAGGCGTCAACGTGGGTTCTACGCGCGTTGTGTATCAAAGCAAGGAGAAAGAAGCCAACCTTGCACTTTCAAACTCGGGTGATGACGGTGTGCCGTATCTCGTGCAGTCGTGGGTCAGCCCGTTCGATGACCGCGACGCCAGCGCCGATGAGTTTATTGTCACACCGCCGTTGTTTCGCCTGGATGCCAAGGGCCAGAACCTTCTGCGCATCATTGCCACCAACGCTCAGAACCTGCCCGATGACAAAGAAAGTCTGTTTTTGCTCAATGTCAAAGCCATCCCGGCCAAGAGCGAGGAACAGCGTAACCAGAACGTGCTGCAAATAGCACTCAAGACCACGATCAAACTGTTTTATCGCCCTGCCAACCTCAAGGGCACATTGCCCGAAGCTGTTGAAAAACTTCAGTGGCGGACCGAAGGCGGGAAATTGGCGGTGCATAACCCGTCAGGCTACAACGTAGTGGTCAGTGAGTTGCTGGTCAACAACAGCGCCAGCAAAGGCATGCCCGAGGTTATCAAGCCCGGCAGCACCGTCACCACTCCGATAGCGCTGAAAAACAGCGACAGCCTAGAACTTAGCTACATCAACGAGTACGGCAGCACAGTCAAGGCCGCACCCGTTACCCCACATTGATCACTGAATAATCCGCTGAATGGAAGGACCCCCTCATGCTGCGATTGCGCATGTGCGCCTTCGCGCGCCGAGTAAAGTGCTGGAGCACGATGACCGTTGCGGCTACAGGTCTTGCAACAACCGCAGTGCATGCAGACTACAGTTTTGACTCTTCTTTTCTGGAAATTGGCGGCGGCAACGCTTCGAGCGAAGTGGCCGAGCAAGTAAAAGCCATGAGCCAGGGTCAACTTCCGGGGATCTACCGGGTAGACCTGTCAGTGGATGACCGGCTTGTGGAGCAGCGCGACCTGCACTTTGTGCGAGAAACCGCGAGCCAGATATCGACTCCCAACGGCCTGTTCCCCTGCTTCAGCCTTCAGGCCCTGATGGATTTGGGAATTGACCCCACACGCCTGAAAAATGCGGACATCAGCGCCGACAATTGCGTGTACTTCAACCGTGACCTTACCGGCGTCACCTACGATTACGACTTCAACAAGCAGCATTTGAGCCTGCAGGTTCCCCAGGCGTATATCGGCAGCGTGCCGTTTGAAACCCGGCGCAAGACCTGGAGCGATGGCGAGCAGGTGGCCTTCGCCAACTACAGTTTTTCCGGGAGCGACTACGAGAACCAGTTCGGCAGCCGCCAATCCCAGTTCGGCAGTGTTCATAGCGGGTTCAACAGCGGCGCCTGGCGCTTTCGCAATTTCTCGACCTGGCAAAAAGGCACTAACGTCGACGGCAGCTGGAAATCGGTGGACACCTATGTCCAGCGCGACCTGGGCAACCTTATGGCCATTGCCACGGTGGGTGAAAGCGCCACCGACAGCGATCTGTTCGACACCATCTCTTACCGCGGCGTGGGGATCGCTTCTGATCTGGACATGCTGCCCGATGATGCGCGTAATTTTGCCCCCGTAGTGCGTGGGGTTGCCAACGGCCGCTCGCTGGTGACATTGCGCCAGCGCGGTTATGTCATCAGTGAACAGTGGGTGCCGTCAGGCCCGTTCGCCCTCAAGAACCTGTACTCGACCGCGGGCAACGGCGATATCGAAGTCACCATCGAAGGCCCCAATGGCGAGCGCCAGGTCTACATCCAGTCATTTGCCTCTGTGCCTTACATGTTGCGTGAAGGCCAGCAAAGCTACGCCGTGACCGCAGGCCAGTATCGCCCGGCAGAAGGCGCGCAGAATTCGCCCAAGCCCAGTTTTGTCCAAGGCACCTATCGCCGCGGCCTGACCGAGGGCACCACGCTGTTCGGTGGCAGCATCGTCAGCGAACAATACAAATCGGCGCTGCTTGGCTTTGCCCACGACTTTGCCGGCTTTGGTGCGATTTCCCTGGACGTGACCCATGCCATCAGCGAAGACATGGGCGCAGACGCCAAAACGCTGTCGGGCCAGTCATATCGCTTCCGGTACTCCAAATCCATCGATCTGACCGATACCAGCTTCAGCCTGATTGGCTATCGCTACTCCACCAGCGGCTATTACAGCTTCAACGAGGCAATCAACGCACGCTCCAACAACTCGCTAGAGCCCTATGTCGATGAAACCCTGAATAACAGTGCGGCGTTTTCCCCCTATTTGACCGGCCATATGAAAAGCAGCTTTACCGCCAACGTATCGCAACAATTCGGTACCTGGGGCGGCATGTACGCCAACCTGACCAAAACCGATTACTGGAACCGGGCCAAGAGCAATACCTCCATTCAGTTGGGCTACAGCTTCAGTGTTGCCAGCGCCTCCTACAACCTGGGGCTGTCACAGAACAGCGGCATGGGCGACGACATCCGTAGCGTGTCGCTGAGCGTCAGCCTGCCGCTGGGCAGCCCGGGCAGCAGCAGCCGCATCGGCCTGAGCACCAACCAGGACTCCGCCGGCAATGCCAGCCGCAATGCCACCTTCAGCGGCTCGCAACTGCAGGACGATGCCCTGTCGTACAACCTGGGCATCAATCAGCAGATCAGTGACGATGACCGCGTGCTCGGCGGCTCGGTGGCGGCCCGCTACAACGCGGCCAATGCCATTTGGCACGGCTCCTATAACAAGGATCAGAACACCCGTCAGATGGACTATGGCGTGGAAGGCGGCGTGGTTGCCATCCGCAATACCGTGATGTTCACCCAGCCATTGGGCGAGACCAACATCATTGTCGCCACCCCCGGCGCCGCCGATGTGGGCGTGCTGACCAAGAGCGGGATCAAGACCAACGGCAGTGGCTACACGATTATTCCCTCGGCGCAGCCGTACCGCAAAAACAAGGTATCGCTCAACACTGACTCACTGTCGGACAACACCGACATTGCCAACCTGGTACAGGAAGTCACCCCCAATCGTGGTGCCTTTGTCCTGGCCAACTTCGAAACCCATAACGGCCGCCGCCTGCTGGTCAGCGTCAGCTCAAGCACTGGCAAGCCCGCCCCTTTCGCCGCCGAAGCGCAGCTGTATGACCCCAAGGGCACTCTGCTGAGCAGCGCGATGGTAGCCGACAAGGGCCGGGTATTTATGACTGGCGTGCCGGACAAGGCGCGGCTGCTGATCAACGTCAACGGCCAGCCTTGGTGCGCCAAGGACCTGGACCTGAACACCTACAACCTGTCAGAGACTGGCATCGGGCAACTGACCATCCGTTGCGATGCCAAATCGCCAGACACTCAAGGTACTCCCGATGCATGAATCAAACGTCAAATCATCTCGTCCGGGGCTGGTCAAAGTCTGCTTGTTGCTGCTCTGCCTGTTGCTGGGACTTGTCAGTCAGCAAGCGTTTGCACTGATTGAAAACAACCTCGCATGCACCCCTACGGGCACCACCGGCATCATTCAGCTGGGCGACCTTGCGCCATCCACCAGCTATACCGCCAACATGACAGCCAACTGCCGGGTTACCCGTTGGTTTCCCTTTGGCGCGTCATTGCAGCACAGCCAGTTCTACAACCAGGGCAGAGGCAGCAAGGTCCAGGTGTTTCATACCAACTCTGGACTGATGGTTCCCGAGCTGCCCATCGGGACTGCGACCACTACATGCATGCCGTGGAGCTGTGTGCAGCTGTACGTGGGCAACACCTTTTCCTACAACGTTCTGCTTTATGGAACGGCGCCCGTCACGCCTGGCAACTACATGGTCAGTGTCACGCTCACAGACACCTCTATCCAAGGTTATGAGGCTTACGGCGACTACTTGCAGACCGTCATTCTCAGCTTCCGGGTCATCCAGCCCGCCTGTTCGATGGGCTCGGCAAAAACCCTCAACCTGCCCTTTGGCACACTCAGCAGCAATGACTTCGCCAGTTCGCAGCAAATTGCCAATATCACCATGAATTGCACTCGCGGTACGCAAGCGACCGCCACGCTGGTACCCACCCAGGCGGCCATCAGCGGCAGCCCGGGTGTTTCAGCCACAACTCTGGCCGGTCTGTCGATGGCTGCCACCTGGGCTGACACCAACACGGCAGTGAGCTTCAACAGCCCACGCACGCTGGCGCTGACCAATGGCAGCAACAACATCAGCCTTGGTTTTCGCCCGCGCCTGAATACCAGTGTTTCGCCTACCGGAAATTTTTACAGTCAGTACACCCTCAACATCACCTATCTCTGATCAAGTAAGGAGCTCAACCATGAAATTATCCCTGACATTGGCTGCGACACTGTTCGCAGGCCTGCTCAGCTCGACCGCCAACGCCGTAACAGACACTGTGACCATCAACCTGAGCGGCACCCTGACGCGTCCGCCCTGCAACCTGACCAGCAGCAAGACGCTGACCGCCAACTTCGGCAGCCTGCGTTATGACCAGGTGGCCGATGCCGCGCTGATCGACATCCCCCTCACCATGACCTGCCCGGCCAACTCGGTACTGGCGGTGAGCATTCTGGCAGCCCGCACGATTCAAGGCTCAACCACACAGGCCTCAACGGGCAAAACCAATCTGGCTTATTCATTGCTCTGGAACAGCGACAGCACGGCGGCCAACATTACCGGGACCAAACGCAACCTGACCAACCAGAGCGGCACGGTCGACCTGAGTATGAAAGCAAAGTTGATTGCCCTTGGTGCGTTGACCGAGGGTGCATTCAGCACTTCGGCTGTTATCAGTATCGAGTACCTGTGAGATGTCCATGCTCGCCAGAGTGAGCCTGTGGGTGGCGATGCTGTCCACCGCAGCGCTGTTGCTCAGCCCGGCCATCTGTGCAGAGGATGCCGCCCTGATAGAGGTGGGCGGCACTCTGATAAAACCACCCTGCACAGCCAACTTCCCGGCCTCGCAAAGCGTGGATATCCCCAAGACAAACCTCAACTCGCTGAACTCGGACATCACCGGCTGGACCGATGTCAGCCTGGACTTTCAATGCATCAAAGGCAGCCAGGTACACCTGCGTTTCAGCGCCGGCAATGGTGCTTTTGACAGCAGCACACTGCGCACCACGCTCGACAGACTGGGGCTGAAAACCCGCCTGAGCGACATGACCAGTACGTTGAAAGTGATTGACCTGAAGCTGGGCGAGCAATTGATCTTCCCGGTTGAAGAAACGCGGCTCAAGCTCCAGCTCTCAGTGCGGCCGGTCAAGACCGGGGAGGAACTGCCCGCAATCGGCAGTTACAGCTCAACGCTATTGATGGAAATGATCTATCTGTAAACCGCTGCGTCAGGCAAACAGATTGGCCTTGACGCACAAGATCAGCAGCGCTTGATCATTGTCGACATTGAGTTTGCGCATCGCCGAAATCTTCAGGGTACTGATGGTTTTAATGCTGCGGTTCAGGCTATGCGCGACATCGCTCACACTCACCCCCGTAGAGAACAGACGCAGGACCTCGAACTCCTTGACCGTCAGTTGGCTGAGCCTTTGCGAAAGGTCATCGGCGTCCTCACTCAAGGCCCCTTGCGGCTGGTCCTGCTGGTAGTGCCCTTGGCGATAGAACGCGTCCAGCGCCACCAGGATCTGCTCAAGCCCAGCGCTCTTTGAAATGACACCGCTGATACCCAGCTCATACAGCCAGGTCAGTACTTGTGCATTGGTTATAACGGTCAGGATCAATACCTTGGGTTCGGGAAAATGCCGGCGCAGGTACTCCACCAGGCGAGTGCCGTCACCATATTGATCGTCACCCGGCATGTTGTAGTCGGTAATAATCACATCAGGCTTGAGTAACGAAATTTTGTCGATCAACTCCGAGGAACTCATTGCTTCGCCCACAACCTTGAAACGCGGGTCACGCTCAATGATTTCACGCACGCCCATCAACACAATCGGATGGTCGTCGGCCAATAAGACTTTCATTTGCGGCATGGCAAACATGACTCCTGCACTGGAAGAGCACTACAGCTATTCGAAGGGGTCCGCTTTGATGCAATAGGTCAGCAAGGCATGATCGTTAAGCACTTCCAGCTTCTGCATCGCAGCCACCTTTTGGGTGCTCACGGTTTTAACGCTGCGGTTCAATTGGCGGGCGATATCACCCACGCTATTGCCCGCAACAAACAGCCTCAGCACCTCAACTTCACGGGGTGAAAGTGTGGAGAAACGTTCATCAATGACTTTGGGGTTAGTCACCACAGAGATGGCTGGAGCAGCCGGGGCCGTATAGTCCCGATCGTTGGCCAACGCACTTAGGGCCTTGCCTATTTCTTCGCGGATATGGCTTTTAGCAATCACGCCTGCCACACCCAGCTCCAGCAAGCGCGAGATAATCAGATGATTGCTCATGACTGTCAGCACCAGGATCTTGACCCCGGGAAAATGCTCAATGATGTACTCGATCAGTTGCAGACCGTCGCCATAGGTTTCATCCCCTGGCATGTTGAAATCAGTAATCAGCAGTTCGGGTTGATGCAACTGCAACTGCTCGACCAACTGCGACGAGCTCAGCGCCTCGCCTACCAGGGAGAAATACTCATCACGTTGAATCATTTCCCGAAGCCCCAGTACCACCACTGGATGATCGTCGGCAATCACTACCTTTAATTCGCGCATTGCCTGGCTCCACATTGATGACATGGCAAGTTCGGCGCCCCCGGTTTCTACAGATCGAGCGCAGAACAAGACCCGTGGCGCCGCACTCAGCTACCCCGGTGATGGCTTAGAGCTATCGTCCAGTAAAAGAGTTTCAAAGTCGGCGCACGATATAGCGCCGCAAATAAGGAAACCTTGCACTTGATCACACTGGATGCTGCGCAGAAACTCGAGTTCGGCCTGTGTCTCGACGCCCTCGGCGACAACTGTCAGGCCCAGCTTGCGGCTCAGTTCAACAAGGCTGCGCAGTGCTGACGCCAGATTCTCGTTTTCGACACAGCCATGTACCAGCGACCGGTCAATCTTGAGCTCACTGAATGGAGTGGAAACCAGATTGAAGTAAGAGCTGAATCCCTTGCCAAAATCATCCTGGGCCAAGCCAAAGCCCATCATGCGCAAACGACAAGCTCCCGCATAGTAATTACTGAGCTCTTCTGTGGTTGAACTCTCCATCAGTTCAAAAACGATACTGCGTGGCTCGCCACCATCAGCAATCACAGCGTCGCGCAGACGGTCGGCGAGCGCATGGTTATCCAGCAAATGCGTGGGCAAGTTGATTGAAACCGGAATATCCCAGCCCTGCTCTCGCCATTGTCTTTGGGCTTGAAGTGTTTGCTCCAGCATCAGCCACAACAGCCGCTCTTCAAGACCGTGGCTGATCAACAAGGTCAGAAAGTCCTTGGGCAATAACAAGCCGGCCTCGGGATGCACCCAACGCACCAGGGCTTCTGCACTGAGAATATTGCCGTTGCGCAGGGATTTCTTGGGCTGGAACCATGCTTGAATCTGCCCGTTGGCCATGGCCAATTCGATACTCTGCGGGTCGACTTCAATGGCCAGTGAGGGGTCCGTATCACCGTTAAGGCGGAAAAGCTCCATTCGCTCTTTCAAGCGCTGTACCGCATTGAACTCGACCGGTTTGGAGATCAGGCCAATCACTGAAATACCCAGGTTTTTTGCTGCCAACCCCGCACTAATCAGCATGCGCCGGGACGAGGCGCTCATCAGTGCCAACGCCGGTTTATTTTTCAGGGCGGCAACTCTCTGGATCAGTTGCACACCATCCATCACAGGCATCAGCAAGTCACTGAGCAGCAAGTCATAGTCATGACGCGCCAGACACTCCAGCGCGCCATCGCCATCCCAAACGGTGTCAACTGTAAAGCCACCCACCTCATTGAAAACGTTCAGCAAATACTCATGCTGAAAAGGGTGATCCTCAACGACCAGTACACGATAGGGCTTCACTGGATCCTCCTTTAGAAGTGCTGAAGACAGTTGTATAGGGTGTGCAGCGTAAAAGGCTTGATCAGGCAGTGATTCATCCCCGCATTCAGACAGCGCTCGCTCTCCTCACGCATGGCATTGGCCGTTGCACCAATGATCGGCAGCGTTATGTTCATGGCCCGCAACCGGGCCGCCAGCTCATAACCATTCATTTTCGGCATGTTGACGTCGGTCAGCAGCAGATCAAAATCGTCGTCGCGCCAACGCTCGAGTGCTTCCAGTCCATCGCTGACCAATGTCACTGTGCAACCCAACTCTTCAAGTTGATCACGCAGAATCAGTTGATTGATCACATTGTCTTCGGCAACCAGAATGCGCAAACCGAGCTTGAGTTCCGTCTTCACCGTACCCGGCTCAAGATCGCTGCCAATACCCATGCCCTGGGCCTTGCACAGGGCACGATAGACGTCCTGCAAGCTACTCAGGTCCGCTTGCCAGCAAGGGTTTTCAACGGCGGGAGCTACCGACATGTCACTGGCGGCTACCACCAGCGGGCCTGTCCAGCCAGGTTCAAGCAATTGCCGGGCAGCGCCGGGATGCAGCTCCAATAAAACAGCAGCATCGGATGCATCCCCTGGTTTCGGCGCCCCAAGATGAGCCCGCGCACCCCAACGGCGTAACCAGGCGCAATAACACTCGGCCAGTTCGCGCACGGGGGAAACCACATAAACAACGCGGGCAGCCAACTCGCCAAAAGGGCTAAAACGCGCCGGTTCGCTAACCTGCACCAAGGGCAGATGCAGGGTAAAACTGCTACCCAATCCCGGCTCACTGACCAGACGCATGGTGCCGTTCATCAAGTGCATAAGGCGCTTGCAGATGGACAGGCCCAGCCCGGTGCCGGCGACCACGTTTTTCGCAGACTCCACTTGATAAAAAGGCTCGAACAGATGAGCCTGCTCTTCATGGGCAATACCTTTGCCAGTATCGGAAACCTGCCAGTGCAACATCACGCGCTCATCATCACGGCTGTCCATTTTCAGACGCAGGACAATTTTTCCGTAGTCCGTGAACTTCAGGGCGTTGTTGAGCAGGTTATTCAAGATCTGGCGGATGCGGGTGACATCACCGCTGAGCCACTCGGGCACCGTTGAATCAATCAATGCAAACAACTGCAGGCCCTTGGCCTGGGCTGCGCCACTGTAGCCCAGGACCACCTCTTCTATCAGCTCAAGAGGGCTGAAGGTGTTGAGCTCCAGTTGCAGCTGACCCGCCTCGATACGCGACACATCCAGCACGTCGCAAATCAGCTGCAACAAGTTGCCGGATGAGCGTTCGATAGCCTTGAGATAGTTGTTCTGCTGATCATTAAGTTCGGTACGCGCCAGCAGTTCCAGCGTGCCCAAAACACCGTACAGGGGTGTACGGATTTCGTGGCTCATGGTTGCCAGAAACAGAGTCTTGGCCTCATTGGCCCGGTCCGCCAGTTGCCGGGCACGTTCGAGGGTTACTTCAATCTGTTTACGTGCGCTGATGTCGCTGAACGCGCAAATCAGCACGTCCTGACTTTTGTAGCGCGTAGGGGCAAAGGCCAGGTACAGAAGACGGCCATCCTCCATTTCGATCTCATCACTGTTGCGCAAGTCACATTCATCGAACGCGCGTGAAATCCAGCCATGGCATAGCTTGCTGCGCTCAGTGCCGTTACCCAGCCACTGTTGTGACAAGGAGTTTTCCAGTACCACGGTGCCGTCTGTGCGCCGGATTACACACAGGGCCATCGGTGCAACTTGCAATACGGCACGACTGAACGCCTCACTTTCAACCAGCGCCTGAATGCGTTTCTCACCCGGGGTGATCAGGCGCCGATCAATGCGCACAATCAGTAATCGCAAGCCGATGCAGACGGCAATAAACAACAAAACACAGCCCAACAAAGGCCCGCCCAAAACTGGCAATAGAGATTTGATATCTAAGGCATAAACGATTTGCCAGCCCGAATAGCCCAGCTTCTTCGTGATTGCCAGGCTATCGGGCAACCAGCCACTACCGATAAAGCCAAACGAATTCTTGGGTTCCAGCGTCTGCAATGAATTGACGAGAGTGGATTGTGCGGCGTTGGTGAACAGAATCTGGCCTTGACCGTTGAGCAGCATGAAGTCACCGGCACTTTCACTGCGCAAGGCCTCTACCAGATCCGGAACCTCGACCTCAATGCCCAGCCAGCCGGAAGACAGGTTACGGTTATCGAGTCGGGAAAATAAATAAAAGGGGGCATTCAGGACCTTGCTGTCGGTCAGCCACAGATCATCACCAAATGAATAGGCCTTGGCCCCTTCATCAAGCAGGCGCTGCAACACCACTTTGGGCAGCGGTTCAAGGTTGCCTGAAGAGTCGAACAAACACACCACTTTGGGCTTATCCGTCTGCGGCACATACAACAGATTGACTTTGCTTTCGTGCAAATAATCCATCATCCGCCGGGTCAGCCAAAGGTTCCAGTGGCCAGCCTCACTGCCCAGGCTGATGTTGACCTCTTCTTGTGGATCAATACCGGCAACCGTTTGGCCTGCCTGATGATCAGGCACAGTGGCCAGCACCAGGCTCTTGAGAAGCGTCTGGCGGCTGACGAAAAAATCCTGGGCATTGAACACCGCCTCGTTCATAAAACTGCGGCGCTGCGAGACCTCTTCGTTGAACACGGCACGCAAGTATACGAACGACCCCGCAAGGAGTCCGACGATCAGGCCACAGGCAAATAAGTGCAGGAGTTTTCGAGCGGCTTGGGGGGTCGATTTCATGCCGCAAGCCTGAGGCTGCGGCATGCAAAAAATAATCAGACAATTCCTGAAACCAGTCGTCGCTGACTCCGCTCTGCTACGGGGGAGTGACGCTTATTACGGACGCACCGCACTCAAATCCATCCGCCCGTCTTTCATCGGCGGGCACCAGTAGTAGCCACCGTTAAGTGGACGGCTGTAACGATACAAGCCATCGATGATGCCGTCTTCCAGACCGCTCATGCGCCGCAGTTGCACTTCAAAGGCATTCAGCGTGCGGCCAAAGGCAACAAACATCAGCCCGGACTTGCCGTTTTCTGTCCACGGCATGGAGCGACGCACAATAAAGGCTTCCGGGGTGAAGCTTTCCTGGGCAGTACGTTTGACGTGGGCAGACTCCGGCGCATCGTCCAGCTCTTCGTTGTCGCTCTTGCGACGACCCATGATGTTGTCCTGCTCCTCGGACGGCAGTGCGGCAAAACCGTTCAGGTCATGCTGCCACTGCTGAATGGCCACAAAGCTGCCACCGTCCAGCCCGGCGCCAGCATTGGCAACGATGGCCGCGTCCACAGCCGCTTCGTCCACCGGGTTTTCAGTGCCGTCTTCGTAGCCGGTCAGGTCACGATCAGTGCCGTAACGGAAGCCTTCGGTCACTTGCAGCAGGTTGAACGCAGGCGCCAGGGCAGTCTCGATGGCCTGGCTGCGGTGCAGCAGCTCGCCACGGTCTTCGCCCAGCAACCACAGCCACAGGGCGTGCTGGGTCGACGGGTTTTCAACCATGGCATTGATCGCAGGAAACACCCGCAACCCCGGGACTTTCGCGCCAAGGGCCAATACCAGCGGCGAACCAAAACCGGCCACCACGCTTTTGCCATCCACCCACTGCGACAAGGTGTCGAGTGCAGCCGGCAAAGCTTCTACTGACTTGAGGGCGAAAAACATGTAACGCGCTTGCGAAGGTATCGGTTTGGCAAGAATGCTCGACTGGTAGAGACTCATAGAAACTCCTTTGGAAAGCCTGGAGTTTACTCCTACCAGTACTTTTTCCGTCACCTCAGAGGGATTTTTCTTAAGTTCAACCCCTGCATATCAAGGCTCATGACGACAGCTGGTTGGCAAACTGACCCACGGCATCGACCACTTTCTGCGCGCCATCCTGGATTTCGACAATCACCGTGCCCGCTTCGGCGGCCAACGCCAATCCTGCTTCGGCCTGAAGCTTGCCATCGGCCATCAGGGTCACGGCGCTACGGGCCATGTCCTGGTTCTGCCGCACCACACCGATGATTTCTTCAGTGGCCTTGCTGGTGCGCGACGCCAATTGGCGCACTTCGTCAGCCACGACGGCAAAGCCACGACCTTGTTCACCGGCACGCGCGGCCTCAATGGCGGCGTTAAGCGCCAGCAAGTTGGTCTGGTCGGCAATCGAGCTGATGGTCTTGACGATGCTGCCAATCACTTGCGACTGATCGCTCAAGGCTTCAATGCCGTCACCCGCCTGCTGCATGTGACGGGCCAGATCACGCATCACTTGCACCGCTTCGGTCACCACTTTGGTGCCGCGCTGGGCACTGCTGTCGGTTTGCAGCGAAGTGCTGTAGGCAATGCCTGCCGCTTCGCAGACGGCCTGTTCCTGATGAACCTGATCGGTGATCACCGTGGCGAACTTCACCACTTTGTACAGGTTGTCATTGGCGTCGCGCACCGGGTTGTAGGTGGCCTCAAGCCATACATCACGGCCGTGACTGTCGATGCGCTGAAAGCGTGCCGCGACAAACTCACCCGCATTTAAACGCTGCCAGAAGGCCTGGTATTCGGCACTGTTCTGTTCTTGCGGGGTGCAGAACATGCGGTGATGTTTGCCCTGGATCTGCCCCAGGGTATACCCCATGCCGGAGAGAAAACGCTCATTGGCGGTCAGCACTTCGCCCTTGAGGTTGAACTCGATCACGGCGGTAGAACGCATCAGCGCACTCATCAGGTTTTCATGGTCGCGGGAAGTTTCGATGGTGCGCGTCAGGTCACTGGAGAAAATCGAAATGCGCAGCACCCGCCCGCTGGAGTCCAGAATCGGCTGCATGATCGAGCGCAGCCACGCTTCCTGGCCATTGCCGCGCAGCAAGCGCACGGTGCCACTGTAATGTTCATTGCGCTTCATGGCGCTCTTGAAACGAAGGCTGTGTTCGTCGTTTTTCAGGTGCGCGGGCACCAGTTCATCAATATGCAGACCCAACAACGCAGTACCGGTGTAGTGCATCTGTTGGGTGAAGTTATGGTTGGCTGTCTCGATGCGCCCATCCGCGCCCAGAGACAGCACCAGCATTTCGCTGTCCAGGCTCTCCCGAACCTGCTGCAGGCTGGATATTTCTTCGCGAAGAGCCGACAGCTCTTGCTTCAAGCGTGTGTTGAACATGGGGTACCCGGAGCAATGAAAGAATGCGTGCAACAGAATCGGCTTTAGGCGAATTTTCTGGAGCGCCGAAAACGACCGTTCATCCAAAACCGAGGCCACTGAATAACCCTGCACATTCATGGCCACACACACCGGGCCATCGGAATTGCTCCCGCTTTGATTTACTGTGCTCGGGCCATCCCATAACCATAAGAAAACCGAGGTACATTTCATGGCCGCCGAGATTACAGACAGCCGCTCTGCCCGCTTTGCCCTGCGCTGCTCGAACTTTGCCGAGCGCTGGTTTCCCGACTCGTGGGTGTTCGCCGCTGTTGCGGTAATAACCGTGGCATTGGCCACGATGCTGATGGGCGCCAAACCCACCGATGCCGCCATGGCATTTGGTGACGGCTTCTGGAGCCTGATCCCGTTCACCATGCAAATGGCCTTCGTGGTGATTGGCGGTTATGTGGTGGCCAGCTCGCCGCCCGCCGTCAAATTGATCGACAAACTGGCCCGGGTACCGAAAAACGGCCGCCAGGCGGTGTGCTGGGTAGCGTTGATTTCAATGGTCGCGTCATTGCTCAACTGGGGGCTGTCGCTGGTGTTTGGCGGCTTACTGGTACGGGCACTGGCCCGGCGCACCAACCTGCGCATGGACTATCGCGCCGCCGGCGCTGCGGCCTACCTGGGGCTGGGCGCGGTGTGGGCACTGGGGTTGTCGTCTTCGGCTGCACAGTTGCAAGCCAACCCCGCCAGCCTGCCGCCGTCGATTCTGGCGATTACCGGGGTTATCCCCTTCACTGAAACCATCTTTCTCTGGCAGTCCGGGGTGTTGCTGGCGGCGCTGGTAGTGGTGTCGTTGATTGTCGCCTACGCCACCGCACCCGGCGCTGAATCCGCCCGCGACGCAGCTGCCTGCGGTATCGACCCGAGCTTCAGCTCACCGAAGCTCCCCCCGCGCACACGCCCCGGTGAGTGGCTGGAATACAGCCCGCTGCTGACCATTTTGCTGGTGCTGCTGGCTGCTGGCTGGTTGTTCCATGAGTTTTCGACCAAACCGGCGATCAGCGCCATCTCCGGGCTCAACACTTACAATTTTCTGTTCCTGATGCTCGGTGCCCTGCTGCACTGGCGCCCGCGCAGTTTTCTCAATGCCGTGACCAGCGCCGTGCCAACCACCACCGGGGTGATGATCCAGTTTCCGCTGTATGGCTCGATTGCCGCATTGATGACGGTGGTCAAGGGCACCGACGGGCAAACACTGGCCCACCATATCTCGACGTTTTTCGTACAAATCGCGTCCCATGACACTTATGCATTATTGATGGGCGTGTATTCGGCGATTCTGGGCTTTTTTATCCCGTCGGGTGGCGGCAAGTGGATTATCGAAGCGCCGTACGTGATGCAGGTGGCCAATGATCTGGGCTATCACCTGGGTTGGGCTGTGCAGATCTACAACGCCGCCGAGGCGCTGCCCAATCTGATCAATCCGTTTTACATGCTGCCGCTGCTGGGCGTACTGGGTTTGAAGGCGCGGGACTTGATCGGCTTCTCGTTTGTGCAACTGTTGGTGCACACGCCGCTGGTGCTGTTTTTGCTGTGGGCATTGGGGACGACGCTGGTGTATACCGCGCCGGTGATGCCGTAAGCGAACTCGTAACTAAATGTGGGAGCGGGCTTGCTCGCGATTCAGGCGGCGCGGTAAAGCAGGAAAACCGCGTCGATACCATCGCGAGCAAGCCCGCTCCCACAGGTTATGCATGCAACTTTATACTGCGCCCACCGGCCGCAAACGATACTGCGGCGGCAACTGGTCAAGGCCGCTGATGGTGGTGTTCAGGCTTTTCCAGCGACCGTCCTTGATCCCGTAGATGCAGCCATGCACCGACAGCTTCTGCCCGCGGTGCCAGGCATTTTGCACAATATTGGTATGCCCGACGTTCGCCACCTGCTGGATCACGTTCAATTCGCAGAGGCGGTCAACCCGCTCTTCCTCGGTGGGCAACAGCGCCAGCGCTTCACGATTCTCGTAATACAGGTCACGAATCGAACGCAGCCAGCCATCGATCAGCCCCATCTGCTGGTCCTTCATCGATGCGCGTACACCGCCACAGCCATAGTGGCCGGTCACCAGAATATGTTTGACCTTCAAAACGTCGACCGCGTACTGGATCACCGACAGGCAATTCAAGTCAGTGTGCAACACGACATTGGCCACGTTGCGGTGCACAAAAAGATCGCCGGGCAACATGCCGACAATTTCGTTGGCCGGCACCCGCGCATCCGAACAACCAATCCACAGGTATTCCGGTGTTTGCTGGCGGGCCAGCTTGGCGAAGAAGTCGGGATCTTCCTGCTTGATCGCATCGGCCCAACGCTCATTGTTATCAATCAGATCTTGTAGTTCGTTCATGCTGTGGAGCCTCAAGAGTTGATGCGCTGTTCTGACAGCCGACCAGCGGTCGGGGTCACTTGCCCCATGACATTCCGGCGGTCAGTTGGGTGGAATCTTCAGCAATGGCTACAGTCATCGTATTAAAGCACCCAGAGTATGAGGAATTACCATGACTGATTCACGTCGCCCCTACGGGGCACCACAACCCGCACCTATCGACGATATCGAGGACGCCATGGGTTCGGTGGAGCCGCTGGATTTTGATGATGACGATACCTATGAGCCCGTCAGCGACTTGTTTGTCGACGATACAGGCTCCAGGCACAGAGCCGCGCTGGATGACGAACTGGATCTGGGCCTCAACGACGACGACCTGGAGCAGGAGATGCTGATCCGCGAGGACGGCGCCCGCGATGCCAAGGAGGCTGCCCAGGGCCCGGACGGTGCCGCTGACTGGGATCTGAGCCTGGTTGATGAAGACGAAATCGGCGCCGGCAAAGGGCTGGATGAAGCCGAACTGGCGGAAATTGACCCGGTGGGACGCAAGCGTTGAAAGGTAAACCCTGTGGGAGCGGGCTTGCTCGCGATCGGATCAACACGGTTTACCTGATAAACCGCAGCGCCAGCATCGCCAGCAAGCCCGCTCCCACACAACGACTTTTCGCCGTCAGTCGACCAGCGTACAGGCCATCACCACCGCATCTTCACGCCCACCCACAGCCGGGTAGTAGTCACGGCGACGGCCGATTTCATTGAAGCCATAACGCTCATACAACTTGAACGCCGCGGTATTGCTGTCGCGCAGCTCAAGGAAGCATTCGCGCGCCTCATGCTGATAGGCAATCGACATCAAGTGCTCAAGCAGCTTGAGCCCCAGGCCACGGCCCTGGCTCTCGGGCTTGACGGTGATATTGAGCAGATGGGCCTCGTCGAGGATGATCTGCACCACGCCATGCCCTACCTGCTGCTCACCTTCAAACATCAGCCAGATATGGTACTTGCCCAGGCCGTCGAGAAATATGCCGCGGGTCCAGGGGTGACTGAAAGCGGCGTATTCAATTTTCAATACCGCATCAAGGTCCGCCTCGGTCATCGGGCGAAAAGTTACCGCATCACTCATCGTTCTGTTTCCAGCGCGCCATTAGCCGGCGCATGGCTTGCCACACATGCGCTTTGCGTTGTGGCTCATCCATTAAGAGTTCCAGGCCCGGCAACGCCCATGCGCTGCCCAACCCTTCAATTTGCAGTTCAGTGTTGAACGCCTCGGCATCGGCCTCACCGGCAAAGCGCACCGCAGGCAGCCCGATCAGCCACAAACAGGCACATTCGGCCTCTTCCAGGCGGGCCATAAGAAAGCCCTGCACAAACTCACGCGCAGCCTCGGGCCCTTGATCGACATTGCCACGCCGCAGCAACGGCCAGCGCACCGGCTCGCCAATGATTTGCGGGCTGTCGGGCAAGCCGGCAGCGCGCAACATGTCCTTTAACAATAAATAGGCCGGGTCGCGGCTCTGGAATGCACCGCCTGTGGGTAACTCCACCAGCACCAGGCAACGTCCGGCCCGCAGTAACTGCAGGGCAAAACGCGGCGGTGGCAGTTGCACGACCTTGGCCGGTACAGGTGCCAACTCGGCTTCGACCACCGGTTTGCTGACCGGGCGACTGACCGAAGGCCGGGGCACTTCGATTTTTGGCCGCTCGACAGGTTTGCCCGGTGCAACCGCCGCCTTGACCGCAGGCCTTGTGATCACAGGCTCCGCGGGCGGCTCGGGGAGCACCAGCAGTTCTGGCCGCGAAGGGGCGGCAAACGGCAGTTCAGTGCGCGGCAACCAGCTGACCACTTGCATGGCAGTCAAGAAAGCGCGGCGGCGGGACTCATTCAACAAGGGTCGGCCATCTGTGGATTACTAAAGTGTGGGGATTCTACCGCCCTTCTGCCCTTCCCGCCCGCAGTTGATCTGCCAAGTGATGACTCGACAGCACGTTGCAGTACAATCGCGGCCTTTACTTGCCAATTGACCGGCCCTCCCATGATCGAACCCAAGCGCGTTTTACGTGCCCTCGCCGAGCACTGGGCACTCCTTGAGCCTTTGTGTGAACACTTCGACCAAGGCACCCTGAGCCTGAACGAATTACGCCTGCAACTGGCCGTTCATCAGATGGACAGCACGCCGCAAGACATCACCGCCGTGCTCGATGCCTGGATTCGTCTGGACATACTGGTGCCGGTCGCCAAAAGCCCGAACCGTTTCGAGCTAAACGCCCAGATTCACGACTTTCTGGCTTATTTGCGCCACGAGCACCGACTTGGCCTGTGCCTGGAAATCGAAGCCTACCTGCGCCATCTGGAGCGGCTGGCAGGTTATATCCAGGATGCCTTCGACATTCGAGACGGCCATGACCTGGCACGCCAGCTGCGTTTGCTCGATATGCGGGTACGCGATGTATTGAAAAAACTCGCCAACGATGAACAGGCGCTGGTGGCCGTAGCCGAACGGGCCAAGACCAGCGACCGGCAAATTCCGTTGCGTCAGCGCTATGCCGAAGTGCTGGCAACCTGGGATGAATACGTCGAACCCATGATTCAGCTGGTCAACGCCGACGGCGCTTTCGAGCAAGGCGTACGCAAGGTCGAAGTGGTGCTGCTGCGCATGCTCAGCGAACAGCAACGCCTCGGCCACTTGGTAGACGACGACATGCTGCTGCGCACCCATGCGCGCATCCTTGAGATGCAAACCAGCGCCCAGATGACCCTGCGCCATGCCCGTGAGTTGCTACTGCCGCTGCGTGAAGAAGCCCGCCGGCACAATGCCGTGACCCGTGGTGCCGCGCTGGCACTGGCAGCCATCCGCCGCAAAGGCCTGGACGCAGTGCCGCAAGCAGCCATGCCGATGTTCACCCGCCCGCAAAGCACCTTTTTGGGCAGCGCCAGTCAGGTTGAGGCTTATGTCTATGCCCTGGCCCGCTTCGAAGCCAAACCGGCGAAATTTCCCAAGGCGCATAAGGTCCACCGCGGCGAAACGCCCAAGGCCCCGCGCACGGTCAAGGAAATGCTCGACCGCTGCAGCGATGCGCTACCGATGCCGGACTTGATGTGCTGGCTGCTGGCACAAGAGCCAGACGGCGACACCGATGAGCTGCTGTACTGGTTCTCACGCCTGTCCCGTGAAAAACGCTTCGTGCGCGAACGCCTGGAGCGCCGCGATTACCACACCCACGAACATTTGGTCAGCCTGCGCTCCTTCGCTCTGCTTTCTCACAGCGAAGATGCGACCCAGACTACTGCGAGCTCTCTGCATGCATCTTGATCTTTCTGAACTGTCCCAGCTGGCACCGATTTTTCGTGAGCTGTTCAAGGGTTATCACGTCAGCCGCCGCGACCCGGAGCTGTACGCGCAACTGTCGAACTTCCAGGATCAATACCGCGCCCTGTTTAAAGCCCTGGGCTTTGAACTGGTGTGTGATACCCGCGGCTTCTATTACTTTGTGCCCGACACTGCCACTGCGCAGGTCAACAAGACCGCACAGCGCCTGGCGCTATTCACGTTCATCATCGTCGAGCATCTGGCCGATCAGGGCCGCGACCCGATCGCCGTGCTCGACGGTGGCAGCCTGGGCCGCGACGAGTTGCCTGCGCTGCTGGAAAAATACCGCGACCTGTTTGTGCAGGCTGAAGTCACCAGCCAGGACGAACTGGAAGAAAAGATCATGCGCCGCATGACCCAGCTCGGTTTTGCCAGTGAAGAACCCGGCATCTATCGCTTTCTGCCACCGATGCACCGTTTTCTCGATGTGTGCCTGTCGGTGCAACAAGACCGCGACCTGGCCGCCAGCCTGCACAGCATCTTGCCATTGCCCACACCGGTGCTGGCCGATGATGACAGTGAGGACGAAGAAACCGCATTGGCCCGCGCCATTGCCGACGAACAACAGGAGATGGACGCATGAGCCAGGAACGCTACGGCATTCGCCGCTTTGCCCTGTTGAACACCGCCGGTTACAGCCTGGGGCTGTTCCCGCTGGAACACCCGCTGTCGGTCTACGGGGCGAACAACCTCGGCAAGTCGGCATCAATCAACGCCTTGCAGTTCCCGATTCTGGCGCGCATGTCCGACATGAGCTTCGGCAAATACAGCCTTGAGCAGTCGCGACGCTTTTACTTTGCCTCGGACACCAGCTACATCCTGGTCGAAGTGTCCCTGCCCCACGGCCCCCATGTGATCGGTGTTGTCGGTCGCGGCCCGGGGGGCGGCTTCGGTCACCAGTTTTTTGCCTACGCGGGCAAACTGGACCTGGCCCACTACCAGAAAGACGACACCTGCCTGCGCCAGAAAGAGCTGTTCAACAATCTGGAGCGTAATGGCCTCAAAGCCTACGAGCTCAAGCCTGATGAACTTCGGCGTCTGCTGGTGGGCGGCCATACGTCGATCCCCCTGGACCTGACCCTGATCCCGCTGCGCTCCACCAGCGAGCAGAGCCTCAAGACCTTCCGCGCGCTATTTATCAACCTGCTGCATATGCGCGAAATCACTGCGGCCAAGCTCAAGCAACTGTTCCTCGATGCGTTCGAACACAGCCTGCGTTCGGGCAGCGTTGATTACATTGCTGCGTGCGAAGAAGCTTTCCGTGATGTACGACGCATGGAGCAGGACTACAACGCACTGGTCGGCGCCGGGCCGTTGGTCGAGGCATTGGCCGCAGGTGTGCGCCAGCGCGACCTGCTGCGTGGCAAGCTGCACCGCCTGTCACCGCTGCTCGATTCCTTGCTCGGTACCTGGCAGGACTACGCCGGGGCCCGCAAGGAAGAGCTGCTGATCCAGTCCGAGCACTACCGCAACGAACAGGACGCCCTGCAAAACAACCAGCGCAGCAGCACTCAGGAGTTGATGCGTCTTGAGCGGGAAATTTCCGGTATCCAGCGCTGGCTCGGCGAGTTGTCAGTGCTCAAACATCGCTTCGCCCTGGTCGACGACGTAAAGGTGCTTGAGCAGCAATTGCTGAGCGCCAAAGACGCCCACGACGAACTGGCGGGGGCGCTGGCGCAGTCGCGTCAGTTCAGTGCCGAGGATCTGGACGAGCGACTGCGCGATCTGGAAAAGCGCCTCAAGTCGGTCAAGCAGCAGCTCGATCACGCCGACAACAACAGCTATGCCCGCTTGCGCGAAGAGTTTTCGCAGCAGGATGTGGAACGCCTGATGCGCCTGTTCAACAGTGCCCTGTTCAGCCTGCCCCTGGGTGAGCACGGGATTGCGCTGGATGACAGCGATGCCTGGGTCAAATCGCTGGAGCTGATCCTCGATGGCTTTAAAGGCGAGCGTTTTGAAGCCCCGGGCCTGTCCATCGACTTGAGCCATATCGAGCCCCCTGCCCTGCAGGCACTGGCGGACCGCGCGGCTTTGCGCGAGCAGAAAGAGCGTCTGGAAAAAGAGCTCAAGCAACTCAAGACCCAGCAGGCCGTGACCTCTGACCGCGCCGCAAGCAAGAGCGAAGCCGAGTCCCTGTATCAGCAGGTGCTGGATGCGCAAAAGGCGCTGGAAGATTTCCGCCGCAGCCAGACGCTCAGTGCAGAAGAAGGCGAAAAACTCGAGCAACTGGCTCAGGCCGAAGCTGCGCAGGACGAGTTGAAACGCTCCAGCGATGCCTTCACCGAGCGCGTCCAGCAGTTGTCGGCCAAGTTGCAACTGGTCGGTCGCCAGATCGGTGACATGGAAGCCAAACAGCGCACCCTGGATGACAGCTTGCGTCGACGCCAACTGCTGCCCGCCGACTTGCCGTTCGGTACGCCATTTATGGATCCGGTCGACGATTCGATGGACAACCTGCTGCCGTTGCTCAACGACTATCAGGACAGCTGGCAGGGCTTGTTGCGTTGCGACGGCCAGATCGAGGCGCTGTACGCTCAGGTACGCCTCAAGGGTGTGGCCAAGTTCGACAGTGAAGACGATATGGAGCGGCGCCTGCAGTTACTGATCAACGCCTACGCCCACCGCACTGAAGAAGCCCTGACCCTGGGCAAGGCGCGCCGGGCCGCAGTCACCGATATCGCCCGCACGCTGCGCAATATCCGCAGCGACTACGACAGCCTTGAGCACCAACTGGCATTGTTCAACCGCGAAATCAACAAGCGTCAGGTGTCCAACCTCAAAAGCTTCCGTATCGTGCTGGCCCCCAACAAGGAGGCGCTCAAGCATATCGATCAGATTATCCACAGCGCCGGCCAGTACGAAGAAGGCGAGACACTGTCGGTGTTTGACCTCAGCCAGAGCACCGAACAGGACAACAAGAACGAAGAGGCCAAGGAGTATCTGGCGCGCCTGGTGGCAGCCAACCATAACCAGTTGGGGCTCAAGGACTTGTTCGAGCTGGCGTTCGAGATCACCAAGCTCAATGGCCAGCCGGTGATCCACACGGATATCGATGGCGCTGCGTCCAACGGTACGACCATGACGATCAAGGCGCTGACCAACATGTATTTGTTGCTGCACTTGATGGACCGCGATCAGGCCGGGCGTATTCGCTTGCCGTACTACCTGGACGAAGCTGCCGACATTGACGAGAAAAACCAGACAGCTCTGCTGGAGACCAGTTTGCAGCTGGGCTTTGTACCGATTCTGGCCAGTGTGAAGCCGCAGGTCTGCGCCCATGTGGCCATCGACCTGGAAGGCGGCAGCGGCCCTAACGGGATCTATATCGATGAAGACGACTGGAAGCACATTCGTCGCCATGACGAGGTGAAACCTGATGCGTTGACGGCGGTGGAAGAACGCGAACTGGATGAAGTCTGAGACTGAACCCCGTACATAAAAAAACCGCGATCATTGATCGCGGTTTTTTTTTGCAGCTTATTTGCCTAACGGGATCTTCGGTGCCCACTGCAGCCATTCGTCTTCGAACTTGTCAAAGAGCGGGAAGGTTTGCTCAGGGCGAGCCTGGGTACCCAGCTTGTCGCCGTCCGGTGTGGCGAAGGCAATGCCACCCTGCACCAGGGTTTCCAGGGATTCAGTGCGAATCGTTGCTCCTTTGAACAAACCGAAGTCGACACCAAAACCGCTCGTATTCCAGAAGCGGCTACCGCTATGCACCAACGGCGCGTAACGCGGCTCGATCAGGATATGTACCAGCACCCGGTCGGCACTGTTGCCCAACTCATACCCCGTGACTTTACCCACGGTGACTTCACGGTAGGTGACAGGCACGCCCTCCTTGAGCGAACCACGACGGGCAGCGCTCAATACCAGGCTCAATCCGGCCTGGGAAACGGCGGCATCCGGCGCTTGCTCCAGGGCTACAAAACTGGTCTGGCGCCCCAGTTGTTTGCTCGCCGGTTGCACCTCGAGGTACTGGCCGGTGACCAGGGTTTCGAGGTTGGCCGTTTTCATCAAACCAAGCTCCGGCTTGACCACCCAGAATTGGCTGCCAACCCGCGCAATCCGCTCAGGCACTTCGGTGATGCGTGCCTTGAGCAGAACCGATTGCAGGTCCTCGCTCAGGTCAATGCTTTCGATCTTGCCAACATCCAGCCCCTTGAAGCGAATCGGCGTACCCTCGCGCAGGCCATCGGCACGCGGCACCTTGATCGTAACGGCGACTCCCTGCTGCATGGCTGCGTCACGGTCAGTAAACAGACGGAAACGCGGGATACGTTTTTGCAGCGGCGCCTTGGCTTCCGGTGTTTCAAAAGCAATCCCGCCGGCCATCAGACTTTGCAGGGATTCGCTTTTAACCTGGATACCGCCGGTCAAACCGCCGGTCAACGTGATGCCGCTGGCATTCCAGAAACGGGTCGAAGCATTGACCAGATTCTCGTATTCCTTCTCGATATGGACACCGATCACCAACTGCTTTTTGGTGCGGGAGAACTGATAGCTCTGCACCGAACCGACCTTGACCTGCTTGTAGAGGATCGGGCTGCCGACATCCAGCGAGCCCAGGTTCTCGGTAAAGAGCACCATATGCAGGCCCGGTGAGCGCAGATCCAGCGGCGGAGCCTTTGGCCGGGCGACGAATTCGCGTTCGGGGGTGCTGCCCTTGTCACCCGGGCGAATGGCAATGTAGTTGCCTTTGACCAGCGCCTCCAGCCCGGTAATGCCGGCCAGGGAGATGGACGGCTTGACCACCCAGAACTGGGTGCCCTGCACCAGGTAATCTTCTGCCAACGGGTCCAGAGTCAGCTCGGCACTGGCGCTGGTCAGATCAGGGTCCACCTTGAGACCCTTGAGGCTACCGACCTGGATGCCTTTGTACATGACCGGCGTACGACCGGCCTGCAGGCCCTCGAAGTCGCTGAGTTTGACTTTGACCTTGATCCCCGCCTGCGCGGCATCGAAGTCTTCATAAAGACGGAACGGCAGGCTCGAATCGGTGGGCGGGCTGTCTTTGCGGTTCTCTGGAGTGGCGAAGGCAATACCACCGGCCACAATACTGGCCAGAGATTCGCTGCGCAGTTTCACACCCGACAGGTTGGCATCGATGCTGATACCGCTGGCATTCCAGAAGCGCGTATGTTTGCGCACCAGATTGGCGTAGGTCGGCTCGATAAAGACTTTGATTTCAACAGTGCTTTGGTCTTCGGAAAGCACATAGCTTTTGATCTGCCCTACCTGGATCTGCTTGTAGAACACCGGGCTGCCACGGTTCAACGAACCGAGACGCTCAGCTTTAAGCGTCAGGTGCAGACCTGGTTTGGCATCAGACAAGGGCGGTTCTTGGGACAGCGCCTTGAACTTGCGTGCAGGCTCGCCATCGGCGGGACTGACCGCAATATAGTTGCCGGACACCAGCGTTTCGAGCCCGGTGATACCGGCCAGAGTGACACTGGGTTTGACCAGCCAGAAACGGGTATTGGTTTTCAGGTATTGCTCAACGTCCTTGTCCATTTCGACGGTAGCAATCACCCCTTTGCTGGGGCCAGACTCGTCGAGGGCGAGGGTTTTCACCTTGCCCACGGGCATGCCTTTGTAGACCACCTCGGTCTTGTTGGCGACGATGCCTTCGCCGCTCTCGAAACGCACCTGAATATCGATGCCGGTTTCGCTGTAGGCACGCCACCCCAGCCAGCCACCGATGACCAGGGCAATAAGCGGAAGGATCCAGATCGCCGACCAGTTGGAAGCCGGGCGGGTTTTAGCGGTAGGCAAGTCACTCATGGTCGTCGTCCGACTCCGTGTTGTCCCAAATCAGTCGGGGATCAAAAGTTACAGCTGCAAGCATCGTTAGCACCACCACACTGGCAAATGCCACTGCGCCAAGATTGGCTTCGATGCTGGCTATGCGTCCAAAATTCACCACGGCCACCAAAATGGCAATGACGAAAATATCCAGCATTGACCAACGGCCAATGAACTCGATAAATCGGTACATGATGATACGTTGCCGGGCAGAAAGAGGCTGATGGCGTTGTACCGAAAACAACAGCAAGGCGATGCCGACCAGCTTGAAGGTGGGCACCAGAATACTTGCCACAAACACCACGGCAGCAATCGGGATCATGCCGTGCTGTACCAGCTCGATGACACCCGCCATGATCGTACTCGGCGAGCCCTGGCCCAATGAGTTGACTGTCATGATCGGCAGCAGGTTGGCCGGGATATAGAGAATGGCCGACGTCAGCAGCAATGCCCAGGTGCGCATCAAACTGTCGGGGCGACGCGCGTGAACCAGAGCACCGCAGCGAGTACAGGTTTGCTCGTCGGTTTCGGGGTCTTGCCTGTTCAGTTCGTGGCATTCGCCACAGATCAAGATACCCGCATCAATCGCCCGCATGAGCATCCTCCCCGGATAACGCCTGCCAGATCTGGTGAGGTGACATCACCACTTCCAGCCAGACCTGTACCAGCAACAGGCTGACAAAACAGACCAGGCCCAGGCCAAGACTCAGCTCAGCCAGATCGGACAGTTTTACGATGGCCACCAGCACGCCCATGAAGTACACCTCAAGCATGCCCCAATCACGCAGATGGTGATAAATGCGGTAAATCAGCAAACCGTAGCTGCGCCCGATATTCCAGCGAATGCTCAGCAACACAGCAAGCTGGCAGAGCAACTTGAGCAGCGGGATGCCCATGCTGCACAGGAACACCACCGCCGCGATGCCTTGCATGCCGGTGTTGTACAAACCGAGCACACCACTCCAGACCGTGTCTTGCGACGCCTGGCCCAGTAGATTGAGCTGCATGATGGGTAAAAAGTTCGCAGGTATGTAGAGCAGCAAAGCAGCAATCACAAGCGCAAGGCTGCGTTCAACCACCTTGTACCTATGAGCGTAGAGTTCATAGCCGCAGCGCGGGCATTGGGCTTTCTCACCGAGGGCGAGATGCGGCTTGCGCATCAGTAGATCGCACTCATGACAGGCCACCAACTCGTCCAGCGGTAATTCTGACACCCTGCGGGGGTCAACCGGATCTGGCATATAGGGAGTCTCAGGCTCAGAAAATGACTGGGCCTATTCTAGTGCGCGGGCTACAAAATAACTGTGCCTATTTGCAGGACTTTAGCTGCAGGCGATCTGAAGAACGATACGCTCAGGCGGGTCATAACTTTTTTCGCCACAAAAACAAACCCCCTGTCTGCGTTAGCAGACAGGGGGTTTGGAATTTAATCTTGACGATGACCTACTCTCACATGGGGAAACCCCACACTACCATCGGCGATGCATCGTTTCACTACTGAGTTCGGGATGGGATCAGGTGGTTCCAATGCTCTATGGTCGTCAAGAAATTCGGTAGCCAGGTCGTTTACCTTTCGGTTTACGCTCCAGCGAATGGGTATGTAATAGATGTGGTGTTTTGTGAACTGCAAACTTTCGGTTTGTATCGTCTTCACACACCGCAATTCGCATGCTCTTGTGTTCAAGGGCGCAAATTGCTTGGGTGTTATATGGTCAAGCCTCACGGGCAATTAGTATTGGTTAGCTCAACGCCTCACAGCGCTTACACACCCAACCTATCAACGTCGTAGTCTTCGACGGCCCTTTAGGGAACTCAAGGTTCCAGTGAGATCTCATCTTGAGGCAAGTTTCCCGCTTAGATGCTTTCAGCGGTTATCTTTCCCGAACATAGCTACCCGGCAATGCCACTGGCGTGACAACCGGAACACCAGAGGTTCGTCCACTCCGGTCCTCTCGTACTAGGAGCAGCCCCTCTCAAATCTCAAACGTCCACGGCAGATAGGGACCGAACTGTCTCACGACGTTCTAAACCCAGCTCGCGTACCACTTTAAATGGCGAACAGCCATACCCTTGGGACCGGCTTCAGCCCCAGGATGTGATGAGCCGACATCGAGGTGCCAAACACCGCCGTCGATATGAACTCTTGGGCGGTATCAGCCTGTTATCCCCGGAGTACCTTTTATCCGTTGAGCGATGGCCCTTCCATACAGAACCACCGGATCACTAAG